>DAYW01000007.1:27170-45464 GCA_002507085.1 archaeon UBA168 | reverse complement strand
GAACAGGCAGTTGTAAGGCACCTAAAAGTGCTCGAAGAGCTAGGCATGATTACATCATGGACAAAGCAAAGCCCAAGCGGACCTGCCAGGCGTTACTACTCTATATCCGATGATTTCACTTTCTTAAAGGAACTAGATCAAGAAGAGCTTGAAGACGATCTCTTTTCAATTTTTTTGCGCGATTGCTTAACGGGGCCTGACGCCCTTAGGCGGGAGCTGGAAAGGCTAAAAAAATTAGAGAGCCGCATAAACACGCTACTCGAAAAACTAGACAGCTAGGGCATCCGCCAGCTCGTCGAGAAACGCCTTCAGGTCGCACTCGCATTGGAATAGGTGCGTGGAGTTCAAAGGGTCGTCGGCCGCGCCGAAGCCTTTTACCCCGTGAAAGGCTTTTGAAAGCAGCGCCGCGGTAAATCCCTCACTATATCTGGGCGACAACGCCAACGAAACCAAGGGGCTGACCTTAATCGTGAGGTAGTCAATGTTCCAAAACGGGGCTTTATGAGGTGAGAAGTGCCTAGTTATCCTGCTTTTTAGCCTTCCCCGCGCAGAACCCACGTAAACGTAAGTACCCGGTTTCAGGTTAAACGCCTTTTTTCCCCTTGTGCCAATTTGAAGACCCTCTTTTAGCGAAAATAACAGAAGGTACGTCGAAGCTAGTTCAGGCAATTCCACAACTGAAAGGCGCTTCGTGGCTCTTAAACAGAGCGGAAGGATCTGGTAACTTTAGTGCCTGCAGAGTCAAGGGGCCGTCAAAGCACGCGCGGCAAAACCGATTAAAAACAGGAACTATTGCAGCGGCTCGCTCTATGGAAAAATCATAGTAAGCCCCAGCGTATGGCTTCCACGAAACGTCAACTCTGGACACGCGTGCAAGCCTAGGCCCTCTGCTAACCTCGTCTACGAACTTGGCTATGTCCTCGCGTTCTCCCTCCACCTGTATCGTCACGGATCCGTCTTCCTCATTTCTGGCAAAACCCGTCAGTGAAAGGGATGATGCCACCCTTTGCGCGAAGAAGCGAAAACCGACGCCCTGTACGACCCCATACACCCTTATTGTCGCTGCAGCCTTCATGCTTTTTCCACCAACTCCGCGCCCAGAGCCGACAATATGCTTTCCTCAGTTGGTTCTCCCACGAGGGCTTCCTTAACCCCCTCGAGAAGAGTCCTCACGGGGATCACCTTTATCTTCCTTTTCTCAAGGACCTCCTGTATGCCAACGTCTCCAAAGTGCTCATAGTTGTACTCAGGTATTATGAGCTTTTTGGCGTACTTATCCTGAAGGGCTGCCTCGATCTTTCCGCTTCCCCTGTAGTCAAGCCCACCCACGGGCCAAACCTCTCCTTTTGCGGTCACAGCCCCGGTTATCACCACGCTTGGATCCACTGGGATGTTTGTCAGCGCTGAAATCATGGCTATCCCTATAGCCAAGCCCGCCGAGGGACCTGAAACCGGCGGCACAGTGGCGCCAAAGCCTATGGGCTGTTTCTCCATGCCCTTGGCGGGAGTAACGAGCTCCACGTAAACATCGTAGCTCTTGTACTTCCAGGAAGAAATCGAGTTTATGTATATAAACGCGTCCTCGGCGCTGGCTCTAACGCTCTCTCCCGCTTCGCTTCCGACCACGTAAACCTTGCCGCTGCCATTGGGATTAACGAGGACCTCTATGACGCTCACAAGCCCGCTCTGAGCGCTTTCTCCCAAAGCCACGAGGCCGTAAGACCTCCCAACCTCCGGTTTCTCCGCCCTCACCGTTGACTCTATCATCTGCCTTGCCTCTTCGATTCCCTCCTCCTGCGCGTTCTCAAGGGCCTTCTCAAAGTGGTATATCATAAGTGGGTAGTTCGATGGCGTTATGGACTCAAGCCTGCTTATCTCCTTCTCGCTTACCTCAAAGCCAAGCAGCTCCGAAGCCCGCTTCAGATCGGGGGCGAATATGTTCTTCACGTTGTTGAGCGCCTCCTCATCACCTCTCTTTGCGGCCGCAACTAACTCGCTTATGGCCTCCAGCTCCTTAGCCCGAAGCCTATTGGCATCGTTGATCGTGTCCTCGATCTTCCTAGGTGAAAGCGTCTTTTTGTCAAAGACGTCGAGTATCTGATCTACTGTTAGGCCAGGGGCCAGCGCATCCTTGTACTCGCGAAGGTGTATCTCGATTATCTCCCTCTTCTCCTCCCTGTTCTTTGGATATGGGAATTCAAAGTGCTTCGTAAACCTTTCCAAGAGCGCGGGGTCAAGTACGTCCATCCTGTTGGTGGTTCCGATCACCACAACGCCCGTTAGAGGCACAAAACCATCCATCTCCGTCAGCAGCTGCGAGACTATCCTGTCCATTACCGGGTCATGAGTACCCCTCTTGGGGGCCACCGAGTCCATCTCGTCAAAGAATATTATTGAGGGAGCGTTCTTTCTGGCATCATCAAATATATCCCTTATGGTCTTCTCGGGGTCGCCATACATTCCCTGAATTATAGAGGGCCCGCTTATGTTGTAGAACCAAACGTCGTTTTCACCCGCCAGCGCCTTTGCCATGAGGGTTTTCCCCGTGCCCGGAGGACCGTAGAACAAGTAACCCTTGGGAGGTATGTAGTTGGCCTTCAGCGCGAGGTCCGGATTGAGCGCAAGCCCTATCTCCTTCATTATCTCGTCCTTCACCCCGTGGAGACCGCCCACGTCCTTGTACCTCTCCTTAGGTCTGACCTTTATGACGGCCTTCTTAGCGGCTTCGGTCTTCTCGCCTGTGGCATAGGACTTTATCTTCCTTGCGGCGGCCCTGAAGTCCTCAAGGGTTATAAGCGAGGAAAGCGAGGGAAGCTCCTTAGGCCCGCCTCCCTTAAGCTTCTGTAGGAAGCCCTCCTGAATTGGCGCTGACTTAGAGTTGACAACCACCTGAAACGCATTGACGACATCGGCCGGAGTTATGGTGCTAACCCCCAGCGCCCTCAAAGACTCCTCCAAGGCGTTTATTATGGCCGCCGGAGATATCGTTATGCCATAGCGCTCGCACTCCCTGCTGGCTATCTTTGTCAGCACATCTTTGCTCATAGACGTATCGAGGTCTATCACCCCGACTATTCCCCTTCTCCTGAGAGTCTCCGTAAGGCTTTCGTACTCATTCGTTGCTATCAAGATGACAGTCCTGTAGTTTCTCTTCTGGAGCTCGTCAAACTTCTCAAGAAGCACCGTCTGAACCCTGGTCTCCTCCATGCCAACTTCCGAAGAGGACTGGAACTTCTTGCCAAATGCCTGAAACTCGTCTATAAACACGACGCTTGCCTGCAGGAAAGCGGCGTCAAAGAACTGGCTCAGCCTTTGAGCGCTGCTCCCATACCACATGCTGTAAACCTCCTGCGGCCTCAGCGTTGGGTAATTTATGATGAGGCCCTCCTTGAGCCCTTCTTCAAAGGCCTCCCTCTGAACAGCCTCACAGAAGTAGCTCTTGCCCGAGCCGCTCTCGCCCTTTATGATGAAGATTTTAGGAGGCGGTATCGGAGAGGCCTTTCTCAGCTCCTTGCTCCTGAACACGTGATAGTGAACGCCCACCATCACCTTGGCGAGCTCCGATTCTCTCCCTATGACGTCCTCAGCCCTGACCGTGGGAAAGTCTGGCCTCTTCCTTATCTTCTTGGCCCTGGCTTCCACCGTTTTTTTCCTCTCCTCAGGGCTCTTTTGTAGAAACCTGTAGAACCGGTACTGCCACGAAGTCAGATAAAGCATGGGGGCGAAAACCGTTCTCGCCCATTTCCTCTTGTACCACCACAGATTCTCAAATTCCTGTTCGTCATCGTAATCCTCGTTGCTCATCTGAAATCACCCCTATCACGTGAACTTCACCCCGAGCAAACCCATGCTCCAGTAAATTATAAACAAGGTGAACAGCAGGAGCAATATCACCCCTATCCACCTCTTCCTGCTCGCCTCCTGGGACTTCTCTTTCCAGTAGGTATCGCTGACGGCGAAGGCGTCAACGTAAAGCAGCAAAGCGGATATGGCTAGAAATATGGCCAACGACACGACCGAGGGGAACTTAAACGAGAAAACGGAAGGCACGGGCTTAGCGTCAGATAGCTCTATAACGCTGCTCGTGAAGGTGTAGGCCGTATAGTTGCCTTGATAGCTTTCCGTGACTATGGGAAGGAACCAAACGCCGCTTGCGAGCGGCACTGGCGTGCCAGCCAAGTGCGGATAAGCCGTGTAGTTCTGCGTAACTATGCCGTACTGAAGGACGAAAGGAACCCTAGAAACAAACGTAACAGATAGGTTGTAGGTACCTGGGCCGCTGGGGATCATGACAACCAAGCTGCTTCCCGCGCTATTGAGCTGTGTGTAGTTCGCTATAAGATGAAGGTCGTAAGTTTCACTCAGGTTATAGGGCAGCACAGTTGCTTGCAGATCGTAAACGGGAGGAGTTAAAAACATCGCCACGTAATCGCCGTAGTTTAACTTCACGCTCGCGAAGCTTATGTCTATGCTGTTCTTAATTTTAAACAGAGATGCGGAGTTAGCAGTTGAAAGCGCCGCCGCTGCTTGCGAGCTCACGGCGAGCGCTACTAGAAGCAGTATTGGAAGCGCTCTTGCCTTCGTCTTTAATCATGTATAATAAAAAAATCTTACTTAAGCTTATGCTGCCCCTCACTCAGGGAAGGGATCCCACCTGAGGTCGGGGTCTTCAACCATGCCCTTCTTCGTTATGCCGTCCAGCAGTATCCTCTGCTCGTATGCAGCCACGTTCTTCCTTGTTGATACAACCGCATCAGGATTGACCGAGACGCTGTCGATGCCCTGCTCGACCAGGAACTTGGTGAACTCAGGATAGACACTGGGAGCCTGGCCGCACACGCTGACGGTCTTGCCGTAGTGATGAGCTACCTTTATCAACTGTTTCACAGCCCTGAGGACAGCCAGGTTCCTCTCGTCGAATATGTGCCCAACAGTTCCGTTGTCCCTATCGGTTCCCAATATGAGCATCGTGAGGTCGTTAGAGCCGACGCTGAATCCGTCCACGTACTGGGCGAACTTGTCAGCCAGTATGATGTTGCTCGGGATCTCGGCCATGAGCCATACCTTGAAGTCGGGCCCACGCCTAAGTCCTTCCTGGTCCATGATCTCCACTACCTTCCTGAGCTCGTCCACGGTCCTGACGAACGGTATCATGACCCAGAGGTTCTTGAGCCCGTACTCCTCCCTCACCTTCTTCACTGCCTGGACCTCGAGCTTGAAGCCCTCTATGTACTTGGGATCGTAGTACCTGCTGGCTCCTCTCCAGCCGAGCAGCGGAGAAGGCTCCTGAGGCTCAAACTCCTCTCCTCCCTTGAGGTCCCTGTACTCAGAGGTCTTGAAGTCGGAGAACCTCAGCACAACCGGCCTGGGGTTGAAGGCCTGCGCGACCTTCCTGAAGCCCTCTGCCAGCCCGTTCACGACCTTCTCCGGGTGCCCCACCTTTATGAGGTAAAGCGGGTGCTCACCGATGTATGAGGCCCATATGAACTCCTCTCTCATAAGGCCAACGCCGTCAGCTGGAAGCTTTGAGACCTTATCAGCGAGGTCCGGCTCTCCTAAGTTGACGTAGATCTTGGTACCGGTTACGGGATAGCTCTCGACCGCTGCTACAACTGCTCCTCCTTCGGCAGCCGCCGCGGCTGGAGCCTGCTTTGTTGCCTCCTCAAGGATCCCCTCGTATACGACTCCGTTGGTAGCGTCAACGGTTACGTCTTGCCCAGTCTTTATGGTCTCGGTAGCCGCAGCTCCCCTGCTCGCGGTGCCCACTATGCAGGGTATGCCAAGCTCCCTCGACACTATGGCAGCGTGGCAGGTCATCCCACCGCTGTTGGTTATTATTGCCTTCGCCTTCTTCATGGCGGGAACCCAATCGGGAGCAGTCATCTCCGTGACGAGGATCTCTCCATCCTGGAACTCATCAATGTGCTTAACGTCAAGTATGACGTGAGCCTTTCCTGCAGCTAAACCGGGCGAAGCCGGAAGCCCGCTCACCAAGACCTTCCTCTCCGCGGTTGTGGAGACCTTCTGCTCGGCGGCAGCCTGCTCCTTGGCAGCTCCCTTGGCCGACCAAACGGTCTCAGGTCTGGCCTGTACTATGAATAGCTTATTGGTCCTCTCGTCAAGCGCCCACTCGGTGTCCATGGGTCTGCCGTAGTGCTTCTCAATCGCGATGCCGTAAGACGCCAAGGTCTTTATCTGGTCGTCTGTAAGCGCCGGCTTGTCCTGAAGTTCCGCTGGCACCTCCTGCTCGACTGTTCCGCCGTTTGGCAGCCTCACAAGCTGTTTCGTCTTCTTGTTTATGTTCTTCTTAATTATTTCGAGGTCGCTCTTCCTCACGTAGTACTCGTCAGGGGTAACAGTTCCCTGAACCACGTACTCTCCAAGGCCGTAAGATGCCTCAATAAGCACCACAGAGGTGTCTCCGTTGCTCACGTCAAGCGTGAACATGACGCCAGACGCCTTAGAGAAGACCATCAGCTGTATGGCAGCGGCCAGCGACACCGCGCTCTGGGAGAAGCCCTTCTGAGCTCTATAGAATATGGCCCTGTCCGTGAAGAGGCTTGCATAGCATTCCTTAAGCTTCTGAAGGACCTCCTGCTCTCCCTTGACGTTTAAATAAGTCTCCTGCTGGCCAGCAAAGCTCGCATCCGGAAGGTCCTCTGCAGTTGCGGAGGACCTGACAGCCACGTAAGCCTCATCAGCTCCGCTCATCTGGCTGAGCTTCTTGTAGGCCTCCGTGACCTGAGAGGCCAGGTCTGGCGGCAGCTGCGCGTTTACTATAAGGCTCCTGATGGTGGCACCGACCTTCTGAAGGGTGTCGGTGTCGTTGGGATCCTTAAGCTCCGCCATAACCTGATCTATTTTCTCATTAAGATGATTGTACTCCAGGAAGTAACGGTAAGCCTTAGCCGTGGTTGAGAAGCCGTAGGGAACCGGTACGCCCGCCTTCTGAAGTTCCCTCGTCATCTCTCCCAAGTTGGCTGACTTGCCTCCTACTATGCTCACGTCTTCCCTGCCTAGCTCATCAAACCAAAGGAGAAGAGCCTCCTTCTTGTCTGCCATTACTGATCGGTGTTAACAGGAGCAACGCATAAAAGGTTATCTTAGAGCTGCTCAGGAGCAAGGTCGGAAAAGTTAATAGCTTGTGGCGTTCGTATGCACAAGTTGAATTGGATGGCCTCAGCCCCTGGCAGAGCCGACCTGTTTAACACCCATCAAGATTACAAGGGCCTGCCCGTTATCTCAGCCGCTCTCAACCTCAGGACGAGGATTTACGCGCAAGAAAGCGACCCCAGCCTCATAAGAGTCAAGTCCGACTCGCTGGCGCAAGAGGATGAGTTCAGGGTTCCCGACGTAGGAGAGCCAGTAAAGCTGAGGGGAGGGAACTGGTTTGGAGACTACTTGAGGGCTGTAACGCAGGCCGTGCTTTCTCCTCGTTTTCACTCCCAATCCTTAGGCCTACGGGCAGAGATAAGGTCAGAGGTACCCATATCTTCCGGACTGGCGAGCAGCGCCGCACTTGAGGTGGCTTTTGCTTCCCTGTTAAACAGGGCCTTTTCCCTTGGCCTAAACAGGCGTGACATCGCCGAGGCCTCCTATAAGGCGGAGAGAGAAATCATGGGAATCCCATGTGGGCGTCTTGATCAATACGGAAGCGCCCTCGGAGGCCTAACCATGATTGAGAACCGGCCTCCCTATCGCACAGAAGTGCTAAGCGGGCAAGGACTGTTCTTCGTTATCATCGACTCGGGCATAAAACACGCAACGTCCTCGATACACCCGGTAAGGCAGGCAGAAATGCAAAGGGCTGTGGAGCAGCTCAGAGAGACTGGGCTCTCCATACCAAACAAGTACGATGAAGTTATGTGGGAGGGGCTAGATGAGAACTCGATAAGCGCTCACCTAAACTCCTTGGACGATATCTCACAAAAAAGGGTCATCTTCACTTTGAGAATGCAGCGGTCCACAGAGGTGGCCATAGCGGTTCTAAAAGGAAAGCCAACTTCTGAGCTGAAGGTACCTCCTGGGCTAAAGCTCTCTCACGAGGACAAAACAGCTCAGATAGCTGAAGTCATGGACTATCAACATGCGCTTCTAAGGGACTACTACGATGTAAGCACACCGGAGGTCGAAAGGATAAGAGAGGCCATGAAGGAAGCGGGCTGCCTTGGGGTGAAGATCTCGGGTTCAGGAATGGGAGGGGCCATAATAGGCCTGATCAGGCGCCCTGAAGACGGAAAGGCCGTCATAACGGAGGCCCTGCATGCCGGCGCTGCCAGGGGATGGGTATCCCCCGTGGCTGGAGGAGAGCTATCCAAGGGGCAGCGAAGTTGGAAACTTACCGCATGATAGACGTTCACTGCCATCTAGACGATTCCTCTTTCGAGGCCGATCTAGAAGACGTAATACATGATGCCAAGGCAAAGGGAGTCGAAAAGTTCGTGGTATCAGCGCTAGTCGACGTGGGCGTTGAAAGGGCCTTTGAAATAGCCCTAACGCACTCATGCGTGAAGCTTTCAGTTGGAGCGCAACCGCAGTCAGTAACGGAAGAAAACTATAGCGAGCTTCTGCTTAACATCGAAGAGGCCCTTAAACGCCATCCCGTCGTGGCCTTGGGAGAGGTAGGACTTGACCGGGGCCGGGAAGGGGGCGACATAACGCTGCAGAAGAAGCTCCTCAGGGAATGCGTACGTCTCGCCGATTCGAAGAAGCTACCCCTTATAGTGCACAGCAGAGGTGCTGGAAGGGAAGCCATAGAGCTACTTCTAGATGAAAAGCCAGAGATACCAATAGATATGCATGCCTTCGATGGAAGAGTGTCAACGGCATATGAAGCCAGTAGAAAAGGCGTGATGTTTTCCATACCGCCTTCGATAGTTCGGAGCGATCAAAAGAAGGCACTCATTAAGAGACTGCCCCTTAACTCGATTATGCTGGAGTCGGACAGCCCTGCGCTTGGTCCACAGCCCGGAACGAGAAACGTGCCCTCAAATCTGCTTGCAACCCTGAAGGTCATAGCCCAAGAAAAAAATGCAACCATGCAGGAGGTCGCAGAATCGGCATATAAAAATTCGCTTTCCTTCTTCTTGGGGCGCCTATAGCTTAAATTACCTGTCTCTCTACGATGTAGCTTTTGTACGGTATGGCGTCCCCTTCCTCGGATACCTTGTAGAGCGTTATCCTCTGTTTATAGCGAAGCGCACCCTCGTGATGCTCTAACCATCCCTTCTCTATCACTTCGATCTCCTTGTACTGATCTTTTTTCATTTCCTCTTCCAATCGCGAAATCACACCATTATTATTTCGCAACAAGATATAAGCCGTTCTCCGGACCTATTGCAACAGCTGCACGCTAGACGTTTCCCCTTCCTTCGACGTCATGATTATCCTGTCAGCTGCACTCTCAAGCTCTTTTTCGTGAGAGACCACAATGACCTGTCTTGCGTTGAGGGCGTCTATAAGCTCCCTGAACCTGGACAACTGTTCCGAGCTAAAGCCGTCTGTAGGCTCGTCGAGAATTATCAGGTCGACTGAGAGTCCCGCAACTTCCCTTGCCACCTCGTTAAGTGCAAGCCTGTACGCCAATGCCATAGAGCTCCTTTCGCCACCGCTTGGCCCCTCATCTATATCCATTTCAATACCACCGTGCTCCATCTTGGGCGAAAACTCCTCATCGATGTATACCTTTTTCTGGGGGTCGCCTATCAGAGTTGAGAAGAAGGCTGAGAACTTATCTTGAAACTCCTGATTAAGTCTGGCCAGCACTTCCTGCTCTATTTCGGCCACCAAGGGTATGAACAAGCCCTTAAGCCAGTCCACGACCTCCTTGGCCTCTTCGGCGCGAGCCCTAGCGTCCCTTTTGTCATCTATCTCTCTGCTTAGCGATACGATCCTCTCTTCCAGATAAGCCCGGCCGGCGCTAAGCGAGCGATAGGCGCTTAACTTTTCGCCAAGCCTCTCTTCTGCCGCCTCGTAAGCCTCTTTCGCAAGGTTCGCAGCCGCAAGCGCGGCATCTCTCTTTGAGAGAGCATCATCAAGCCGCTCCTTGAGGACTTTTAGCTGCTCCTCCTTGTTCTTCACTTCGTCCTTTAATCTTGCGATCCTTGCAGTGTCGTCTTCAATGCTTTTTTCGATCTCGTCCCTCTCTTTCTCAAGACGACGTCTCAGGCTTATCTCCTTTTCCGCTTCGATCGACCTGTTCAACTCATCGCCGAGATCCTTGAGCTGAGAGAGCATGTAATCGATCCTTTTGTTTATCCCCTCGATTGCCTCTTGAACTGCCGCTACGACATCCCCTTGTTCTTGCAACCCCTCGTCGCTGAGCATCTCTAAGAGCTCCTTTTCCATCTCTCTGATGCCCTCCCTCTGGCTCTCGTACAGGTCGAGCTTGCGCTGCAAATCAGCCACGGCGTCGCGCTCTGCTCTCAGCTCGCTTATCCTTTCGCTTAGCTGCGAGAGCTGCCTCTTGATCTCATCGCGCTTGCGGGTGGCGTCCTCCTTTAGCTTGACGGCCAAATCCCGATCGATCTCCCTACCGCAACAGGGGCACTTTCCTTTCTGCGTCATCTCGTCATAACTCTGATCAAACCGCCTTAACTCCATGTCGGCACTTTTCAGCTCATTGAGCTGATCCTGCACCTCATCGATTTCGCGTTCGACTTCTTGTAGGGAGCGACTCGGGCGAAGAGGACTTTTGGGAAGCTGGCGAAGCGCCCTTTGATAATCCTCCAAGCGCCCCTTCATTTGCGTGAGCTTGAGCTGCTCGGAATATATCCGGCCCTGCAGCTCGTCCATCTCTTTTTTTATATCTGATGAAGGCCTAAAGCCAGGCATCGGCTTTGAAAGCTCCGCGACGATCCGCTCGAGTTTTGTTCTGTTCTCTTCCACGCGATGCTTGATTTCCTGGATAGTCGCATCATGACTTCTCACATCAGACCCAATAACGTCAACCTCGTGCTGAAGCTGCGAGGCTGCGAGCGCTGCCTGATTAAAGGTCTTATCCGCGAGGTCGCGATCCGCTTTAGCCCTGTCTCTCTGGGCGCGGGCGGCCTCGAGTTCCGCCTCAGCCTTTTTCAGTTCGTTCTCAATGCCAATGGCCTGTTCTTGTAGTCCCTTCAGCTCCTGCTCTTTTGCTTCCAGATCAGAGGAGTAGCTCTCGTACTTGAGCACCTCATTTGAGAGATAAGCGGTAAGCCTTTGCGCGTTTGCGACCGCCCTCTTGTACTTCTGCGTGTTAAAGGCAGCGCTTATGGCATTCGACCTGACTTCCCTATCAGAAAGGATCGCCTTAAGCCTCTCCTGAGGGGTATAGAAGGCGTATTCCCATATGGGCAACCTCCTCGCCCGCTCGGATCCCTTTATGCCGAGCACCTCCATGACCTTCTCGTTCAACTGCGAGGCTGACATCGGGACCACGCTTGTCTCGTCCTGCCAATACCCCTTAGTTGTGCGGACTTTGTCCCCAACCCTGTGGAGCGACCTGGTAACCGCGTAGCGCCTGCCGTTAACGCTGAAACTGAGCGTTACCCTTCCCTCGTCCTTGCCAAAGCTGAGAAGGCTCCTTGGATCCCCGCTTCCGAAAAGCGCGAACTGTATCGCCTTGAGCATGGAGCTCTTCCCGCTGCCCACATCTCCCTCTATGAGCGTTACTCCCTCATCAAAGCGAACGCTGGTAGAGCGGTGACTTCTTATGTTTTCCAACTCAAGCGATTCAATTATCACTTCTTCTTCCCCTTGCTACTGGAAAGGAAGTCGTCGATTATGCGCTCAGCCTCACCCACAAGCCTTTCCTCGTAGTCCGAATCCGTCTCCCCCTCCAGCTTCTCCCGAGAGAGAACTTCGAGAAGGGCCTTTGCGAGCTCTGGCTTATAAGGTGGCTTGACGTTCTCAGCCATCAGGGTTTCTTCAAGCTGGGACACCGTGCCCACTCTCACAATCCTCTGCTCAGGGCCGCTTAGCTCGCCTCTGCTCACCATGACGTCCTTCGCACCAGCCTTAGCGTAGGCGGCCCTCAGATACTCCGAGGATATATCAGCCACCCTTCCCGACTTCAGCTTGCCGTGAAGCCTGAGGACGACCATGCTCCCGGAGTAATCCTCCTTGGGCTCGAGCTCCTTCGCGTATTCCTGCGATGAAAGGCCGTCAGCGTTCTTATCAACGACAACGACCTTCACAGGCTCTTCTTTGACGAAGTCGACCTTGATGTCGTCACTCAGGTGAACAAGGAAAAACCCTCCTCCGTTTTTCGAATAATCCGTTATGTCCTCAATGCCCCAGCCAGCGAAAAGAGGGCCGGGATAAACCAGCGTCCCAAATCCGGGCAAGTCGTTAACAGACCTGGCATGCACGTGGCCACCAGCGTAGTAAGAGAAGCTGCGCGGAAGGTAGGAAAGGGGAATGGCCTCCATCTTCGCGAACCTTCCCGTCCTGAGCTCGCTTATGGCGCTGTGGAACATGAATATCTTCTTGCCCTGATCGCTTTCCAGCTTTTCCCTGTCCAAGATCTCGTAAAACTCCTTCTCGCGCCCCTCTCTTAGTCCTGGCATCCCGTAAATCTTAACGCCTGTTCTGTCAATTATTGGCTCAAGGGCTATCAAGTCGCCGCTTTGAACAACTCTGCTCGCGTTCACAAGTAGGCCTGCGCCCTCCAACACCTCTATCATAGAAGAGTGCGTAGGAGAGTTATCATGGCTCCCATGTATTTCATAAGCGGGAATTCCATGTTCCCATAGCCTCTTTAGCTCTTGCGCTACAAAGCTGGCAACGGTCATGGAGGGCACGTTACTATCGAACAGATCACCGCTAAAGAGCAGGAAGTCAACGTGATCCTTAATGCAGGTGTCGACTAAGTCCTTGAACGCGATGCGCTCGCCTTCCTTCATAAAGACCCTGTCTTGCGCACCTAGGTGGGCATCAGCTGCATGAGCAAAAAGCGCTTCCTCCATGCAACGAGTGCGTGATACGGCTAAAAGGCTTGCCGAGAAAGCGCGCGATGTACCGACGAGCCCTGTCAAAACCGTAAGAGTACGGTGATTTTGACCCTGTTTAACAAGCAAATGATGAAATCGCAACCATCGGGCAGGACTAAAACAACCGCTTTTTGAGGACGTTCTGTTGTTAGGCGCAAATCCGTGTGAGCGCCAAAAACAGCGGCACCGTTTTCATATACAGCTTTCAATAAACTGATGAAAATAAATATTAAAGGCAAGCTTAAATTGCGGCGGCATGCCAATTTATGAGGTCGTTATTCATAAGCAATGGCTCATTAGCAGCTCTATACGACCCAAATTACTGCTTGAGGGATTTATACTACCCATACTTAGGAAAGCACAACCACAGCGTAGCAGGAAAGTTCAAAATAGGATTGTGGCATGATGGCAAATTCACATGGGTAGAAAACGTGCAGCAAAAAACCATTGGAATGAAGGGTCTCGTAGGCTCCTTGGAATTTCAATGGGATGGGCTCAAGGCCTCCATAAGCGATTTGGTAACGCTCGATTATCCCGCCGTGTTAAGGAAGGTCAAGATAGAGGGAGAGGGGCTCGTACGCGTGATCTTCTACAACGACTTCAAGCTAAACGATTATGAAATAGGGGATACCGCCTTCTACGATCCCGCCGATGACATGATCTGTCATTACAAGGACTCCACATGGTTTGGCATTGGCGCGACTTCTCCAATCTACGAATACACGACAGGAAGGCGCGACCAAGACGCCGTCCTTCCCGATTGCGAGGACGGCGTTCTTTCCAAAAATCCCATAGCGCAGGGCTCGGTGGCGTCCGCGGTGTCCATAGCGTCTAAGGACTTCTACTATTTCATGGTGGCCGGGCCAAATCATGAAACGGTAAGACAAAGAGCCTTAGAGCTAAGGCAACATCCAAGCTTTCACATGACCAAGACACAAGCTTACTGGGATGTTTTGCAAACGGAGAGCAGGCTTGATGATGAGCTGGCAAGGGAAAGCCTAGCAGTGTTGCTTGGCCACGTCGGCGACAATGGTGCCATTCCGGCCTCTCTTGACACTAGCATATTGAAGTTCAACTTAGACACATATGCTTATACCTGGCCCCGTGATGCCTCGCTTGTGGCCTCCACAATCGATGCCCTCGGTTATTGGTCGTTTGCGAGGAAGTACTTCTCCTTTGCATTCAAGCTCTTTAACTCAGAGGGTTACCTGTTTCAGAAGTTCAACTCGGATGGAACCATGGGCAGCACGTGGCACGCCTGGACCGTAAGGGGGCCAACGGCACTCAACTTCCAGGAAGACGAAACTGCAACGCTCATATGGGCTTTTTGGGACTACTTCCAAAGGTCGAAAGACTACGACCTGCTCAGAGATGTCTACGACTTGATAGTTAGGGCTGCAAACTTCATGACCGAATTCAGGGACAGCAAGTCGAAGCTTCCCCTCGAAAGCTATGACCTCTGGGAGGAAAAGCTAGGTATTCACACGTACACTGTTGCCTCGGTGATCGCAGGCCTCGGAGCAGCAGCGAAGTTTGCTAGGGTCATGGGAGATGAACCAGATGCGGAAAAATGGAGCAAAGCCGCAGGGGAAGTAACCTCAGCCCTTAAGCAATACATGTATGACCCAGCCGGCAAGTCGTTCTACAAAACAGTTCGCATCAGGGATGGAAACGTCACAGATCCAGATCCGACCATCGATTCAAGCGCGCTAGGGGTGGTCACGTTTGGAGTCATGGATCCGCACGATCCTATGGTAGAATCAACGGCTTTAAAGATAGCACAAAAGCTGTGGGTTCAACCCTCTGGAGGGCTCGCCAGGTATGAAAACGACATGTATCAAAGGGTAGCCGGAAACTACGGAAACAACGCAGGCAACCCGTGGATAATAACCACGGCTTGGCTCGCGCAATATCACGCCATGAGAGGAGAAAGCAAAGACGCCTCCGCACTGCTCGACTGGATAAGATCCGTTAGGACAAGCTCGGGGCTGTTACCGGAACAAGTTAGCCCCTTTGACAANNCGGAGCCACTCCGAATATCTAAGGGCTTACATGATGCTGTCGCAGCGGAAACAGCAGTAGCGTACATGGAAGAGAAACCGCTTATTCGGAAAGAACGCCTACTCCGCCCCGGGCAATCCCCTTTTCGTGCTGAGCCTCATAACCATGATTTAGGCTACGAGCCACTCGCGCTTCCATTGCGGCGTTCTTAACGCTGACTTTCTCTCAACAAGCAAGGCAAGACTTCAGAGTGAGCATTAACAAGCCCGAGCACGAGGGATTGAACGCAAGAAACGCGTAGACGGACGCCTAAACCTCTACACGCGGCTTGGCCCTAAAGGGCCGAGCCAACGCACAAAACTGGTCATCGGCGTGTGGCCCTCGTTCAAGCGACCTAGAGTAGACACCGTAAAGCGAAATAATCAAGAGCAAAACGTTGACAAGAAAACTCGAGGGAAAAAAGGAGAACAACCCAAATAAAAGGGAAAAACCGAACGTCACAAAGAAAAGGCCCAATGCCAACGTTGAGAAGATTATGAAGGCAAGCGCCAGGATCGCGGATTTAAAGGAATGGATCTTCTTCAGCTCGGTTGCAAATTGAAAAAGAATTAGGCCCGTCACTGCAGTTAAGTAAACGAAGAGATAATCGAAGTTTGACCTTTGCATACAAAATAAGGGCAACTGCGTAAAAGGCTAAGCCATCAACTGCCCATGCCAAGGTAAGTTAACTCACATCACACCATCCTCTAATTTTCGGATTTCATCAACACGCGTGCACAAAGCGCCCGCTGTTGTTTTTTCGGCGGCCCCGCACCAGAGGGGGATTAAGGTTAACGCCCGCCAGCTTCCGCCCGCAGCTATTTGCGTAAAGCCTTTTTGCAAGCTTGGCGCCTACCCACCGCGAAAGGCGCATGCGTTCAAAGCTTTATTGAAGAAAAGCGCACCAACCAGCCTAAATCGATAAAAGGAGGGATAAGAAGCGCGCGTAATATGCTTAGTCTATTTTCCACGTGAATTCACCGCTTCTTGGGCTTCGCTCCAAACCTGTTCATGATGTCCTGCTGTATGACTTCTAAGCTGAGATCCTTGGTCTCTGGAACGTATTTCATGACGAAAAGGAGCGCGGCAACCCCAAGCACCGCGTACAGCAAAAAAGTGCCTGTGCTTCCCAATGCAGCGATAAGCAACAAGAACGTCAGCGCCACGACGAAGTTAGAGGCCCAATTGGTAAGGGCAGCCATGCTCGTGGCCAACCCCCTTATGCTAAGCGGGTATATCTCCGATATAAGAAGCCAGAACACAGGCCCTAAACCTATGGCAAAGAACCCAACGTAGGCCATCAAGCTAAACGCAGCAAGTGGCCCAGTGAAGGAGAAGCGGGACGAAAACGCAAAAGCAAGAACCACCAGCGAAGCAACCATCCCGCTAAGGCTCAAGATCAAAAGAGGCCTTCTGCCGAGCTTATCGATGAGAGAAAGGGCCACAAACGTGACGGCCACGTTAACCGCGCCAACTCCCACGGTCGCGAATATGGCAGCTGAAGCGGAGACAAAGCCTGCCATTTGAAATATGGTAGGCGCATAGTAGATCACGGTGTTTATTCCCGTGACCTGTTGGAATATGGCCAGAAGAGCGCCTATAACGAGCATAGGCTTGACATCAGGGGCAAGCAGCTCATGCCAGCCAGTCTTCTCCTCCGCCAGTTCTTTCTTTATCTTATCCACGTGGGCGAGCGCCTGTTCCTTAGTCTCATGTATCTCCTGAAGGACCAAAAGGGCTTGGTCGTACTTTCCCTTGTCTATCAGCCACCTAGGGCTCTCTGGCATAAGGGACATCCCTATCACCAAGGCCAAGCCCGGGATCATGGCCAAGCCAAACATAGCCCTCCAGTTTGAAGATGGAGCTAAAGCGAAGTCTATGAGGTAGGCAACCACTATGCCAATTGTCAGGATGAACTGGGCTAGGGAAACAAGCTTACCCCTGATGTTTGAAGGTGATATTTCAGAGATGTAAAGGGGAGATGTGAAAGAGGCAAGCCCAACTCCAAGCCCCGTTATCACCCTTCCTGCCACGAGCAAAGCGCTGTCAGGAGCCACCGCTGCCACCAATGCACCGATGGTGAAAAGCATGCCTGCGATAATTATCGATTTTCTCCTTCCCAGCTTATCGGCCAGCAGCCCTCCGGAAGCAGCGCCAAGAAGAGCTCCAATAAGCACTGAGCTGACGACAATTCCCTCAGCGGCACTATCGAGCAGGAACTGCTTTTTGACAAAGAGTATGGCACCAGAGATGACGCCCGTGTCGTATCCGAAGAGCAAACTGCCTATTGACGTAGTAAGGGCTGCCATATAAACAAAATTTTTCCCTTCGCGCATGATTTAGTTTGCTCGGCGCGTTTAAACATGCCGCATCCCGTTTTGCTAGATGAATTGAAAATGGCTCATTGGCTAAATCAATTTAAAAAACATGATTTATCGGTAGGTGATAGATCAACCCTAAGTTAGCCAAGAAAATTGGCTTAAAATCCACAAAATTCATGAGCAGGTTTAGAGCCGTTCTGGCCTAGCGCTCAGCGCCAGCTTCGGCCTATCTTTGTTCTCGCTTCTTCTTACACCTTCAAATAGGGGTACCTTTATGGGAACAGCCATTTTGAGAAACGAACTTGCGACTATGCCCTCTCCCGCGTCCAGCTGCGCTATCTCTTCGTCCTCGTTAGAGAGATCTTGAGGAGATGAATTTATCAGGGCATCCCTCTCAGTTCTCGCCTCGTTTCCAAGTATTATCTTGGTGTTCATGTTTGCTATTAGCTCTTTCTGTATGAGCGAGGGAAGTTGGGTAACCGCTATGAGACCGACCTTGAACTTGCGCCCCTCCCTTGCAATTCTCTCCAGCACGTTGGGCTCAACCCCTTCTCCAAGAACTCTAGCAGCCTCCTCAAGGACTATCGCAACGGGCGGCAGCTGATCTAAAGTTCCCCTTGCCTTAGCGCGCTCGTGCCTCCTCAGCACTTCGCTCGCAA
Source organism: archaeon UBA168 (assembly GCA_002507085.1). Taxonomy (GTDB): domain Archaea; phylum Thermoproteota; class Thermoprotei_A; order Marsarchaeales; family UBA168; genus UBA168. Next base: position 27,476 of record DAYW01000007.1, on the reverse strand, counting down.
CCACGTTCGATATCAGAAGCTCCGCTCCCTCAGCTAGCGATGAGGTATCAACGATAACCGTTTTACGATCTTCTAGGTAATTCACAATCTGATTTATCGTCTGCTCGCCTCCCTCGACCGTGAAAACCCCATGATCGTCCTCCCACGAAAGTATGAGCCTGAGCTTGCGCCTGAGGACTTCAAGAGTAGATACGCGAACTCCCTGTTTATCCATATCAGGTATTACTTCAGAGCCTAGGAACGCGGAAAGCCACCCATTACCGCGCTTCTGCTTCCAGAGCATCTGGAGCGCCTCCTCTTGCGCAG
>DAYW01000007.1:5361-27123 GCA_002507085.1 archaeon UBA168 | reverse complement strand
GTTATGCCTCCTGGAGGCGGGTCTGGAGAGAGCAAAACCACCTTGTCTCCAAGGCCCTTAAGCCCCTCTTCATGATATCCCCAGTACTCGCCATGGGGATCAATGACAAACGCACCGCAACATCCCTGCTGCGCTAGGGAACTCAGCATGACCTTGACCAGGTTGCTCTTTCCCTTTCCGGTGCTGGCCGCTATGAGCACGTGATGCGCTATGAGCTTTTCCGGGGGAATTTTGACCTCAATGCTCATGACCCTTGAGCCATTCCTCAAGTATCCCAGGAACGCTCCTTCTCCCTGCAGAAAATCGAGATCCTCTGGCTTAGCGACCCTTACACCTTCCCACCACTCAGGTAGACTCTTGGGAGCCATAACTATTTGCCTGCCATCCTCACTCCTTATCTCGACAAGCGGTTTCAGTATCGCCTTCGTGAAGTACGACACTTTTTCGTCTGACTCGTAAACCGACAAAGGCGGCATCCCCTCTTCCCTTGCATAACCCTGTGCCATGTCGACCGAGCTTTGTGGCAGCGTTGAGCCGTGAACCAGATCTACGACCTTCAGTACAAGCTTCTTATCCCCCTTCTCATAGATAAGCAACTGCCCCAGCTCCAGCTCCTTATCGCTGTCCTTGCGAAGCACAATCTCCCCGAAAGCCCCTCCGGCTATGACGCCGACTTCGTCGTCCATGCTTACATTGAATTTAGGGCGTTTAAAAGGTCGTGCGTTCCAAGCGTCCTTTCGCCGAGCAGTATGCCCTTGACCAGATCTGGCTTCATAACCCGCAACATCTCTCCCCTGAGCCGCTCAGCTTCGCGCATGCCAACTCTGGCATTTCTATCAGCATCGATTAGCCCGTGTGGATAACCAGGCAGGTGAGGGTCAAGCGAATCAGAGAAAAGAGCGCTGAAAAGGTCCTCGACTGAGCGCTCGTCACCCGCGACCACCTCCACGAAGTAAGGCGTAAGCGCTGCCCTGTGGAACTTCGCCGCATAAAGATCACTCCCTCTGGACGTAACCCTTGCTAGGCGGACGTACCACTCCCCTTGTCTATCCAGAAGGGCCGTTGGCACAAGGGCAGGGTCAAGAAGTGCTGCCGTCTTCGCAAGGCCCGCAATTGGGTACCCGCTCGCCTGCGATAAGGAGCGCAGCTCTTTTATAGCGCTCCACTCGGCTTGACATTCGGGTTGTAGCAATCCATCAAGTACCACCACGTGATTTCCTATGAGCATCCGTGCCAACTTCTTCTCAGCTATCCTCCTGGGAAGCTGCGAGGCGGCCTTCAGCGCATCAAGCCCCATAAGCTCCCTGTAATCCACGGCGGTCTCAGCCTCGCTGGGAAGGACATCGCCGAAGGCCGCCCCAGGTGATGCCTTGAGGGGGTACACCGCGCTCGAAAATCCCTCGGCCGTCCGTCTGGTCAACGTCAAGAAGTCAACGGAAAAATAACCCGTCCTCTTTCTTCCCTTCCAAGATGATGCAAAGATGCGGTTCAGCTGGAATATGAAGTAGCTGCTGTTGAATATCGGGTAGTTACCGCCATCGCAAAAAGCCAGGTCAAAGTCGTAAGCTGGCTTGGGCTCTACGAAATCGAGCTCTTCGCATATCTCGTAGCCGGGCACGCTTCTCTTGGACGCCTTAAGCCTCGCGAGCTCGGACTCAAATGCCTTTATGGCGCTTTTAAAAGCGTCAGCTTCGTACATAAGATGACAACTGCAACGGCGCTTAAGGCCGGCGGCCGCCTACTTCCACAACACATTTAAGCTATCAGCTGAAAGTTAAACGTTGGAAACCTCAAAAAAGGCCTATCTGGTTTTAATTGTTGTGGCTGTTTTAGCGCTCGGGTACTCAGTCTTCTACTTTTATGACCTTGATGACTACTTGCCGTCCATTTCTGGCATTACCGGTTTCGGATGGGTTGTCCAAGGGGTTGAAGCTGGAGGCTACGCTGGCCTTATAATTCTAATGGCCATGGAGAGCGCCTCGCTGCCAGTACCCAGCGAGATCATACTACCGCTTGAAGGATACCTCGTTTACCAGGGAAAAGCGGACTTCTGGCTGGTCCTTGCCGCGTCCTTAGTGGGCTCCATAATTGGCTCCATTGTGGATTACGCCCTTGGCCTGACGCTTGGCAAGTCGGTTACAAAGCTTCCCCTTATCAGCGAAAGCTCGGTAAAGACCGCCACGGATTGGTTTCAAAGACGCGGGTCGATAACTGTGCTTCTGGCCAGATTCGTGATAGGGCTGCGCGCCATCATATCAATCCCTGCGGGCATGTTCGCCATGAGCAAGAAGAAGTTCTTGGCATACACGTTGGTGGGGTCAGCCGTATGGAATGCCTCGCTTATATATGCCGGCCTTGTGCTGGGTCCGAACTGGGAAATCATCTCGGCGTGGGTTAACAGGTACCTCATACCGGTCTCCATCGCGGTGATCATCGCGATTTTCTCATACGCTACCGTTAAGGTGCTCAGGCGGCGCTCATACGCGTTCTCTCAGAACAAATCAGCGTAAGGGGACAACTTTGAGCGGCTCCGTTACGCGCTCACCTACGTTTATGCCCATCTTCTCGTAAGTCGTTAGGTAGTTCCATCCAGAGTCTGGAAAGACGACAGCGGCCCTTCCCCGCTTTCCCTTCAGAAGCCTTAGTGCCCCCGCGAGCGCCGCCGCAGATGAAATCCCTATAAAGAGGCCTTCTGTTTCAGCAACCTCCTTTACGAGGTTGAAGGCGCTTGAGTCAACCTTAACCACGTAGTCCACCACGTCGAAGTGCCTCTCGAGAAGGGGAGACATTCCATTGGCCTCCACGTTTCTCAGCCCGGGAACCCTAAACGACCTCTTCGGCTCTACCCCTATCACCTCAACCCCCCTCTCGCTGAGGTACTTTCCGGCGCCCGTTATCGTCCCCCCGGTGCCCATGCCAGCTACAAAATAATTGACCTCAACGTCGCGCCATATCTCGGGCCCCGTACCCACGTAGTGAGCCTCAAAGTTTGCCTCGTTTTCAAACTGATTTGGGACGAAGTAACCCTTCGAATTCTCCTTCACGTACCTTGCGGCCTGAGAGGTGCCCTCTCCTTCATCCGGATAAGTGCCCTCTTTGACGACTATCACGCGACCGCCCAGCCCTTCTATTTTGGCCTTGACGTCTGGAGAGACCCTTTCTGGCACCACCGCAGTGAATTCAAGGCCCAAAAGCCTGCACATGCCGGCTAGAGCCACCCCGGTGTTCCCGCTAGTTGCCTCCATCACTTTTTTTGAGAACAGACGACCCTCGGCCACCGCCTTGTTAAGCATAAAATACGCGGCCCTATCCTTTACCGATCCGAAGGGGTTTTCCCACTCGAGCTTGGCGTAAATCTCAGGTTCGTCGCCGAAAGACGCAAGTCTGATGAGGCGTGTATTTCCAACTTTGACGTCCATTTCATATTGAATCACGCCGTTANNGTAAATCTCGGGTTCGTCGCCGAAAGACGCAAGTCTGATGAGGCGTGTATTTCCGACTTTGACGTCCATTTCATGCTTAATCACGCCGTTATATAAAAGTGTGCTGATCTGTTCTTGACGGCAAGGGCTTTAAGCTACCGCGCGTTTTTTAGTATGAAGTTTCCGAAAGATTTTAGGTTTGGGTGGTCGCAGGCAGGCTTTCAATCGGAGATGGGAACGCCGGGCTCAGAAGACAAGAACAGCGACTGGTACGTTTGGGTACACGACCCAGAAAACATGGCGGCGGGCCGNNGGATACTGGGGCAACTACAAGGCATTTCACGACATAGCGCAGTCCATGGGACTCACCATAGCAAGGCTCAACACGGAGTGGTCAAGGATATTTCCAAACCCGCCTCCAAAGTCAAAGGGAGCAGGAAGCGAGGAGGACCTCAAGCAGCTCGATGCCGTGGCCAACAAGGAGGCCATAGCTCACTACAGGGAGATGTTCTCAGATCTGAAGAAGAGGGGAATATACCTTATACTAAACCTCTATCACTGGCCGCTTCCCCTTTGGGTTCATGACCCCATAGCCGTGAGAAGGGGGCAGCTCGACGGCAAAAACACGGGTTGGTTAAACCACGACCACGTGGAGGAGTTCGCCAGATACGCGGCCTTCATAGCGTGGAAGTTCGATGACCTGGCTGATGAGTACTCAACCATGAACGAGCCAAACGTGGTATACGGGCAGGGATTCGGGCAAACGAAGTCGGGCTTTCCCCCAGGCTACCTCAGCTTCACCCACCTGGCCATAGCCAGGCGCAACATAATAGAGGCCCACGCGCGCGCTTACGATGCCATAAAGAGGGTCTCAAAGAAGTCCGTGGGCATAATTTACGCGAACTCGGCGTTCACTCCTTTGACCGAGTCTGACCAAAAGGCCGTTGAGGCCATAGAGACGGACGAGAGGTGGTCCTTCTTCGACGCCATAATAAAGGGGGACCTCGATGGCGAGAGCAGGGATGACCTGAAGGGCAGGCTTGATTGGATAGGCGTCAACTACTACACGAGACTTATGGTGCAACCCGCAGGGCCCCGCTACAGGGGGATACCTGGATATGGGTTTGCCTGCGAAAGGAACTCGATCAGCTTGGCAGGAAGGCCGACAAGCGATTTCGGCTGGGAGTTCTATCCCGAGGGGCTTCATGACTTACTGATCAAGTACTGGAAGAGGTACTCATTGCCCATTTACGTGACCGAAAACGGCATAGCAGACGAGGCCGATTACCAGAGGCCATACTACCTAGTTTCTCACGTTGACAGCGTGCAAAAGGCCATAGGTGAGGGCGCCAAGGTCAAAGGATACCTTCACTGGTCCCTCGCCGACAACTACGAGTGGGCCTCGGGCTTCAGCCAAAGGTTTGGCCTCATAAAGGTCGATTACGCGACGAAGAAGCTTTACTGGAGGCCAAGCGCTTTCGTTTACAGGGAGATAGCCACAAACCACGAAATAACCGATAAGATCGAGCACCTCAACTCAGTACCTCCTATAAGGGCTCTGCACAGGTAAAAAAATTATTTTGCCTCAGAGGAAAGCTCCTCTATTCCTTTACTAACTTGGCTTTTTCCTCCCCTTCTGGAGATAAGGGCGTACTCTATGTAAGCGGCGGCCAGTATGGCGGCCATGGCAATGGGCGCGTAAACAGTTGGATAAGATACTGGGTAAAAGGTGTAGAACACGCCGAACACGACGGTAATCAACGAAGCAATTGGCAACAAGTAATACATCAGGAAATTCCTGATGTGATTCCTCCACGAGAAGACCGAAAGGCCGATGTTACCTATTGCATGCCCCGTAAACTCGGCTATGGTTGCGAGCAATATGAAGAAGAAGTAGGCTGAGATCACTCCCCACGCAAGCCCTAAGGCTATCCCCGTAATCACGCCCACGACGGTCGTGAAGAGAATCGCCGCGCTGGGGGTCCCGTGCGTCTTATCGACCTTTGATAGGCCCTTTGGTAGCAATCCTTGGTTACCAAAGGTCATGAAAAGCCTGCTGGACACTATTATGGACGCCGTCACAAGCCCTATTAGGCTGTTAACCGTTAGAGCGGCAATTATAAGCTCAGGCCACACTCCAGCGTACTTGTAGAGCTCAACGAATAAAGGAGCACCAGACGACGCAAATGACGCCATGTCCTTGTAACCCCATCCAATGGTCATCGCATAGGAGACCAATATGTAAAGGAAAACCACCAGCAACGTCGAAATGAGCAATCCCTTCTTTATTGTGGTATGCGGCGCCTTTGCCTCAGCACCCAAGTAGACCGTGGCCGTTGTTCCAGACATGCCAAAGCCTGCCACTAGCATTCCAACGGCGAAACCGCTAAGCCCCCCGGAGGCCAGCTTGTAATTAAAAACCGCCAGCGTGTTGGCCGCTCCCGCCTTATCTATTATAAGAACGCTCACTATGATTAGCGTTATTATCTCCACGAAGGCCGTTACTATCCCGTAGTTAAGAGAGGGCCTTATGCCAAGGTAATTCATAAGCGCTGGAGGTAGCAGGTAAAGCAGGAATATGGGTATCCATGCGTAATAGGGCAGCGAGTAACCGAACTGAGACAGAACCGTGTTTATGAGCACGCTTATAAATAGGGCGTTTGCCGGAAGCAGGGCTGTGTAGTAAGCTGCATAGCTGAGCCCAGCCAAATATCCTGCGCCAGCTCCCATCGACTTATGAACATAGTAATGCACCCCCGCGGCGCTCGCGAAGTACTTGCTGAACTGGTAGGGCGTGTTTATCCAAAGCAGGACGAGACTTATCCCTAGCGTGTAAGCCAGCGGCGTGGCGCCCAAAGCGTACGACGCGGCCACGGTAAGCGCAACGGCTGCCGCAGAAAGCGGGCCGTTCGAAATCAAACCCTGCGCAACGACGTGCCATAAGGACAGCGAGTCCTTACGTAGCATTGCCTTCTGCTCCATTTAAAAAACCGTCACCTCTGAGAATACGTAGTCCATTTTAGTGCAAAAATGCCCCTTGCTATTAAGCTTATTTTCGGCTTCCGCTTAACCTTGAGCGATTTCATGTACAAGCTAATTCGGCTTACAACCAGCGCGATTCATTGCCAAAAGCCGCGCTCGTTTTCAACGTAAGCTATCCTGCCGTTAACTATGGTCATTTGAGATTTCTCACTTCTTAGGGCTTCAACGGCTTTCCCGTAATCCGCTTCAAAGATCGCCATGTCCGCGTAGCTCCCTTCTCTAATCGAGCCAAGCAGGGGATTTCCAAGCAGCTTCGCTCCCCCTTTCGTGTAGCAATCGACGGCCTGCTCGAGGGTTATACGCTGCCTTGGGTACGGAGANNCGAAGGGCATGCAATCAGAACCAAAAGCCAAGTCTAGGCCCCGCGCAATGATCTCGTGATATGGGTTGTTCTCCTCAAGCCACATCTTGCCCAGCCTGTTTTCGTAAAGCCCTCCAGGCAGAGCCCACTGCAGAAAGTTCGGTTGCGCTGATATGAATGTACTGCCCACCTCGTCAAGCATTTCGTCGTGCACAAGCTCAAAATGCTCAATGGAATTACGAAGGGGCGCGTTCCGAAAAACCTTGAGGGCGACCGATATGGCCCTGTCACCTATGGCGTGTACCGCAACTGGTATTCCGCGCTCCCAAAAACGGCTTGCCAGCTTCGCGAACTGAGCATCGCTCATTTTTAGATTTGAGTCTGGCCATCCTTCATGTGCAGCCGTTTTCGCTCCTATGGAGCCATCGAGAAAGGCCTTGACTCCCCAGCTCAACTCTCCCCCGAAGCCCTCAAAGTACTCATCAGCGTAAATCGACTTATACACCCTAATAGGCGGGTTGAGCGTCGAATACACCAAGGCGGTAGCGCGATCCACATAATCCCTGACCGCGGTCACGCCTTCCCTTAAGGCCTCATCGAATGCTGCCTCTAAAGCTGCGCCGATCTCCGCTGGATCGGGAGAGACCAATGGTCCCAAAAGGCCGAGTTCCTCTTCCTTCAAGACCCCATCCCGGCTTTCAAGCCCAAGCTTTCTCAAGGCTACAGAATTGAGCGTTGCCATGTGGCCGTCGCGCCGGTAAAGTACAACGGGCTTATCCGTGAAGTCAAGCTCATCCCTTGTGAGGTACTCGCTTTCTCCCCACGCGGATTCATCCCATCCATATCCAACTATGATCTTGGCCCTCCTGTCAGTAGCGCGATTTTTCACCCTTTCTATCGCCTCCTCTCTGCTTCTGCACTCCGAAAGGTCAAGCCTCAGCTTCTGAAGGCCGAGGTGAAGCATGTGCGTGTGACTGTCTATAAAGCCCGGCAGCACGGTCCTACCCTCCAAATCGATCTCCCTTGATGCCTGCTCCGTTACGGTCCCGATTTTCACTATCCTGTTTCCCTCGATCCCAACGTCTTCCTGCTCGAAAGCCCCCTCGCGAAACACCCTGCCGTTCCGCAACAATAGATCAAGCATTTTGCGCCACCGACGTCTGCTTTACTCTCAGGGCCCACACCACTGATATGGCACTCCATGCCACGAATATCGCTGGGGCCAGTAAGAAAGGCCAACCCAAGCCCAATAGTGAGAAGTAGAAGGCTATGATCATTATTACCGTGGTGGCCGTTGGCGCAAGAAGCCAGGCCAGCCATCTCTTCCTGCTTCTCACGGAAAGCGCCGACAGCGATGCGTTTGAAAGGATGTGGATTAGCAGGTTAGCAAGCGTTGCCAATATACCAAATATGGCCCAAGCGTAGTATATGCCGGTGTAAAATCCAAACACCTTGTAAAACGCCAGGCCCATCAGGACTGCCACTGAGATTGAAATCGCGTAAGTGGCGTTTATGGCTGCTACCGGGCTTCCGGACCTTACCCTTGAGAGAGACCTAGGGATTACACCGTCACGGGCAAGTGAGAATATGACCCTGCTTAGCGGCGTGCCCATGCCCACGACCGTGCCATAAGTCGAAAGGAACGTCCCGACAAATATGAACGCATATGCGCCCAAAGCCCCCATAAACCGCTTAGCCACGATGAGGCCCGGTATGACCTGCGAGGTAAACGTAGAGATGTTCGAAATACCGTATCCAACGACCATGGCGTAAGAGCCAATCACGAAAGCGATCCCTGAAAGCAGAATGGCGTAAAGGACCGCCTTTCTTATGGTCTCCTTGGGCGCCTTTGCCTCCTCGCCCATTGGTACAACCGAACCGTATCCCGCAAAAGCGAGATACCCTCCCGCTATGAAACCCGTGAAAACGCCTTGCCACCCATTGGGGCTTGAAGAGGGAAGGAACGGGGCAAGAGAGACATCGGGGGCCCTAGCAATAACAAAAGCAGACAAAACGAATATGAACAGGATTTGAATCCCTCCAAGTATGAGGGCTAGCTTCAGCGATGGCTTGACGCCTCTTATCATCAGAACGTAAGACAAGGCAGTCATCAGCGATATCCATACGACCCCGGTCCAAATAGGGAGCTGAATACCAAAGGCATAGCTGAGGGACTTCGAGAAGCCCCATGCCACTATGAGGTACTCCAGCGCAAGGTTGCTGACCTGATACAGCAGGTACTGAAGCCCCGTGAAGACGCCAGCCCTGCTGCCCATGCCGTCAGCAACGTAGGCGTAGTAACCTCCTGCATGAGCAATCCTATTGGAAAACTGGTATATCGTGTTCGCCGATAAAAGAACAGCCAGCATAGAGACCAGCATGACCAACGGCGCAGCTCCCATAGAAAAACCGACTATACTCAATATGAGCCCAGATAGTATGGTTATTGGAGTGATCTGGCCCATGCTCTGAAAGACAAGCTCCCACAGACCTACAGATCCTGATCTAAGACCATGTTCGACCATTTTAGATCGGAAAAATCAGCTTTATATAGATTTCGATCAAAATGGATCAAAACCAGAAAGCCCGAAACCCTTTTCCGCCCGAAGGTACTTCAACACATGAGGAACAGGGTTTCTGCTCAAGACAAAATGGAAGAGCTGCTGGAGTTCATAAGGTCCAGGGGCAAGATCTCAGAAGATGATGCCATAGTTTTTTGCAAACAAAGGTTCGGCGTCTCTCCTCAGACCACTTACAGGTACTTGAACGCCTTGGAAAGAGCTGGCTTAATACGCGTCAAACCGAATGAAATAACCCCTTGGCAGCGAAAAGCAAAGGAAAGCGTGAAGTCGAGGCAGCTGCGCGTTAGCTGCCGCAAGTTCCCTGTGCCTTCACTTGCCCTTCGATTGCGAGTTAAACGTTATCATTATTATTCCCTTGTTGACGTTCTCTGCCTTAGCCTCATATCCCAGCGCGCTGAAGACCCCTTTTAGATAGTGCGTAAGAACCTCCGTGCCCTCTTCGGATAGATGGGGAGCTATGCATGAAAGCGTTATCTCGTCACCCTTTCTCTTGAAGTCTACCGTGGAAACATCCCACAGAGAAAACCTGAGCATGTTGACTATGGGCTCCAGCGGGTCGCCAGAGCTTTCGGAACCGAAGAACTTAGCGGATAGGTAATTCCCGTACCATCTTCCCCTCTCAAAGTACATCTTGCCTATCTTGTCCATCTCCGAGGGGTAGAGCTTGTCTATCATGTAATAGAGTATGTCAGAACCTATAATAACGGACCCAGACCCCTTTTCCGTCTCTATTAGCTCATACGCATCCACGATCTCGCGAAGGTCCTTGCCCATCTTATGTGCCCTTAGCGTCTGATTGAATATGTCATTTATCAAATCATAGGGGGCCTTTCCTTCCTCCCTCGCTATGTCGTAGACTGCATCAACTAGATCTTGCCTCACTGGCACGAGTTTCTTGCTTCCCCCGGGCATCTTTATCGCTTAAAGATAAGTGGTTATAAAAAAAGGTATTTCATGGGTAGAGAAATCTAAACCTATATGGCCCCCAGCTCCTTCAGCTTTTCCGGTATGTAGGTCTCCACCAAGAAGGTTTGGCTCACGGACTTGTTTTTGCTGCTGAACGCTTCCAACTCCGCCTTAAGGCCAAGCCTTTCAAAGGCGTCGAGCTGCTCCTTCCAGAACTTCTCCTTATACCTAGGGTCGGCCTTGAGCTCAGCAAGCCTCTTCCAGTCCAGCTCCTTCATCTTCATGGTTGGAACCTTGTACCTATTTATGTCAGTGGGCCAGAATCCCAACCACTTAGCGGAAGGCGTGTTCAGACCGGTTATGTGGGCGCTGTTAACCGACCCGCTTATTATGACCATACTTATGTGAGCTCCCCACACATCGCAGTCAGTAAGTATGTAAACGGGAAGGCCAAGCTCTTCATTAAGCCTCCTTATCAGTAGCCTGGCGCTGCGCGACGCTTGGCCGGTCGTGTCTATCAGTATGGCGTTGAACTTCTCGTGGACCTTCTCCCTTATCATCTGTATAAATATGGCTCCCTTCTCAATAGCTATAACCTTGTCAGCTGTGGTCTTTACGAGTTCCGCGTTGTCAAGAGCTGGGCCTATGTTTACCCCGTCGGGATTATCTGTGAGATTTATTAGGCTATCCTTAAAGCCCTTCACCCTATACCTAACCGTTAGGTCGCCAAATATGGCTCCCCTGTCGTGAGGAAATATGTTAAAGCTTTCCCTAGGCATTGAGAGCAAGGCCTCTAAGTCATAGACGGCCTCATCCGACTCCTGCTGCGTTGCGAAGTTTATGTCTATGTTCTTCGACATGTAAAACAGGTCACGAAGGGTTGACACCCTGTCATAATCAATGAGCTCTTTTCCTATCCTAGCCACCCATAAGAGCTGGGCCAGGGGCTTCACGTGCTTTACGTTGTCGGCGCTCCTCACGACCCTCTTATCTCCTAGAACGTATTGCTCGAGCTTAGGGTCGTAGTATATGTTGTTTGTTTGACGACTGGGAATCATAACCTCTGGAAAGCGCCCCTCTTCCATCTGGTTGTAAATTGACGTGCCCAAGTCCTTCAGCGCTTTTCTCGCGAACTCGCTCCTATCGGTGTTCCTTTCCATTTTTTCTCTTACCTTATTGTCTTTTTCAAGCTTTGCCTTTCTTCATGGAACCGTCTTCAGGAGGGTCGTCGACCAGTTGAACCGCACCCCTCCTCCGCTTCTTTGCACCTCCCTCCTTAAGCAGCAAATCGACGTCAGGTTCTTTCGTCTTCTCAGCCAAGAACGTGGAGAAGCTCGCCATCATGGAAAGGTACTTTCTAAGCACCTCGGTCCTCCTCTCCCTGTACTCGGCCTTCTCCATGCGTGACAGCTGAACCCTTAGCTCTCTGGCGGCCTGCTTTATCGCGAGGTCGATTTCCCTTTCAACTTCGGGCCTCGCCGCCACGTACTCCTTTCCCGCGGTCTTATACGGAACCTTGGTCGAGCATATGTGAGTTATAAAGGCTATTGGCGCCTCATCAAGCTTTACCTTGTACTGGTTCCAGTTTATGTTCTGTATGACGGCCATGGAAACATCGCTGTACTCGTCGTAAAGGAGCGGTATCTTGTTGGCAAACCTGTAAAGCTGAACTTTGCCCGGCTTATCAGGCGGCATTATGGCGCCGCCATACGCTATTCCAACCTCAACTATAAAGGGGTTGCCCTCGTAGGCGCGAGCAGGCCTGGTGGTAACCACCACGTGCTCAGGGGAAAGGAGCCGCTTTATGCCCTCCCTCAGAAGCTCTTCCCCTATGGGCGAAAGGCATGATGGATCTGGTGGGAGGAAATCAGGGTATTCCCTCAGGGCCGTTACCAGCTTGGTGAGTTGCTTTGTGCTGAGCTGCGAGACCTCCATGTGAGGATCAAAGCCGTTCGATTTAAGAAACGCCTTCGCCGTGCGCTCGCCTACCCTCTGGAAGTTCTTGGAAAGGAATACCTGAAGGCTTGTGTGGGGGTTTGCGGCCATCATGCGCTTAAGGAGCTCCAAGTCGACACCATGGGGATGCGGTTGCGTTTCAACCGGCGGGGTGGGCATTTTTTCGGTTATCCTTGGATAAAACAGGAGAGTTCCGTTGGGATCTATGAAGGTGAGCTGGGCATAGGGCAATATCATGGCAGTTTCATAGAAATACTCGATGATCTTGTCCCTGGCCTTCCCATAGTCTCCCTCAAAGTCGAACTCTATTTTTACGCCCCTGAAGTGGGATTTGTTGTCGGCCTCATCGCGCCGGTAGATTACCGGCGTATTCGTCCTGATGTCCGTGCTGAGCTCAAAGGTATATACCTTGCTCCCCCCTTGGCTCGTGGTAATAGTTACCCTTGAGTTGGCCGTTATCTGGCCGTAAAGTATGGACATCTTTCCGCCGAGGCCAAACGTCCCCCTGTTCTGCCTCATGGAGTACTTCGAGCCGAATAGAACCTTTCCAAAGGCGTAAGGCACAGCTTCCAAGGGGACGCCGATGCCGTTGTCAACTATCTTTATGTGATAACGCTCCTGTCCTCCATCTCCCTCAACCTTTGACAGCGTGACCCGCACGTCAGGCAAAATCTTGTGGCCATCGCATGCGTCAAGCGAGTTCTCCACGAGCTCCCTGACTATCATGTAAGTGGCTTTGTGAGGACTATCGAAGCCGACTAAATCCTTGTTCTTGTAGAAGAAGTCGGCCACGTTCAGCTCCTGGAACTGCTCACTCAACACAGCTCACCCTCGCCAAAAGGACCCAAAAAACTCACTCTCATTTTAGATTGGCTAGGTATTTATAGACAGCGGGGATTGGCTGGCCGCTAGCTATACGCCTGATCGCCTCCCTTGCCTTTTCGACAGCCTCAAAGCTTCCGACCACAACGACCTTGGGCTCCTTTATAAAAATCGATGTGTTAGTTGCCGCTTCAATTCTCTGCTTCACGGATCCTTTTTTTCCTATCAACCTTGAGAGGATCCGCTTGATGTCCCCGCTGGGAAGTATGGGATCTTCGAGATCTATTTGAAGCACTACGCTCTCATCTCCTATGATTTTTTCCGCCGCCTGAAAGGGAGCGCCAAAAGAAAGAAGGGTCACAGCATCTTTATATCTTTGCAAAAGAGGTACCGCCGCCTGCGATGTGGCTTCCATTATTATCAGACCCCTATCCTTATCCATGGTGAGCTTGACGCCCTGTTGCTTTCCCTTCTCGGTTAGCGCATACATGTCGTAGACCCTTCCAAGAAGGCTTGAGTCCAGAGGAACGTAGATTACCGGCGAGAGGCTAGCCATTTCGCTATCAAGTCATCTTTTACGAGATCCTTTAACTCTATCCCTTTTTTCCTGAAAAACAGATTGAGGTTTTTAACATCCCTGAAAAGGAATTCCTGGGCGCGCGGATGGCTGGTCATTACTGACTGGCCCATGTCAATCAAATAGGGACGGCGATAATATAGCACGTTGTACTCGCTGAGGTCTCCATGAACGAGGCCAGCGTTAACCACGAGCCTTTCAAGGTCGTCTATCACTTGATTGTATGCTTTTTTCCAACTCAGGGGCGATAGGTTGACGTCCTTGATCAGAGGAGCAGGCTCCGAACCGCCCACCAACTGCATCACCAGGACGTTTCCCCTTATAGAGATTGGCTTCGGCACGTGGACACCAGCTGAATATGCCTCGGAAAGGTTTGCGTATTCCTTTCTAGCCCACGTTTCTACGATCTCTCTCCGGTCCCCCCTCTTCAGATGACTGAAGCGCGGATCCCCCTCTATGTAGATCGGCATGGTCTTGTAGTACTCTGAGGCCGTTGTGAAGTATATCTTCACCGCCACGTATCCCTCCGCGCCCTCGGCAACGTATACCCTGGCCTCTTTTCCCTGCGATATGTTCGTTATAAACCTCCTTATGACTCCTCTCCTTATGAGCTCATAAGCGTACCTGAGCGTTATGGAGTCGAAAACTCCCTCAAGCGATTCCCTGAGTTCGCTATCCTTTATGATTTTTTCCCTGTCCGCCTTAGTGGCAAAGTCGCCCTCTTCAGGCCACTCCACTAAGGTCACCTCCGCGCGCTTTAACCGATTTTAAAGCCTTAAACCGCCTAAAACTTAACATATAAGCTGAGCCACTCTTCAGATTTAAGTCTTCTTGGTTTATTTTTCAGATCGCGTAAAAGCTGAAATGCTCACGTCCGAGCGGCACAAGACTCTCATTCATTGATCAAACTCGCTAAGCAGAGGGCGAAAGTGATGAGGGTATTACTCCGGCTGCCTGCAGCTGTTTTACCTCTTCTTTTGTGTAAACCGATACTATGTCCCCTCTAGTATCGGGTTGGAAATCCCATGGCGTGACCAGCACGTAATCCCCCTCGTGAATCCAGTTCTTCTTCTTCATCTTACCAGGAATCCTGCACATGCGGGTCTTCCCATCAGTGCACTTCACGCGGATCCGGTCAAAACCAAGCAACTGCACAACAACGCCAATGAGCTCGCCCTCAGCAGGAGTTCTGATACCTGGCGGAAGCTTTGACATCGCGGAACCACCCGAATGAAATCCGATATGCCTAACATCAGCATCTATTGATTAATCCCATATTATTTAATCCTTTCTGAGCTCGCCGCGAATAAGAGAGCCATGCATACGCGTTTAATTACCGTTTTACAACGGGCACCCCAGACCGGGCGCCAAAACCCGCTTACTTGCAACTCCCAGCGCTTCCATACGAGCTGACCTCAAGCGATGGCTGCGTATAACGAATTCGAATGCGCGGCTTAAGCCAATGATATCATTGAGTTGCATACAAATAACCGATCGAAACACCACACAAGTTTATAAGCGCCGTTAAACGCCGCCTATGCAGAGGAAGACCGGTTTATCGACTAAGGCCAATGACGAAACAAATCAAATCAACCCGCAAAGCATAACTCCCCCCATTTACCAAACCGCAATTTTTCCCTATCCAACGGATAAAGCGCCTCTTGTCCACGGACACCCGCTGAGGTATTCCAGAGAGGATAATCCAACCGTGCTTGCGCTTGAAAGCGTAGTCAAAGCCTTGGAAACCGATGATGAGAAGGCTGACTCCTATGCTTTTTCATCTGGAATGGCGGCCATATCCTCTCTCTTCTTTTCTCGTTTAAAGCCCGGATCAACTCTCCTCCTGTCATCCGAGATATACAGCTTAACCCTCTCTCTCGCAAATAACCTAGCGAATTACGGCATCAAGGTCAAAGTAACCAAGGGGAACCAACTCATAGAGAGCGTCACAAGCGAAACTGGCATGGTTTTCGCCGAGGTGATGTCAAACCCGACGCTGAACGTCATCGACGTTCCAGCCTTGGCCGAAAGATGTACGCGCTTCAACGCGTTTCTCGCGCTCGACAACACGTTCGCTACCCCCGTGAACTTCAGGCCGCTCGAGAAAGGAGCGCACGCTTCGATCAACAGCGCGACTAAGTTTTTGGCTGGTCACAACGACGTCACCGCTGGAACCCTGGTGGGATTCGATATAAACGACGTTTGGAATTGGAGGAGAATGCTTGGAGGAGCGCTGGACCCTCACGCGGCATACCTTGTGCACAGGGGAATAAAGACCCTAAAGGTAAGGGTTGAAGCCGAGCAGGCAACTGCGCTTAAGATAGCTAAAGAGCTTGAAGGCGATAAAAGAGTCAAAAGGGTGCTGTATCCCGGGCTTCCGTCTCACCCAACCCACGACGTGGCAAAGCGCATTCTAAGAGGATACGGGGCTGTCCTCTCGTTTGAAATAAAGGGAGGAGAGAGAGAAGCGCTAAAGTTCATGGACGAGCTCAAGATAATAAAGGCAGCCCCAAGCCTCGGAGGCACGGAAAGCTTGATAATGCATCCCGCATCTGCCTTTGGCGGCTCCATGAGCAAAGAAGAGCTTAAAATAGCAGGGATTTCGGAATCGCTTGTAAGGCTTTCCGTGGGCCTCGAGGATGCTGACGACCTTCTGTGGGACATACAACAGGCGCTGGATAAGGTAATCAAAGCATGAACCCCAAATACCTGATAATGGATTACGATGGAACGCTCTCCAGCGGAAACGGCATCGACGATGAGCTAGCAACGCTCATGCAGCAGATCAGGCTCAAGGGAATAAGGGTTATCGTGGCCACAGGGAGGCCTAAGAACTCGCTACCTGACTTGGAAAAGCTCGTCAAAAGCACAGACGCCCTAGTGCTGGAAGAGGGAGGAGTGATCCTAATGAAAAACAGAGAGGTCCTGAAAACAAACGACACATGGCAGGCTTATGTTAGCTCGCTACCCCAAGACTTAACCTACGCCACAGGCAATGTTCTAATCATAACAGATGCCCCATCCCTGGGACCCCTACTAATCAAAGCCAAGCAGATGGGAGCTGAGTACGAGCTGCAGCCTTACAAGAGCTGGTACTTCTTAACGCCAAAGGGCATCAACAAGCTTTCTTCGGTGAAAGAAGCGATAAACGTTATCAATGAGAGCGGGCCAACGCTCTTCGTTGGAGATGAGCTAAACGACTTAGATTTGGTGCGCTGGGCAGACTGCTCGGTAGCTGTGAGAAACGCCTCTGGCACAGTCAAATCAGAATGCGACTTGGTGTTGGATGAAGACGATGGTAAAGGAGTTAAGAAGCTGCTGCGTTCGATCATCTTAGATCAATTTAAATGCAAACCCGGGCCCTCCTTGCGAAGGGCCGCGCCATGCACAATGAGGAATTTTTGAACCTCTCGCTTGGCGCCTTTAATTCATGCTTAACCGCTAAAAAGGTTAACGCGCGCAAAAGCGCTTAAGTTATAAGCGACCATCACCACTTATCCTGAAATGGAAGACGAGAACCAGCCCATAGCGATATTTAGCGGAACGGCAAAAATAGGACAGGTAATGGGAGGAATGCAGGCCCTTACCCTTTCCCCTCAGGATCTGGCAAGCCCTACATCGCTCCAAATGGCGCTGACGAGAATCATGGACAGCATAGCAAAGCTGTCCACCACGGAGCCAAAGAAGAAATGGGTTGCAGAGATCAGGTTTATCGACGGACTTGGCAACCAGGTCTCGTTTGCGGTGGACTTGGGCCCCATGCCTCCGCTTGAGGCCAAGGAGTACAAGGCAAGGGTTATCGTTCAGCTGGTGCCTGATGAAGAAGGCACGCCCTCGAGCTCCAAGCGAATTTGACTTACTACGTGGCTTTTTTATCGGATATTCACTCGAACCTGCCTGCGCTAAAGGCCGTAATAAAATCCATGGAGGGCAGGCGCATTGACTACGTGGCTTTTCTGGGGGACCTAGTTGGATATTATCCATGGCCTAACGAGGTGTGCGATATTGGCTCATCGCTCTTCGACTACGCCGTCATGGGGAACCATGACTATTCCATAATCAGCAACGACTTCACGGGTTACAACGATTTAGCCATAATAGCAGATTCCATGAACGCAAAATCCATAGACTCAGGCTGTCTCAGCTACCTTAAATCGCTGAGAACACAGATCGATCTTACGATGGATTCCATACACATGCTCATGGTTCACGGATCCCCCTCCGACCCCCTTTTCGAATACGTGTATCCAGAGGACGCTTACAAGCTGGAATCAAATTACGATATAATCGCCTTAGGCCACACGCACGTTCAATACGAAAAAAAGCTCACAAGGACCACGGTGATCAATCCTGGAAGCGTTGGACAGCCAAGAGATGGCGATCCGAGGGCCGCCTACTGTGTGGTTAAAATCGGCGACACGATATCAGTTGACATGATCAGGGTGAAGTACGACGTTGCTGGAACTGTCAGAAGCGTTTTAGAGGCCGGATATCCCAAGTTCTTAGCGCAAAGGCTGGCCATGGGAATTTAGCCTATCTTCCAAGGGAAAGGCCTGGGCGCATATCCCGTGACCCAGGCCACACAAAAACCAGTTAAAGGGAAAGACGTAACCCCCTTAAAGTTGCGGTTTGTTCTTTAATATCTCTATGGNNGGGAAGCTTTTCTCCCGCAATGAAGTCTATCATGGCCTTTCCAGCGGTGCTTATGTGCGAGAACTTGCCCTGTAGGCCAAGCTCATCAACAACTGATATGGTATGCCCACCGCCCAGTATTGAGAAGCTCTTGCTGTTGGCGACGCTCTCAAAGATGACCTTTGTTCCGGTTAGGAACTGGCTTTCCTCGTAAACTCCCGCCGGTCCGTTTATGACGACTGTTTTTGCATCATCAAGTACCTTCGCGTAGGACTTAGCCGTCGCCTCACCTATGTCCTTTATGGGGTCTTCAGTCGGCAAGTCGGAGGCTGGGACATCCACGCGCTTCCCTGCCCTGTCCACTGCCACGTCGACGGGTCCCCTTAGCTTACCCGGATATGCCTTAAGCAGGGACTTAGCCTGTGCTATGGCGTCATCAGTAGCACCCTTCTTCTTAAGGGCATTCAAGTTCGCCTGGCCTATGTTGTATCCCTCCGCCACAAGTATGAGCTGGCCAAGCATCCCCGTAGCCAGCACAAGATCAGCCAACCCCTCCTTGAGAACGCGGCTTGCGACCTTAAGGGAATCAGTCGGTTTGGCCCCTCCAAGCACGTAAATGGCTGGGTGCTCAGGATGGCTCAGCGCCTTGGTAAGCGCCTCGAGCTCAGCTTGCATAACGCGGCCTATGGCCTTCTTGAGCACGACGGGAAAGCCCATCATCGATACGTGAGGCCTATGCGCAACGCTGAACGCGTCCCCAACGTAAAGGTCAAAAAGAGGGGCGAGCTTCCTCACCATTATGGTCTTTGCCTGTAAATCGGCGTCCCTCTCAATCATCTCTTCTGAATAGAACCTAACGTTCTCCAGCACAAGCACATCTCCTTCCTTAAGGCCTGCGATGGCCTCCCTAGCGCTTTGCCCAAATATCTCATCTACAAACTTGACCTCCCTGTTGAGCGCGTTAGATAGCGCCTTGGCATGCGCTTCTAGTGAAGTGAAGTCCTCATCTCCAGGCCTCCCCTGGTGGGCCATAACTACCACCTTGGCGCCCTTCGAGGCAAGCTCCTCTATGGTCTTTCCGTGCTCCCTTATCCTCGACATGTCCATGATCGATCCATCAGCGGGACTTATAGGCGAGTTGAAGTCAACCCTAACAAGCACGGTTTTGCCCTTGACATCCACTTGATCCAGCGTGGTGAAATCTGAAATCTCCATTTGTGCATAAGCATGCACGCGTTTATAAAATTGTCGGGAAAAATCCACATATGAAAATAAAATCATAACACTCTGAGCCGTGCCTAAGATCAGCTCCCAGAGTAAGCCCTAATTGTCGCTATGCTGTTATCCGCCACGCCTGCCTTGACCATGTCATCTGGGCACGCCCACACTTCGTTTGCCGGGACATCTGCTCCCATCAGCGCCTTGAGAACGAGTTTCCTCTTACCAGCAACCACGACTTCAATGGAGTCCACTATCTTGAGCTGCGCTGCAATCTGGGAATTGATCTTTGCCTGGCCCTCCTTGACCGAGTCGTTCTTCTTTACCCTCATCCTTCTCTCTATCCTATGTTCCATAGCGATATTACTGGGACAGATGCTTATCAGTTTCGCGCTACCTCTCCCTCGGTAAGTCCATCTGATAGAGCTTTTCGCCAGACCTCAGCCTCCCGAGCACCGACAGAACTTGATCATCAGCAACTCTCCACTGCTGCCAGCTGTCCCTATCCCTTATGGTTACGCCCTCTCCTTTTATCGACCTATCGTCCACGGTTATTGCCCATGGTACGCCAATCTCGTCTACCCTTGCATACCTCCTACCTATGGTCCCATCGTCGTCATAGAACACGTAGAATCCGCTGGACTTCAACATGGATACCAGGCTCAAGGCCTTGGCCTTCATGCTTTCGTCGTCTATCAGAGGAAAAACCGCTACGTCATAAGGGGCCAGAGCTGCGGGCAACGACAGGATCTTTCTTCCCTCTCTTTCCGTTATCGAGTGATCGATCACAGCATAAAGAAGGCGGTCGGCCCCAAAGGATGGCTCAACAACATGGGGATAAAACTTCCGAGTAGTCACCCGCTCGCTCACCTCCTCGAACTTCACAATTCCCTCATCGAGCTCCACCGAGCCAAACGACAGGTTAAGGACAATCCTTCCCTGGGGCATTCCAGAGGCCGCCAGCTGGTTTATGGCATCTATGACCTCCTTTGACCTCTCTCCAAACCTCTTGCCTATGGCCGCCCTGTCCACCTTTGCGCGCACCACGGTACGCGCATATGGCTGAGGAAGGGCAACCGACACGGAAAGGTCCTCACCGCTCTTCTGAGAGTGATGCCTGAGGTCGTAATCGGTTCTGTAAGCTATGCCAGCAACCTCTATATCCCCCCATCCCTTGGTGGGCACCATGACGTCGAACGTCTGCGAGCTGTAGTGCGCTCTCTCCTTTTCGCCTTTTTCCAGGAATAGCACCTCAGCGGTAGAAAAGCCAAGAGCGTTCATGAAGCCCAAAGTCTGATGTATAAAGTAAGCCATCCAGGCATTTGCCACGTAGCCTTTTTTCAGGGCATCCCCAAGCGTGCCAACGTAGAGCTGGCCGGATGAGAGCTTGATCCTCACCTCCGTGTCGGCGACTTTTTTAGGCAAGGCATTTGCGTCCTCTGGATCGAAGAAGAACTCAAACTCCATTATGGTGAACTCCCTCATCCGTATGAGGCTCTGCCTAGGAGATATCTCGTTCCTTGCCACGCGGCCAACCTGAGCCACTCCTAAGGGAAGCTTTCTGCGAGCGGTCTCAAAGGTGCGCTTAAAAGCTGTGAATATACCCTGAGCCGTCTCGGGCCTCAGGAAGGCCCTTTCCGAGTTAAACGGTCCAATCCACGTCTGAAAGAGCAGGTTAAACGATTGAACGGTTTCAAGCCTTGTCCCACATGCCTCGCACTTTACCGTTTCCTTCGAGTAAAGCTCGTTTAACTGCTCAATTGTCATGCCCTCTGTTTTAACGCCGAGCTGAGATTCCGCTAGCTGATCGGCCCTGTAAACCCTGTGGCACTTTGGGCATATGGTGAGCGGATCCGTAAATGACTCAACGTGTCCACTGGCCTCTAGGACTTCATAAGGGGTTACCATGGGCGTTTCTATTTCTACCATCGGGTATTCCGACGACCTTATGAAGTGGTCTCTCCACAGCTGGATAATGCGATTCTTCACGCTGGTGCCGTTAGGGCCGAGATCGTAGAGCCCGCCAACCCCTCCATATATTTCGTAACTCGGCCAAAAGAAGCCTCTCCTTCTTGCAAGCTCATCTAGGTCTTCCTGTTGCGCCAACCTTCTTGAAATTAAGCGGTCGCAATTATGCTTATCTCGCGCCAGGCATCGCCCGAACGCCGCACGACTTCTTACCAAGTAGATCAGGATCGCCAATGAAAGTAAAAAGACGAAAACGAAAGCGAGATCAAGAAGAACCACGACGTAAAGAAGCGAGGACAAGGTCATAAGGCCAGCTACTATAATTGAAAGCACGAG
>DAYW01000007.1:0-5334 GCA_002507085.1 archaeon UBA168 | reverse complement strand
CCCCAGAAACGCGATTCCCATATAGAGCGAGTACGTCATTATCTCAGAATAAGTAACCTCTATACCGTAAGTCGAGAGAACTTGCGAGTTAAGCTGGTTGAGCAATGATTGCGTTAGCATGACCCTCATGGCAAACATCGCCGCGCCAAGGAACAATAGGACTATGCCCGACAGAATTGATAAGATCCCCACGGCGAGCACACCGCTGGGCCTTTTTCTCTTGCTGCGTGGAGGCACCTCCGAGCCTGAGGCAGTTGAGCTCGTGGTGAGTTGGACTCCTTTTAAGGACGATCCACAGTAGGGGCAGTACCATACTTGCCCAGGAGGTAGCTCATGACCGCAGTAAGGGCAATACCGCTTCTCCTGCTCTGACATAACTTAAGCAATTGGCGTGCTCAAAAGTTTTCCCTTCCTAAAAAATGCATCACGCAGCGGCGCGCAGGGCTTCTGCCTGCCCCAAAAAGATTAAAAGAGAGCGGCTGCGTAACACGTATGCAAGTAGATGAGCTTGACCTGAAAATTCTGGAGCTACTTCAAGAGAACGGAAAGATGGGCTACAGGGAAATGGCCGAAAAATTGAACACAAATCCCAGCACGATCTTCAACAGGGTTCGGTCTTTGGAGTCCAATGGAATAATAAGAAAGTACGCGGCAGTTCTTGACCCAGACAGACTCGGTTACGAGATCACCGCCGTGATAATGATAAGGGCAAGCGGCCCCCGCATAGTTGATATCGAAAAGGAGCTGGCCTCGATGCCTGAGGTGTCCTTGGTTTACGATATAACAGGGGAGTTTGACATAATGGTAGGAGCGAAGTTCAAGGACAGAGATTCTCTGAACAAGTTCGTCAAAAAAATATTGACCCTTCAAGGCGTCGAAAGGACGACGACGAACCTCGTGCTTAACGTGGTTAAAGAAGAGCCAACGCTTCCCATTCAGGTCGATGACTGACCCTGCTTTTCGCCTTCTTCAGTATAGGCCTTGACGAAGTCGGATATGGGCTTTAGCATGGTCACGAACTCCATCGGGAATATGTACTTTGTTGATGGGCTCGATCCCAGCTGCTTAAGCGCGTCAAAGTATTGAAGCGTCATCGTCTTCGCGTCGATGGTCTTAGCGGCTTCAGAAATCGTTTTTAGCGCAGTGGCAAGGCCTTCTGCCCTAAGTATCGCTGCCTGCTTATCTCCTTCTGCTCTTAGTATTTCGGATTGCTTATCACCTTCCGCTACAGTGATCGTTGCGGTCTTCTTCCCATCGGCCTCAATGACTATCGCCCTTCTGTTCCTCTCGGCCGACATCTGCTTGATCATGGCGTCCTGAACGTCCTTTGGAGGTATTATCTCTCTTATCTCAACGCTCGATACCTTAACTCCCCATCTTGCGGTAACCTCGTCCAGCTTGCTGCGCAGTATCGCGTTTATGGTATCCCTTTTGGCCAATATCTCATCCAATTGGATATCGCCGATGACAGCCCTAAGAGTCGTAGTGGCTATACCTGTGGCTGCGCCCTCAAAGTTCTGCACCTGAACCACCGAGTCCGTGGCGTTAAACACCTTTGTGTATATGAGGAAGTCTATGTCCACGGGGGCGTTATCCTTCGTTATGCACGTCTGATGGGGAACCGTTATGTACCTTTCTCTGAGGTCCACCTTCCTAGGCACGTCAACAAAAGGTATTATGAAAACTATGCCCGGTCCCTTCTCCCCTATTACCCTCCCAAACCTGAAGACTACCAGCCTCTCGTACTCCCTAACTATCCTTATGGAGTAAGCGAGGAATATTATAATTATTATTAGAACCACTATTGCGGCTATTATTGAGGCTGAGGCTGCCGCAACCTGTTCAAAAAACATCATAACTGTTATCCCTGCGCGCAATTATAAGGCTTCCTAAGGATTCAGCGCCGTGAGGCATAAGAAGCTCTTGCCCAAACCATCCCTTAGGAGACCACCCAAGAGGTCCTCTTGTCGTGACGGCGTTACGACCCAAATCTCCTCTTGCGCTTCTGGAACGTGCGTATGGCCCTATAGAGGTCAATTTTCCGGAACTGAGGCCAATAGGTGTCTAAGAAAACAAGCTCAGAATAGGAGGATTGCCAAAGCAGGAAGTTGCTCAACCTCTCCTCGCCTCCGGTCCTGATTATCATATCTGGATCGTGAGAGCCAGCGGTATAAAGCGATGAGGAGATCACCCCCTCATCTATATCGTCAGGGGAAAGCTCCCCATTAGCCACCCTTGAGGCAATGCTCCTCACAGCCTTGACGATCTCATCCCTTCCTCCGTATCCCAGGGCTATCTGCAACAGCCGATCATCGTTGCTTGCCGTCTTCTGCTCAACGAGCCTTATGGCCTTCAGCAAGTCCTCAGAAAACAGAGAGAAGTCCCCTATCACCTTAACCTTTACCCTTTTCTCGAAGATATCCCTGCTTTCCGCCAGCTCCGCAAGCCCCCTAGCGGACAGGGCCAAAAGGTGTGAGACCTCGCTTTTGGGCCGCCGGGAAATGTTCTCGGTTGAAAGCGCGTAAACCGTGACCTCCTTTACGCCAACTTCCCAAAACCAGTTCAGCGCTTCCTTGAGCTTGTTATACCCTGCCTCATGTCCGTATTCGGGCGGAAAACCGAAAAGCGTCGCCCATCTCCTGTTGCCATCGAGGATGACAGCGATCGATGTCGGCATCGCGCCATCCCTTATCTCCCTCCAGAGAACGTCTTCATATACCGCGTAAACTGGCCTCAAGATATCCGTGACGACCCGATGCAAAAAAAGACCTAAGGCACGACGGGCAGAGACGATAACCGCCTCACCTCTTTCTCCTCAGCCAAAAAATCGTCCTCTATCCTTATACCTCCCACGCCTGGTATGTAAACTCCAGGCTCTATCGTGAAGACGTGGCCAGGCGAGAGGCGATCCTTCGACGTAACGCTGAGATAGGGATACTCGTGAACGTCAAGCCCTATGCCATGTCCTAATGAGTGTATGTAGTACTTATCGAGCCCGTATTTTGCCAGGTTCGTTATCGCCAGCTTGGCAACCTCCGAAAGCGGCTGCCCCAACTTCAACGAGGCGAAACACGTGGCTTGCGTTTCCCGGACGGCCTCGAAAGCCCGTTTCATCGTCTGGCCCACTTCTCCCATGAAGACTGTCCTGGTTAAATCGCTGTCGTACCCCTCATACTGTGCCCCAAAGTCTATGACAACTACCTCGCCGTCTCTTATTTTCTTGTTACTTGAAGTCGCATGAGGATTAGCCGCCCTCTCACCGCTGGCAACTATCGTTGGAAAAGCAACTCCCTCGGCTCCGCGCTCCTTCATCGCTTTTTCGAGCTCTGCCGCTACGTGGTTTTCCGTAACGCCGGGCTTTACCTCTTTGAGCACTTCCTTAAATGACTCCTCAGCCACGCTTATAGCTCCTTTTATTCTTCTAAGCTCGTCTTCATCCTTTATGGACCTGAGCTGCTCTATGGTCTGTGAAATGCCCGCCCACTTGTCGCTGTACTTCTTTATGTGTTCATAAAGAGAAAGGGTAACGCTTTCATCTTCGAGGCCGAGCACGCCCCTTGCAACCTCCTGACCTACCGACCTCAGCACTTCATCCTGAAAGTTCTTGGTTTTCTCCACTACCACAAGCTCGTCGTACTTCGCGTCTTGAGCATCAGGGGCTTCTAGCTCCGTCACGTAAAGCCTGCTCTTTCCGTCAGCGCTGAGGAGCAGGTAAGCTCCACCAAGCCCTTTAAAACCAGAAAAATATCTCAGCGATTCGTAAGAACTGATCAGGGCGTGATCAACGGCAGATCCTTTAAACAGCCCTTGAATCCTCCTTTTAAAGTCTACCATGTTTTTACAGCGATCAGCGCTTATAAGCGTTGACCGCTCGCCAGTAACTAGCGGACAACGGCTTGTTTCTCTGACCTAGAAAGCCACATAGTTAAAACCGTACACGTCTCAGGCGAATGAGTCGTGCCCTCTTCGCATTCCATCGTGAAAGGGCATGTAAAGCACGGAGGCAAGCTGTTCATGTCAAGCTTAATGGTGTCCTTCATCCTATGAGAGGTACGAGCGGCGGCGTTTAAGCCTAGCTGTTATTTAGGGCGATATGGGGTTATTGCACAAGAGATAAGGCCGCCTTTACCAATGAGAAAAGCATAATTACCGCCGCAGGTTAAGAGGTATGGCTAAATACGCTATAGCTGATGTTAAAGCCAGGTGGATCCTCGACTCTCGTGCAAATCCGACCGTGGAAACCGAGGTCAGAACTGAAGGAGGTACGGTAGCCGTAGCTGCCGTGCCCAGCGGTGCTTCCAAGGGAGAGTTTGAAGCGCTTGAGCTCAGAGATGGAGGATCGGCATTTCATGGATTAGGCGTTAAAAAAGCCGTAGATAACGTGAACTCGATAATAGGGCCCAAGGTAAGGGGCATGGATGTCAGGGAGCAAAAACAGATAGATGACGCCATGATCGCGTTGGACGGCACGCCCAATAAATCCAAGCTGGGCGCCAATGCCATACTATCTGTTTCGCTAGCGGCCGCAAGGGCCGCCGCCCTTGCCCAGGGCATGCAACTTCACGAGTGGATATCCAAGCTTTACGGCAGAAAGCCGCTGCTGCCAGTGCCATTCTCCAACGTGCTCAACGGTGGAGAACACGCTGGAAACGACCTCTCTATACAGGAGTTCATGGTGGTGCCGGTCGGGTTTAAGACGTTTCACGAGGCCATGCAGGCGGTCAGTGAAGTCTACGTTTCACTTAGGTCATACGTAACAAAGAAGTACGGAGCGGTGGCCAAGAACGTAGGAGATGAGGGAGGGGTTGCACCGCCCATGGGCGATACCCAAGAGGCCCTATCCGCGCTCGAAACCGCCATTACAGACGCTGGCTATTCGAATGGAAGGGAGATAAGGCTCGCCATGGACGCAGCATCAAGCACTTTCTTTAGCAACGGAAAGTACAAGATCGATGGAAAGCTGTTGACCAAAGAAGAGCTCATGGATTATTGGAAGCAGATAATAGCGGCGCACAAGATAATGAGCATTGAGGATCCATTTGAGCAAAATGATTTTGAAAGCACCGCCAAGTTTACCGCTCAGATCAAACCAGTTCAGGTTGTCGGCGATGACATATTTGTCACTCAAATCGCTCGGCTCAAGAGGGGAATAGAGGCAGGTGCGTGCAACGCCCTGCTGCTAAAGGTCAATCAGGTGGGATCGCTAACAGAGGCGGTTGACGCCGGTCTGCTTGCAATCAAGTCCGGTTACTCCGTTATGGTAAGCCATAGAAGTGGCGAGACCACCGATGACTTCATCGCCGATCTCGCAGTCGCTCTCGATAGCGGACATAT
>DAYW01000009.1 GCA_002507085.1 archaeon UBA168 | reverse complement strand
AACCCTCTGCTGCTGCCCTCCGCTCAAGGCGTTCGGCTTCTTATCGGCTAAAGAGGCAACACCTACCATCTCAAGGCTCTTCATGGCCCTTGCCTCCATCTCCGATTTTGGCATGCCCCTTATCATGAGAGGCAGCTCAACGTTCTGAAGCACGGTGAGCCGGTTTATCAAGTTGTAAGATTGAAAAACGAAGCCTATGTACTTGTTCCTCACGTACGAAAGCTTGGAGTCAGGAAGAGAGAGGACATCAATCCCCCCTACGTAGACCTTGCCCTCAGTGGGCCTGTCGAGCACCCCCATTATGTTGAGAAGCGTGGACTTTCCGCTCCCCGAAGGGCCCACGACCGACACGAACTCTCCTCTCTTTATCCTCAGATTGATTCCCTTTAGGGCGTAGGTGGGCACCGCTCCGCCGTAGACCTTCTTGACGTTCTCGAGCACAACTGCGTACTGTTTCAGCTCATCGGCTTCCATACGTTACTCACGAAGGCGCGTATTAGCCTTCACCATCAGCCTTCACCAAGCTTTTATCGCCCAACTTCAGTTACGGAAATGCGCATAGCGGTGGGCTCCAGCAATAAGGTTAAGGTCGAGGCGGTAGCGGCGGCGCTATACCTTATGAAGATCAACGCGGAGCTTGTCCCCGTTGAGGTAGCTTCTGGGGTACCTGACCAGCCAGTTTGCGCCCAAACGTTTGAGGGAGCAAGGAACAGGGCAAGGGGATCGGTAAAGGCATCTGGTTCCGATGTGGGAATCGGCATTGAAGGAGGGATATGCAAGTACGCCCGGAGAACGCTTGCTTACGCGGTCGTCTATGCTTCATCGGTTAGCGGCGAGGAGAACTTCGCGTTTTCCGCGGCATTCTCCTTGCCAAAGGGGATCGTTGAGCTCCTTGACGCCGGCATGGAACTGGGTGATGCCGTGGACAGGTTCTTCGGAACAAGGGACAGCAAACACGCTGAGGGTGCCGTGGGATACCTGACCAAGGTGATATCGAGGCGGGATCTTTACGTGCAACCCGTGATCATGGCGCTTTATCCCTTTTTTGCCAGCGATCCGAAGCTGACCTTTGAGCCCATGGATTGAAGTGATCTCACTGGCGCCTGTGAAGCATCTCCTGAAACACAAAACTCCAGATGGAGGCATTCCCCACGTAGTGATCTAGGTAGTTCTCGGGCTCGGGTCTTCCCGTTTCACCGTCAATTCTCGAGGGCTGATTCCACACTAGCCCCTGCCTTACCAGGTTATCCCACTCCTTTTTGGCAAGCGCGACCCATTGGGGCATGTCCAGCTCGAATCCAAGCCAAGCGTTCGCGAACGTCAGCCTCGGCCACGAGGAGGTCGTCTGCGGTCCAAGGTTTGAGGCTCCCACGAGATTCGGAACGCAGTAGTTGGAAGCCCTCCCGTTGGACTCGGCTATGGCGTTCAAAGCGGAACTCACCCTCCAGCCCTCCGTTACGTCTTCAAAACCAAGGAGCTTCGCCCACCACTGACCTATCAGCTGTCCAGCAAACGTGGAACTTCCAGCTTGGGGGTTTCCGCTCCATGCCTTGAACTTCTTTCCATCGAACATGGCATCAAATCCCTTCCTTGCCCTTGTCAGCAGGTCCGTGGCGTAGCGAAGCCCCTCATCATCGTGGAGCTGTGCCGCCATCTCCCTGAGGGCCAGCAGGGATGCGATGTAAAGCGACGCCACATAGCTTGAAGCCCCGCTCATGGGGAGCGCGTCAAAGGCAGAATCTCCTGTCCCCTCGAGCTCTGGAATGCCGTCGAGGTCGTTATCGCGCTCTGCCTCCCACACCACCGCCCTCACAACGCTGGGATACATGTCCCTGAGGAATTCCATGTCGTGATCAATTAGGTAATGGCGATAGACGAGGAGCACGAAGGTCGGATTCGTGTCCTTCCATGGTGGCGGCGCGGTTGTCCCGTCAGTAGGGTCGTCCATAGAGAGCAGTCCCAGATCGTGGGGAACGTAGCCATCCCTTCTCATGGAGTTCGCCATGAGCTCCAGATAGGATCTGTCCAGCTCGGGGAACATCAAGGCCACTGGAAGCGAGCCCGCCTCGTAGCAGAGGCCGGCCAACGTCCCCTGAAGCGGCGTTCTCTCGGGCGCTTCAAGCAGGGAGAACCTCCCCTTTTCGTCAAGCCAAGAGTTTGAAGAAAGCACGTAAGCGCTGTTAAGCACAGCATCCGAGATCCACGAGTCGAGACCCCTTTTTGAGAGAGCGTCCTTTACCGAAAGCTGCCAGTCCTCAGTCTTCTTGCGTAGATCGTTAAACTCCTCCAGAAAGTACTTTGCAACGTCCAGTGCACCCTTGAACTCCCTCGCGTAGTAGTGACCGTAAGGATATCCCGCCGACCTGCCCTTCATGTACCACGAGAAGACGAACTTCGTCGTCTCGTTTGATTCGTAGTTTGCCAGGGGCATCCCAGCCGGATCGTCCCACAGTCCGGTGACCTCGTGGGTTTCACCTTTTACCCTTTGCCCGTATTCTATGGCGAGCCACGGATCTGGGCTCTCGTAAATTCCATTCCATACCCCACGCTGAAGTGTGTGAGCTTGATCCAATGAAAAGCTGTACTGGGGTATGACCTCGACGTCTTGCGAAATCAAGCATGACTCCCCCTGCGAAGGGTCAAGCTCCTTCGCCCTATCGTTTTTCATCAAAAAACCATTCCTAATTCCCTCGTTGATTCTGCCTATGGGAGATAAGCCCATGAGGTTTGGGAAAGACACGGCAATCTGTCCCCTCTTGCTTCCAACAACAGTTACCTCGAGCCCGAAGGCAGGAAGGGAAGAGTTGAGGATGTCTCCCGGCACAAGCGCCGAAAAAGCCGTGACGTAGGCCCTTATGTCGCCTTTTTTCATGGATAAGGACACGAAGGGATACATGCCTTCGTACTGCAGGTCGCAGCCCACGCCGTAGTTGATGAAAGGCAGGTTGGTTTCCATGAAAAAGCCCTTTATCTCTTCTGGATTTACGAAGATGTGAAAGCCGCGGACAAGCGGCAAGGGCATGTTCCAATTGTTAAGAAAAGTGGCGTTGATGAGTTTCCCGCGGTTGTCAAGCTCCACCTTACCTGCCCCTATGCCGCCGAGGGGAACTCCGGCGCGCAGCGCTTGCGACGAAGTATAGACCACAATAGTTAGGTAACGCCAGCGGATAAAAGGTAGTCCCGCGTTGTCTTCTCATCCGCGNNGCCAAGCTCCACCTTACCTGCTCCTATGCCGCCGAGGGGAACTCCGGCGCGCAGCGCCTGCAACGAAGTGTAGACCACCATAATTAAGTAACGCCAACGGATAAAAGGTAGTCCCGCGTTGTCTTCTCATCCGCGATCAAAATCAGGACCAAGCCGTAAAAGCTGAGACGCCTTAATTCTCACAATGAAGATCTCGCTCCTGGGGCATGGGTTTATAGCGCGGGCCCATGCCAACGCTTACCTGGTTTCCCCTCGCTNNCCTTTGATCTCGCCGAAGAACCCGAGCTAAGCGTCGTTTACGGTCGGGATCTGGGTTCGTTGAAAGCGTTCGCAAAGAAGTTCGGCTTCAAGACCTACACGACGGACTTGTCCGAGGCCATCTCAATAGGCGACTTGGTCGACAACTGCCTCCCGAATCACATGCATGCCGCGCCTACCATATCTGCCCTGAGCAAGGGGAAGCACGTGTTGCTCGAAAAGCCCATGGCGATGAACGCCCAAGAGGCCCAGGAAATCGTTGAAGCGCATAAGAAAGCAGGCGATGGTGTCAAGGGGATGCTTGCGTTTAACTACCGCTTTCTTCCAGCGGTGGCTTTAGCCAAAGAGCTGATAGAAGAGGGCAGGCTGGGCAAGATCCACGAGTACAGGGCCGCTTACCTCCACGAATCCCTCATGCGCCCCAACGCAAGGGCCACGTGGAGGCAAAGCAGGGAGCTCTCTGGAACGGGGGCACTGGGCGACCTGGGGTCTCATGCCATTGACATGGCCTCGTACTTGGTAGGAACGATCAAGGCAGTCATGGGAAAAACGTACACCGTGAGGCAGGAGCTTCCGTCAAGAGGTGGTGAGATGATTTCCCAGGAAGTAGAAGATGCCTTTGCCGCGTTGCTTTCCTTTGAGGATGGTGCCTATGGCGTTGTTGAGGCATCTAAGGTCTCACCTGGCATGAAGAACTTCTTCAGGTTCGAGGTGCACGGCTCCAAGGGGAGCTTGGCCTTCAACCTTGAGAGACCCAATGAGCTTAAGTTCTTCACTTTTGACGACGAGCAGAAGATCTCGGGATTCAGGACCATAATGGCAACCGACCCTTCCCATCCCTATGGGGGGATGTGGTGGCCTCCGGGTCACGTGCTTGGATGGGAACACTCGATCGACATTGAAATCGGGCACTTTCTTGAGTGCGTGGCGAGCGGCAGTCCCGTTCCTCCCGGTGCCACTCTTGAGGATGGCCTTCTAAACCAAAAAATCATCGATGATATATCGCTTTCATCGGAGAAGGGGCAATGGATAACGGTTTAAAAAAGATGAGGAGTCAGGGGAAGTACTTGGCGAACTCGCCGACGTGCTCGAAGCTGGTCTGGACGCACACGGCCGCAGTGAGCAGGGCGGCAAGCGCTATGACTATGAGCGCTATCCAAAGCAGGTACTTCTTTTTGCCGTTGGAAAAAGCAGGACCAGCAAATATGCCAGCCAGGCCCTGAAGCATGAACATGCCCCAGACGTATATTGGATCCAAAGAGTTGTAGGCGATAACTATGCCGTAGAGTATAGCTACCAGTCCCACTGGGATGGCCAACCCCTCTATGTAGTTCAGGTTTCCGAAGACCAGCACCTCGAGCCCTGCGGCGAGCAGCAGAACTGAAAACAGGAGAAGAGGATCTCCAAAAACGAAGTTGAAGGGACCAGGCAGCGGCCACGTCAAGACCATGGCAAACCCAAGCCCCATGGAAGCCAAGCCGAGACCGAAAGGAACCGCTCCTGCCTCGCGCGTTATCGAGCCTCCCCTTATCAGCC
>DAYW01000024.1:268-4190 GCA_002507085.1 archaeon UBA168 | reverse complement strand
CCGTGGTATGACTTCAACGTCCTGGGGTCGCTTAGGTCTCCGGTAAGCCTGGACAGGGACTTCAAGAACGGGAATTGGATATTCCAGCCAGAAGAGATCGTGGACTTCATAGTCAACAGCGTGAGGGCGCAGAGCCAGAGAAGCCGACTTCGTTGCGAGAGGGAGATAAGACATCGCGCGTGAATCTAGCGCTTCTGCCGACCAGGCTTATTTCTTTACAGGAGCCGTGTCCCAGCGGTTACGGTCGCCGGCGATTGCACCGCTGTGACCGTAATCGCCTCTAAGTGCCAATTGCTCAGCGCGCTAGGGTCTCCTTTGAGCTGCGCAACAGCGCACGCGAGCTAAGGCGTTTAAACACTTGCCCGTGCTTTTGTCATAGCCGGATTGAGAGTTGAGTTAATTCCCACCCCTCTCCTCTCGTTTGACGGGAGCAGAGGGGCGATCCTGATAATCTTCAACGATCAGGGCAAAGAGGTGACGCTTGCCGCAAAAGGGGCTGAGCCGAATCAGGTGGTGGCCAGGCCCCTTTACTCGTATCACGTGCTGAAGATGCCGGGAAACGGCCACGTGGACTTGGTTTCAGAAAACGGCGAGAGCTTCGCCTTTGACGTTCAGTTCGCTCCGCCCAGGCGGTTTAAGGTGTACCTCGTTCCCACAGTCCATACCGACTGGGGCTTCACCGCGACGCAGGACGTGGTAGCGGAGATCCACAGAAAGAACACCGAAATGGGACTTCAGCTGGCCTCCCGCGGCGTAAAGTGGGTTGCAGAGGTCATCTATCAGATGGTTGGACACATGGACGACCCGGCCATAAGGGAACAGAACGTTCGGGGATACTTCGGCATACAGGCGCTTCCCCTCAACGTTCTTGTGGGCCTTTGCTCTCATGAGGAGCTGGTTAGGATGCTCTACCCCGCGGCCGAGCTCAAGAGGAAGGGGTACCGCATAAAGGTGGCGGCGCTCAACGACATCCCCACGGCCCCCTGGGGCCTCGTCACCGCTCTTACAGAAGCGGGCATACCCTACTACATACAGGCATCAAATCCCGACAGGGGGCCCATTCACGTTAACGGCAACATCAGGAGCCCGTTTTACTGGGTTGGGCCCAGCGGCAAAAAAGTGCTGGCGTGGTTCTCGGGAGGCTACGACGGCCTACTCTTTGGTTTCAACGGCTATCACCAGGGCATGTCAGCAGGGCTCCTCTCCGATCCTTCTACCGCTGCGGCGGGAATAGGGCTATTCACGGCCCAGTACGAAAACAGGGGCTATCCCTACGAGGAGCTGCTCATGTACGGGATGTACTTGGATAACCGCCTTATCGACGGGAAGTACGCCCAGATCCTGAGCGATTACTCCAAGGAATGGGTAAACCCACAAGTTATCGTAGCTACTCCTGAGGAGTTCTTTGAAGAGGTGGAGAAGAAGCATGGCGACGACTTGCCGGAGCTGAGCGGAGACTTCGGGACTTACTGGGAGGACGGGGCAGCAAGATCGCCGCGCGAGGAGGCCGCCAGTCTTGAGGCCAAGCGCCTGCTCGCTGCGTACGAGGCCATGAACGCCTTTAACCCTGCCGGTGCCGTTCTTTCCGCCCGCCTTTGGGAGGACCTCGTCTTTTGGGACGAGCATACTTGGGGGCTTGGGGGCGTTGTCAACGCAAGCAGCGAGGAGCTGTCAAAGCAGTGGGCAGTGAAGTCGGCATTTGCCGTGGGACCTTTGGCCGAGCTCAAGAAGGCGTTGGGTGATGGCTTCTACTTCAATCCCTATCCCTATCCGGTGGAGTTCTACGAGGAGGGCATCCACTACGAAGTTCCCCCGCTCTCTTCCGTGCCCAAGAGAACGGCTGAAACGGTTTCAAAGCCCTTCCCAGGCTTTCTCGAGGATGATCACTACAGGCTGGGCTTTGACGGCGGAAAAGTGATTAAAATAGTGGACAAGGACGCCGGCGACGTGGTGTTCAGCGCGGGAGCTTACTCGTTCGACGAAACGGTCTACGTTAAGGGAGGAAAGGAAACGAGGTTGGATAAGACGATCACAAACTGGATAGATTTCGACGGGGTGAGGGAGGCGGTGGAGGGGCGCGATTACGTAATATATAGGGAGAGCGCGAAGGTTGAGGCCTACGAGGAGGGACCTGAGGTAAAGAGGGTCAAGATAAGGGGAACGTGCGGACCTGTAACCGTAATGAAAACTATTGAGATAGGGTCGAAGAAGAAGGAGATACGGGTGAAAAACGAGGTGGTGAAGCCCGAGGTATACGATAAGGAGGCCCTTTACTTCGCCTTTCCTGCCAGCCTGGAGAGGCCGGAGGTATACGTGGAGGAACCGGGCGCCTTTACGAACGTGGGCTCCGAGCTGGCGCCGGGTGCGTGCGCCGGCTGGTTCTCCACGAATGGCCTCGTCGTAGTGTCAGGCTATCCAACCGGCTCCCGTCTGCTGGGACGTAAGACCTCCGTTTTCATCAAGAGCTGGGATGCACCCCTTGTAACCGTTGGGGACGTAAACCGCGGCCTTTGGCCGAGCCGCGTTCCCGTTTCAGGGTTGATCTTCTCATACGTTATGAATAACTACTGGTTCAGAAACTACTACAGGGCGTCATACGGGAACAGCGCCGCGTTCTCTTACAGCGTGACAAGCTTCCCTGCCTCCCAACAAACGTTTGCATCTGCCGTCAGGTTTTTGTCCAAGGGCGTGCCAGTTGGGTCCTCTATCAGGGACATGGGACTGGAAGCGCGTGGAGATGTCATATGCACGGCGATAAGGAGGTGGTCTTTAGGTGACGGCGTGTTCATGAGATTTCTTGAGGTAAACGGAAAAAGCGAAGAAGTGGAGCTTGTGGCCGAGAAGCGCTGGGAGTTCTGGGAAACTGACGCAACGGAAACGCCCGTGAAGAAGTTGGGAACTGGCAAATCCCTGCAGTTGCGCGCAGAACCAAGGAGCTTCCTCAATGTGCTGTTGAAGAGCCCAAGCGCCGACCTTTGAACGAATGCGAGATCTAAGCCCGAAATTGGAAGTTCTGGCTCTATTTCTTGAGCGTAAAAAGCTCAAAGCACATCAGCCTGCGCTTCTAAGGTCTCGCGGCCTGCGCTTTTTTAAGAGGCGGCTCGAACGCCACCGGTCGAATCGGATGGTCGCTCGTAACGCGCGGAACAGCGGTTTACGCGGCTTCTTGGCGGCGCAAATCACGGTTTAAAATCGCACATTAAACGTTCTCCGTCTCAAAACTCATAAGAACTTTTCGAAATCGCTTTACAATGGGATTATTTGATATTGGGTGCTTAGAGATAGGTTTATATTCAGGAAAACCCTAAGAACGGTCTCGGCAACGATCCAAAGCAAGCTCTACGAGTCCTCTTGGTTCGCTTACCTGCTTTTAGCCTTCAATGTGCTGGGTCTCGGCATTTGGCCCGTGATGCTGGATCTGAGCAGCGGCCCCTCCTCTTTGCTGGGCTACATGATATTGGTCTTCGCCATAGGCACGTGTGCCTCCCTGGCGGCAACGCTGATCACGGGCGACCTCTTTAGGATAAGGGAGTTGCTCGTTAACGGGAAAACGGTCGCTTACCTTTCGGCTGCTGGACTTCTGAACTACGGGATCGCCTCTTTGCTGATGACCTACGGGACGGTGATGCTCAGCCCCGACGTTTCGATACTCGTCAACAGGAGCTGGGTCCTTCTCATGGTCCCTTTCATACCGCTGATCTTGAGGGAAAAAGTGAAGGGAGCTCAGGTCATGAGCTTGGTCGTGGGCTTCTTTGCGCTGTACTTCGCTTTGACAGGAGGTACTGTAGTTCACCTGGATTACGGCGAGCTTCCCTACATGCTAATAGTGCTCTGCGGGGCCCTATCGACAGCGGTTTCAAGCCTTATGATAAAAACCGCTTCGGTGAAGCTTTCCGTGCAGCTCTTTCTTTTCAACTTCGTC
>DAYW01000024.1:0-192 GCA_002507085.1 archaeon UBA168 | reverse complement strand
GTGGGCCTTGTCACGTACTTCTTCGGGGCTTACGCCTACTTCTACGCCCTAAACAAGCTTAGGATTACGGTGGTTGGAAGCTCGTTGCTTTCCGTTCCCTTTATCACTTTTGCCTTCTCTTACGTTGTGCTTGGAGAGAAGCTGAAGGTTTACTTCGTCGTGACGGCTCTGATACTCGTGGCCGCGATCGCC
>DAYW01000020.1:9782-41471 GCA_002507085.1 archaeon UBA168 | reverse complement strand
AACGCGAGCTATGACGAGGCCCAGGTAAGCCACAATGAAGACGTCATAAACGTCCATCATCCAGCCAAGAAAAAGCGAAACAACCGCGGCCTTGGATGCGGGGTCCAACCTCTTGTACCAATTTTTCTCCTCTATGGACATTTGCATACAAAAGGGAAACATATATAAGATTTATGTCACAATAGTTGCCCATATGACATGATCAATCCCAAGAATAAGGCCATCCCTTCTTTCTTCTGCTAAAAGCCCAAAGAACGGCCCCCGTGCACACAAGGACGACCACCAAGATAAGGGCGTAAAGCGCGTCGCCCTTCAGCGATATGCCAGCGCCTTCTTTCTGAGGCGGTAGCCATCCCGTCGAGCTTCCGTTGGTCCCCACCTCCCATGACAGGGGCGCCGTTTCGTTAAACGCCAAAAAGAAGACGGTCCCCTGGTGCGTCCAGCCATCAACTTTGCCGAGAGCTCCCGACAGCCTGCCATCCGCGTAAGTGAAGTTGACCGGATCGCTGCGATTTAGCGCGACCCAGAAGTCCGAGGGAGGCCTCGTGAAGTTAAGGATCAAGTAGTCGGTGGTGTTGGAGCTAACCGCGTAGGTGAACGCAAGAGGACCCCTGTGCTCAAACTCCGCAGCGCCCTTCATCGAGATAACCTTACTGAGGTAATCCATCGACATGGGAAACCCGTCACCGCTGTACCCTTCCACGGTAATCAACAGAGGAACCGAAATCGAAAGCAGCTTCCCGCGCAGGGAGCACGCAATCTCCACGCCTTCCTCGAGAACCGCCGACGGGAGCCCCGACGGAACAGAAAACGTGCCCGAAACCTCGTCTCCATAGTCCTCAAGGGAGGCGTTGTTCTCCTCAAGGGTCAGCGCGGGACCAAACGAGCTAAGCACCACGGTCACGGGTACCTGTTGGCCGGAGAGAGCAGAGAACACCGTGCGCGAGGAAACAGAAACCAGCTCGGCGCTAACAAATAGGGGTACCCTCTGTATGTAGAGGGTTCCCTGGCGGCCACCGATGCTGTAGTTCACGTAAAGGGTTCCTGTGCCGGTCACGTTCACCATGAGGGGGATCTCAACCGCTGAAAACGCGGGAACCTCCATGCCCTTGGCTAATGCCTGCAGCTTCACGCCCGGAGACGCGTAAAATGACGGAGACGCGTACGCGGAGTAAGCTGAGGGGTTGACCAAGTAAAAGTAATACGTGAAGGTTATTGGCATGGGAGATGAACCAACGTAAACCGGAGACATTGAAGGGATAAGCTGTATGGGTTGCTGTGCTAGCACCGGAACCTGGTAAGCGCTAATGACCACCAAGATCAGCAAGAGCGCCTTTGCCGCTTTCATCGCCAGGGTGAAGCGCGTTTCCCGTTAAAATCGCTTTTCCTGAAAGTTTTCGCCTCAGACCAGCTCTTAGGGCCTGATAAAATATGAAGAAGCCGTCCCACCACTTCGTCCCCTTTTTTCCGCTGTGAGGCTTAGCCTTTATCGGAAATTCTGCTATGCGCAGGCCTCTCCTAGCTATGAGCAACACGCTCTCAGAGGCCCATCCATATCCCCATTCGCTGACCTCGTCGACGAAGACTTGGGCAGCCCTTCTGGAGTATATCCTGAACCCCGATTGGCTGTCCGATATCTTGACTCCTGACAAAACCGAGATTTCCCAGGCCAATATGTCGTTTGCCAACCGCCTCCAGAATCCCCCTTCCCTCATGTCCCTTGAGCCAATGAGGAGGTCTACGCCGTCGAAGGCCTCCAGCATGGGGCCGAGGTAGGCAGGATCATGCTGTCCGTCTCCGTCCAAAGTCACTATCGAATCCGCTCCCTTTAGCAAGGCATACCTAAGCCCCGTGGAGGTAGCTGCCCCTGCCCCCATGGATACTGGATGAGATATAACGCGGGCTCCGGCCTTGGCCGCGAACTCCTGCGTCCTATCCTCGCTGCCGTCGTTAACAACTACGACCATGTCAACGCGCTTCTTCGTCTCTTCGACCACCCATGATATGGTCTGTTGCTCGTTTTTAGCGGGTATTACTGCCGCGACGGCTGGCCTTTTCAAGGCAACTACCTCTTTCCCGAAGCCCCTATCAGGGCCGAGTAAAGCCGCTCATAAGAGCTCACCATGGCATCCCACGTCAAGCTCTCAGCCATTTGCCTTCCCATCAATCCCATTTTAGCCGCAACGCCTTCATCATCCAGCCTGATCATGGCATAAGCCAGAGAACGCGGGTCCCTTGGGCTCACCAAAAACCCGTTTACCCCGTCCTTAACAAGCTCTGGAAGCCCTCCCACGTTTGTGGCGATAACCGGCAATCCTGATGCCATGGCCTCCAGCACGGTAAGCCCAAATCCCTCCGAGCGATCAACGCTCGCTGAAATGTATGCATATGCGGAGGAATAAACTTGAGGAAGGGACTCGTCAGGGACGTCACCTAGGAATTTCACGGACTTTAGCCCCATGGCCGTAGCCTTAGCCTCGTAAAGCGGCCTTTGCGATCCCTCGCCAACAACGTAAAGCGGCCTGCGGCCCCCAGCCTGCACATAAAGCTTGTAAGCCTCAAGGAGGACGTCCAAGCCCTTGTAGCGGTGCCACCTGCCCATGGCAGCCACAAAAAGGAAGTAGTCGCCGCGCTTTCCCGGCCTGAACCTCCTAACGTCAACGCCGTTCCTTATGACAACGTAGTTGAGGCGGCTCAGCACCCTTGACCCCCTTGGGTACACGCTGGTCGTTGCAATCAGCGCCGAGAAAAACTTGAAGTAGGCGAGGGCCAGAAGGTCATGGATGCCGGCCAGCAACCCAGCCAAAGGCGTTACGGCCGGAAGGTCGTTGTGATACGTCAGAACGACGGGCTTGCACAGAAGCTTGCCCGCCAGGCCTGCCGCAAAGGCAAAGGCCGGATTTGGAAACTCGACTTGGATAATGTCTCCTTTCGAGCGGACAAGCGAGAAAAAAAGCGATGGGCATATGGGCACCCCGAAGAAGAGGCCCAGGGTGCGATGCCCGTGCACGCGTACCCCGTTTACAACGCGGTCTCCTGGAGGTAGCGGAAGGCTTGAACAATAGACCTCGACCTCATGTCCCCTAGACCTAAGACCCTCGGCCAAGTTCTTGCAGTGAACCTCCTCCCCTCCTCTCCAGGGATAGTAGAAGTTGTTCACCAGGGTCACGCGCAACTCGATTAAGGAACGTGCGCTTCTAATAAGCGTATCAGGTATCCTTATTGGTAAATCCTTACATATGTAAAAAAAGAAATGCATATATGCCAAGCTTTATGCTCAGTATGCACAGACCTTATCACAGAGACTTGGCCAGAAAAGATTACGCTGGCTTCAACGTAAAGCCATCGGAGATAGTTTATCCGAGGAGTGAAGACGAGCTGGCTGAAGTCNNGAAGTCATGAGATCTGCGAGCGCGGAGGGAAAAAAGATCATCCCGTGGGGCGCCGGAACAAGCCTCACCGGGGCGGTGAGCTGCGACGGCTGTCTCCTAATCGACCTGAGCAAGATGGATAGGATAATCGAGATCAACGACGTGGACTGGTACGTCCGCGTTGAACCAGGAGTTAACCTTGGTCGGCTACAGGACGCGTTGCTGAAAATGGGATTTTTCGTAGGTCCCGATCCTGCCAGCTATCGCCTTTGCACCGTCGGAGGAGCGGTTGCTGAGGCCTCCGGAGGAATGAGAGGAGCGCTTTACGGAACCTTCAAGGATTGGACTTTGTCGCTACGCGTTGTGCTGCCAGGAGGAAATGTGGTGACCCTGGGGGAGCCCTTCATCAAGAACAGGGCGGGATACGATCTCGTCCACCTCATGGTGGGCTCCGAGGGAACGCTTGGCGTGATCTCGCAGATCTGCCTTAAGATCATGCCGCTTGAGCGCAGCCGGGAGAGCGGCTTTGCGATTCACCTTGAAGATCAGCGCGAGCTCTCAAGCCTTATAGTTGAGCTGAGAAGAAACAGGATAGTCCCAACGGTAGCGGAGTACATGGACATGCTGGTCATACAAGCGCTGAATGAGGAAGAGGGCAGTTCGCTCAAGGAAACGCCAGGCGGCATGGTCTTCCTCCAGATGGGAGAGCAGCAGGCATCGAGGGCAAGGGACGTGCTAAAGGGGAGCGACTGCGAAGAACTGGATACGGCCTCAAGCGAAAGGGTTATGGACCTTCGGTCAAAAGCAGGAGAGGCTTTGCGCAAAAGGGCGAAGGCCATAATGGTGGAGGACGTGGTTGTGCCCGTAAGCAAGTTAAAGGACGCCATTGATGGGATAAGGAGGATAGAAGGCCTCACAGGCATAAGCATGCCCACAACGGCGCACATATACGATGGAAACCTTCACCCCACGGTCCTCATAAAAGAGGAGTCTGATGAGAGGCTGGCCACGGCCGCGTACGACATGATAGGAAGGCTGGCCGTCGATCTCGGAGGTTCGGTTTCTGGCGAACACGGCATCGGCGCGCAGAAGATCGACCTGCTGCGTTATCAGCTGGAGCGTCACGGCGGGAGGGCTTCAATCGAACTAATGAAAAGCATAAAGAAGGCCTTCGATCCCCAGGGGATCATGAATCCGGGTAAGTTTGTTGACGGGATTTAGCGCCCTTGACGGTTATGAGAAGCACCGGAACCGCAGCCAGCAATGCAAATACGGATGCTATTCTAAATGAGATCAAGAAGCCAAGGGCATCGATGAGGGGACCCACCATGAAGGGGCCTACGGCGTTTCCTATGGTTCCCGCCCCGAAAACCAAGGCCACGCTCGAGTTCGTGCGGCCGCCGCTGCCAAGCTCCGACGCGAAGGCAAGCGCAGGAGCAGAGCCCACATAGCCAAAGAAGAAAGCGGCGAAAAGCGCTGGCAAAGCGATGACGCCGCCCACTAAGCTGTAGATCATAAACAACACGCCGGCAAGCCCGTAAGACACCCAGATCACCAGCTTCCTCCCCAGCCTGTCGGAAAGGAACCCGCCCAGCGGGAAAGCAACTATGCCCGAAGCTATGACAGCGCTCGTGAGAACCTCCGAAAGCCCAACGTTTGACGTGACGCTGTCGAGATAAGAAGGCGTGAAGGAGGAAAAGGCCCTCGTGCTTATGGCATTGAAGGCGTAAGCCAGAGCAAGCAGGATTATTGGGGAAAACAGAACCGATAGCAGGCCCTTACGGTCTCCTCCCTTGGGCTCCTCTGGTACGACCTTGTCAAGCGGGACCTCGAACACGGCGCTCAGCAACGCCGCCACTGCTATCGCGGGAACAGTCATGACCACGAGGGCCATCGTCCAGCTCAGTCTAAGCGCGGAGAAGAGAGCCGCCACTATGAGCGGGGCGCTGAACATCCCGACGTTGCCGCCAAGCTGATGCATTCCAATTGCGCTTCCCCTTTGCTTTGCGTCAAACGCGACAGAAACCGCGCCAATTCCCTGCGGATGATAAGGCGCGAGCGATACTCCAAGTATCAAGGAGTCGATCAGGAACTCGGGAAACGTGCGAGAAAAGCCAAAAAGCACCATGGAGAGAGCCATGCCCAGAAAACCCGCGACCATGACGTGGCGCTGCAGCCCGCGCTTCTCTGCAAACCTCGCTATTGGCGTTTGAAGGGCTCCGGACGTTAAAAGGTAGAGCGCAACCAGAACTCCGCCTTCGAAATACGACGTCTTGAAGTCGTACCTCATTATCACCAGCAACGGCGGCAACACGAAGTTGTATATGTCGTTCGTGAAGTGCGCATACATGAGTAGAGATAACAGTCCCTTCTTCTCCAAATGAGAACTCCCAAGTTTCCATCACAAGCAGGGGTTATAAACGTTACGTGGTGCTCGGCTTCTCGTTCGCTTCTTCGATGGCCCGGTCTTGGACAACCTTCAGCACAACCCTCTGCAGCTCGTTCACCCTTTCCTCAAGCCTGTAAATCATGAACAGGAGAAAGATCGAGAAAAGCCCGTAAAACAAGTTAACCGGCAGGGCTATCCCGAAGTAAACGGTGATGGCTGAGAAGAGCCAAGGGAAGGTCGCAAAGACGCCAACCAGAAGCCATACCATGACCCACGCCACAGACTCTCCCCTACCAAACTTCCTCCGTCTGGCTTGGACGTACGTGTATGCAATGAATATCGCCGCAAGGGCGTCGGCCAAATAGGAGTAAAAGTGCACCCCTATGCCACCTCCTTTGAGGAAAGTTCATGCTCGAGCGTCGCCTTCGCCCGATTCAAGCGTTCTGAGGGAGTCACGGCCAACATCTGCTCAGCCCTTAAAAACGTGCCGATGCCGCGGGACTGGGGTGCGCTTTTAAGCGTCCGCCTGCAATATCAATGAAGGCTTCCATAATATCTCATTCAGCGGACGTCGATGGCCTGATGGCCGCGTTTTTCGCCATGGTAAGGGAGGAGGCGCGTGGCAACTCGGTCGATGTCAAGTTCTCAGATTACAACGATATGCTCAGCAACATCGAGATTTCGGNNATGGAGAGATTATCTACGTCTCTGATCTGGGCGTAGACAAAGAAAAGGAGCAGCGTTTCGTAAACCTAGTTAAGGACAAGATCGCTAAAGGAGCCAGCGTCGTTTACATAGATCACCATCCGGACAACCCAGCAGTGCTACAGGCGCTGAAGGACGCAGGCGCCAAGGTAATACATTCCCTTGACGATTGCGCGGGCGTCCTCGCTTACAGCTCCTTCCAAGACGAAATACCCCAGAGATACGCAATATACGCGGCCTACGCCGCCATAGGAGATCACATGGAAAAGGGCAAAATCGCATCACAAATCATGACAACCGTGGACTCGATTCTGGCCTATTTCGAGGCATCGGTTCTGACGCTGGCCATTGACAAAAAAGACAACATAAAGCCAGGGCTTTTGACTTATCTTAAGCAGAGCCCCTTTGCCCACGCATACCCCGGCGTCATGGAGGCTGCCACCAGGCAGCTTGCGCAGATGGAGGAGTTCTCCAAAAGGCAGTTTCTGGTGGAGAAGGGGAACCATTACTCTTGGGCTCACTCCGATTGCTCCTTCTTCACGGGGAGGGCCGCCACCCTCATGCTGCAGCTCCTCCCAATCGACGTGGCCGTGGCGTACAAGCTCGATGAGGAAAGAGGCGCTTACGACGTGTCATTCCGCTGCGCGGCGAGCGCCGATATCGACTTGGGA
Source organism: archaeon UBA168 (assembly GCA_002507085.1). Classification (GTDB taxonomy): domain Archaea; phylum Thermoproteota; class Thermoprotei_A; order Marsarchaeales; family UBA168; genus UBA168. The sequence continues at coordinate 34,335 of DAYW01000020.1, read as the reverse complement.
GCTCTTGCCCACGATGCGGCCGTATCGGTTGGGGGCACGGGAGGCGGGCACAAAAAGGCGAGCGGCGCAAGCGTGCCCGCCGATAGGCTTGAGGACTTCTTAAGGGCCATCGCGCAAAGGCTGCGAGGCTCGGCTCTTCTTGGTAAGGGTTACGAGGTTAAGCCCCCCCACTTTTGTGATGGTAACGTATCCCTTCTCCTGAAGCGACATGACGTTTCTCCAAAGAGTTGTCTTTGGTATCGGAAGAGCGCCCAGCAACTCAGACTGGAACGCCTTACCCCCGTGGGCAGCAAGGTACTGCACTATCATCTTTTCCTCGGCGTCGAGCTCCGCTGGCAACGCCCGCTTGCGCCCCTTAAGCCAGTAAAAGGCGACCGAAAAAGCCATCACAGCGACCGCCAGCCCCACCGCTATCAAGTAGATAGCCGCAAAGCCCGATGAAACCCGCAGCTCAAAGCTCGAGGTGATCGAGGAGTTGGTCGCCAGCTCTGCCTCAACGATGAAGTTCCCTGGGGAGCTAGGCTTGTAAGTAAGCACCGCCACCCCCTGAGCCCCCGTGTCGTTTTCTCCCACCCGCGAGCCGTTTACAAAGAAGTTGATGGGCTGTCCGCTCATGGGGGAGCCGTTGTAAGACGTTACCTCTGCCCTGAGCTCCACGGTTTGGCCCACGAGCGCTGAAGCCGGTACCACGCTCAGCTGCAGCTGCTTGACCATTGATGCGAGGCGGATGGGCTTTAATATGATGACCTGACCTGGCCCAACTGTGACGTTAACCGACCGCGCGAAGTACCCAGGCGAGCTCAGCGTCAGCTCATATTGGCCCGGCAGGAGCGTTAAGTTAAAGCCAGTCCCCTTGCTCACAGCCCTGCCGTCAACAAAGACGGTTGCCGCGGGATAAACTGTCCCTATCACGTAACCAGGCACTTGGGGTATGGTGTAGTTCAGCGAGTTTGCCCCAGCCGGCATCGCTACCATGACCGAGTCGTTGACAGTTGATATGGAAACCGGGGTGGTCGACCATGAGGTAAGCTGGGCACCGCTTGGCAACTTCACCCGCACCGGCGCAGAGAAGTCCCAGTAAACGGACCAAACGTCCCCGTACTTAGAGGTCATCGCGTTCGAAGAGTAAAGCACCCCGACCTTAATGTAGCCTTCCGAGTCGACGCTGACGCCCCCCGTGGTATAGTTGAAGGGCAGGGGCTGCACTGGTTTTGTGCCGTTGTACGCGTACACAAGCACAAGGGACGAGGAGGTTGACCCGTTCAGCGCAAGAAAGGCCCTCTGACCCACCACGTACCAAACTTGGCTCACAAGAACAGACCCATCGGGATAAACCGTCATGTTTACTGAGTAGAGGACCGGTTGGGGCTGAGCGGCAGAGGCCATCGCAAAGGCCGCTACCAGCATCGCGATGATAATGACGTAGCGGGATATCACGCCTTACTTGAGGGCGGCTCTTAAATAGGTTGCGGCCTGCTCGGGCGTGACGACGTTTATGTAGGTTCCTCCCCCTATTTCGTAGCCAGCCCATATGGAAAGCTTTGGGTACACCTCTATGTGCCACTGAAAGCTTTCGTGCTCATCCCAAGGAAGCGGAGCCAAGTGCCAAGCGAGGTTAAACGGAGGGTCATTGAGCACTGACGCAAGGGCCCTCAGAGTTTTCGAGAGGATGTCCGAAAGCGAGGGGATATCGGTGCCCAAGGGAGTTGGGCCGGGCTTCTTTGGGACTATCTCGAAGGAGTAAGGAGTTATGCCGGCCCATGAAGCAAAGGCATAAAATGAGGCGTTTTCGTAGATAGCCCTCTGCGATTTTGACTCGTATTCCGCTATGGCCAACAGGGATTTACCGTTGGTGAAGGCCTCATCCTCGGCTGCTATGACGGCCGGAACGTGCTCGGATGCTATTATCTGAGTGTGGGCGTGGCTTAGGGAGGCGCCAGCTTCTCTGCCGTGATTTCTGAAGGGCAGTATCGACTTAATGCGGCCGTCCTTGGAGAACGCCTCAATCCTGTCCAATATGGCCCTTATGACCAGCTGCCTTTGCTCTTCCGGAGCTATCCAAAAGTGCTGATCATGCACCGGCGACTCTATGAGCACCTCGTGGTATCCGTACGCCAGCTTCGTGGGCTCAGCTCCTGGCGGAGCGGGCGTGAGGGATCCTTCCTGGGCTGAGAAAGCGGGATACAGGTTGGGCACAACCCTGACCAGCCAGCCTTTCTTTCTCTCGTTCGGCCCATCCGAGCTGACCTTCACTTGGCCTCCTTCCCGTATGAGTAAATAGGTGGCTGGCGGCGTCTGCTCTTCCTTGCCGGCGCAAAACGGACACCTCTCGCTACCATGTTCAGTAGCGGCAACGACCTTGAAGTCGGAGGGTCTCCTGCTTCTGCTCGGCGCAAAAACCACGTATCTGTTTATTAAGTAGTCCCGTCTTAACTCAACGGACATGCATCACTAAGCCATGTAAGATAAAAGCGAACCGCTTGCAGGATTTTTAAAGGGCTACTCTCAAGCGACCCCGTCAGGCCAGGGGCCTCTTGAAGTAGGACATGAGCTGCTTCGCCGGACCTGACACCCCTTCCCTCTTAGCGGCAGCGATTCCCCTGATCAGCTCCACGGCCGGCGCGCATAGCAGCGGCGCTTCCTCGTACTTCACCCAAAGGTCGATCTGAACCTTGCTCTTCAGCGGACCCTCTGCCTCTACCCAGCTGTAGTAATGCCTCCTTTCTCCCATGAAGTCGACCGGTTCCACGGCGCCCATGAAAACGGCGTCTTTTTCCTTTATGAGGGAAAGCTCGTCCTGGCGCCTGCGCTCACGGGTTGTCTCATCAAGCTCTGGGCCTCCCGCTCCTATTTGATAAGACGAATCAACGTTCAAGCCCCTCTCTTTGAGAAGGTTGATAAGCGCGTCAAGTACCACGGACGGACTCAGCTGCTCAATGGCGTAGTCGCCAGCCATGGGCAGGCCCACTTTCTGGAAGTCGCCCGCGTAAGCTTGTGTGGGCTGCATACCCATGTTTATGAGGGCTTCCCTCTTTTGGAGCGCAGTCCTGACGTAATCTCCAACTTCGAGGGAAGGCGGAAGGTAAAGCAACATGACATCCGCTTCAAGAGAGGAAGCCTCCTTCAGCGAACTCAGCACGGGTACTCCGTCGGCCTTACCAAGAGCCACTTGCCCAAGGTCTTTTTCTGCCTTCTGCTCAACTGAATCCAGCGCAGCAACCACCTTGATGTCCGATATCCCATTGTCGTCTAAGTACCTGTAGAGATCCACGTAAAAGGCGCTTGTCGACACAACCAAGACTTTTGTTGGCATACTATATGGAGATATATCATATATATGTATATAGTTCCGCAACGCCAAAAAGCGCCCGCCATGCTCCCGTGACCGATATGGCCACGATCCACGTTGACATCCTCACCCCTAAGTACGCCCTCTTCATGAAAAACGTGGTGGAAAGGCTAAAGCGCAGCCATGACCTACTGATCACGGCAAGGGATTACTCAGAGCTAAACGAGCTGCTTGGGCGCGTTGGCATAAGCGCTAGAATAGTTGGAAGGCACGCGGAAAGCAAAGAGGAGAAACTGAGAGAAAGCCTAAGCAGGTCCCTCGAGCTAGAAGGACTTTACAAGGGCGTGAACCTCGCGTTTGCGCAGGCCTCACCGGAGACCGCGCGGGTGGCCTTTGGCCTTGGGGTGCCTTACTACCTAGTGCACGACTCGCCTCATGCAGAAGCGCAGAGCAGGCTAACCGTCCCGCTGGCTAACGCCGTGCTCACCCCTTTTCCAGTTTACGCGCGCCACTGGAGGAGGTACGGAGCTAAGCGGGTCATCAAGTACAGATCGCTGGATCCCATGGCTTGGATAGGGTGGGCCTCCAAGCTCCCGAATCCCGTTGACACAGGCAGGGGAGGGAGGGGGCTCGTCGTGATAAGGGAAGAGGAGTACAAGGCGTCTTATCTAGAGGGCAAGAGGACAAACCTTCAAAGTCTTGCCGTTGAATTGGCCCGCCTTGGCTACGACGTGGTCTACGCGCCAAGGTACAGCGCAGAGGTTGACCTTCCTGGCGTCATAACGATGAAGACTCACCCCATAATGACGCCCTTGTTGAAGGCGGCCGATGCCTTCATTGGGGCTGGAGGACCCATGAACACGGAGGCGGTGCTGTTGGGAACGCCCACCTACTCACTTTACCCAGGAGAGCCAACCGACATAGAGGCATACCTCATGAGGAGAGGGCTTGTTAAGAGGATACCGGTCGGAGACCTGATCAGGCACTTCGAGAGCTCTTCCATAAAGGAGGAAAAGATGGCCTTTGAAAAACAGGCGGAAAAGCTCAGGGAGTCCCTTACCGATCCCACCGATTTCCTCGTGGATTTCGTTGAGAAGGCTTTGAGCGCGCCCACCCGAATATTTCCTTTAAGAGCAGATACCAGGCATAGATCAGCCCGAGTCCTATGACCAGCGCCAAAGCAAACTCGAATACCCCCGTGAGCCTTCCAAGCCTTAGCGTGACCACAAATGACATAAACACGAGAAAAGCGATAAGCGTAGCCCATGACGCAAGCAGCAGGATTATGGCGCCTGCATACCCACGGTTCGTGGTTACCACCTCAAGGTCACGCCAACAAAGGGCAGTATCGCAAGCGCGAGCACCGTAGACAGCGTTACCAGCACGGCGAGGCCCGCAAAAACTTGCCTCTCGCTCAGAGGTTTTTGCGCCACGAGCAGCCTCACCAACGATATGCTGCCATCGCCTTCGTAGGAGGCAATCTTGCCGTCTTCGGTGATCCGGGTTATCCTAACTCCGGCCTTGTGGTGTTCGTAAATCCTTCCAAGCGACATGAACTTGGCAGCCGCGTTAACTATCATCGGTAATATGGCAAAGAAGAGAAATGACTCGTTGAAGGAGGCTATTGCCGCCGCAGCGATAGCACCTCCAAGCGCAAAGCTGCCCGTGTCGCCTATGAAGACCTTCGCAGGATAAGCGTTGAAGATGAAGAGGGCAAGCGATACAGCTGCCACCATGCCCACCACGGTGGCAAGCCCAAGTTCTCCCCTTAGGAAAAGGACGCCTCCCATGGCCAATGATATTATCGTGGCAGAGAACGTGGTGCTTCCATTGACCACGTCGTAGGAGTTAAAGGAGTTCGCCGTTCCAGCTATGAGCGCAAGCGCGAGAAAGGGGTAAACGAGGGGAAGTCTCACGGGCTTCAGAAAGGGAACCATAAGGGGGTGGACAAAGGGATTGACGAACAGAAAGATCGGTAGGCCAATGAGTATTGAAAGCACGAACTTGGGAAAAGCGCTGAGCTCCACCAAGTCGTCCAGCAACCCCAGCGCCCAGGCAAAGGCAGCCACGATGACGATGAAGCCGAACTGGACCACGTAACGGGAATCGATCAGATATAACGCAGCTAAGCCAATTGCCAGAGACGGAAGTATCACTATACCCCCCATCTCTGGAACTTCTGGATTGCCGGGCTTGTGAATGTCCTTGCCGGTTATCCCAAACCTCCTTGCTATCCTTATCCATAAAAGCGTCAGGACGATTGAAGCTAAAAAAACTACCAACAATGACAGGTAGCCGTACAAAAAGGGGAACCCCTTTATTTTTGCTGTTCGCCCGTTCCCTGAGCCGGTTGCTGAGATGGCTGAGAAGACGGCTGAGAAGGCTGCTGTTGGGATGGCTGAGAAGACGGTTGCTGAGCTGGCTTTTCAGGCTCGAGAGGTGGCGGAGCTGCCGTTGTGATTATCGTCCACCCTATCCAACCAGCAATGACCATAAGCGCTACTACCGCAAGCCAAACGACCAACTCAGCCACGAAGGTAGCGTACTGCGAGAACGGGGGAACCCACATGAACACCGTGACCAATATCAGCACTATTACGGCTACTACAAGAATAGCCCCTCCAATTAACTTATCGCTGGCCAATTCGTATTCTAATGCCAGTTGCATATAAACCTTTCAAGGACAACGCTCCGACCCGTTTTCGACGCGCTACCCGCATTGCTGATACCCTGTCTGCTTTTTTCTTTGATGACATCAATAAACTTTTATTTACATGTCTCCTTACCCTGTGAAAAGAAAGCTACTTGCGGCAAGAGCAGATCTGGCAGAAAGGCTGTCAGAAGAGGCCAGAAAGAGGGGAAGCACGGTTTACGGATACCTAAATGAGATAATTCAGGGCGTGCTACAGGTGGGAGGGGAAAAGGCGTTTTCCGAGCTCGTCGAAACGAACAAAGCGATGCAGCTGGCCAAAATGCTCGGCTTGGTGTTGGCGCCTCCAGCTCTTTGGAACAGCTGCGATGTGATCGAAGACGACGCTGAGAACACGGGTAGAAACGCCGCCCTTTACCTCAAAAACGTAGAGGGAAACGCAACCAAGAGCATTGAATCGTTCATCAGGAGCCTTTGTTGGAACGCGTCCTTCTTCTCTCTCAAGATCGAAGAATACAAGGCCACCCTTCAGGTAGTTGGGCATGACGTGCCAGACAAGCAGATGATCTTTATACTCTCGGCTGCAAGGGGCGCGCTTTCAACTCTTGGTTACGTAGAAACCGACCGCGTCGTCAGCCGGGGACTGGCAACCGCGACCTACGCAAAAACCTGATTTTTGAAGCTGTGGCTCAGAACTGAACCTTGTAGAACTTGAACGCTATCTCCTTTATGGCATCGTTAAGCAGAAGAGTAGTCAGCAGCGAGTAGACGAGGCCAACGACGAGGACCTTCACGCTCACCGCGGGTATGAGTATCCCGAACACAGAGATTAGAGATATCGCTATGAAGTCGGCAACGGATGACAGCAGAAGCCAATTGCTGGGCCTTGACCTCCAGAACCACCTTCTCTCCCTGACCACGTACACGGTGAACTGGCCTGAGAAAACCAGCAGATCGAATATGAAGGTCTGAAGCTCTGGCAGTGGCATGCCCATGTAGTGCGCTATGTACATCCCACCCATGAGCTCGGCCACAACGGCCACCGCGATTATCGCGGCCGCGCCCACCAAGTTGCTCACGTTCCACTTCTCGGGTGTCCTAGAGTACCTCACGGAGTCGGTGGCTATGGACATCGTAACGAAGTCGTTTGCAAACAGCAGAAGAACCACGTCGAACGCCGTGGTGGCGAACTGCCTAAAGATCATAAAGGCAAGGCTGATGAACACGATTATCTGGAAGGCCTTGATTATCTTGTTCATTGTGTAAGTTATCATGCGCTGGTAGATCTGCCTCCCTATCTTAACCATGTCAACTATGTTGGCGATTCCCTCCTGCGTCAGAACAGCGCTTGCAGCCCCCTTTGCGACGTCGGTCGCGTTGCTGACCGCTATGCCGACCTCTGCCTGCTTGAGCGCCGGCGCGTCGTTTACTCCGTCTCCTGTCATGCCGACCGTGTGGCCTGCCGCTTGCAGTCCCTTCACTATGGTGTACTTGTCCTCCGGGTAAATCTCCGCGAAGCCATCGGCCTCGTCAACTATCTTCGCCTTCTCCTTTGGGTCTTTGTTTTCGAGCTCGGATATCCTTATCACGTTTTCCCCTATGCCAACCTCCTTGGCGACCTCCTTGGCTATTGGCAGGCTGTCGCCCGTCAGCATCTTTGGCTTGACCCCCAGCTCCTTGAGCTCCTTAATGAGGGCAGGCGAGTCCTTTCTGGGCCTGTCGTATAGGGCAAGGAGGCCTGCTATGCCTATCTTTTCCTTTCCCTCGTGGGCCTCCACCGGCCCCTCTCCAACCGCTATGACCCTGTAGCCCCTCTGAGAGGCCTCGTTGACGTACTCTTGGAACGCCTGAAGCTGTTCGCCGTCCATCTTGGAAAGGGACGCAAGTATCTGAGGCGCTCCCTTCATCACAACGAACTGCTTTCCGTCCTTCTCTACAACGGCCTCGGTCCTCTTCGTGGAGGGGTCAAATGGGTGAAACGTCACCTGCTTGAAGGAGTCAAGCTTCACGTTGCTCTGCTTCGCGTAGTTCAGGACCGCTATGTCGATTGGGTCCTGGGTTGCCTCCTGAGATGCCAAAGCGGCGTATGCTATGACCTCTTCCTTACCATAGGACGGAAGCGGGGATATGCCAGCAACGCTGAGCTTGTTCTCTGTTATGGTGCCCGTCTTATCCATGCACACCACGTCCATCGAGGAGGCATCCTCCACTGCGTTGAGGCGGGTTATGAGCACGCCGGCCTTGGCCAGCTGAAGGGCGCCCAACGCCATGGCTATGGTGAACATGGCAGGCAGAGCAACGGGTATTGCGGCAACAAGCAGTATCAGGGCAAGCGGAAGCACCTGTATTATGTTGTAATGCGATATGAATGACCCGGCCAGCAGAATCGCTATGAACACGGCGTCCATAACTATGAGGTAGTCAACTATCCTCATTATGACCTCCTGTATGTGAAGCTTGGGCTTGGCAACCTGCACAAGCTGTGTGGTCTTCCCAAAGTACGTCTTATCTGCCGTGGCCACGACCACGGCCGTCGCCTCGCCCCTCCTTATTATGGAGCCCGAGTAAAGCAACGAGTTCTTGCTTGCCTCCACGGGAAGGGATTCACCGGTAAGCGCCGATTGGTCGACTGAAACGTTCCCATCGATGACCTTCATGTCTGCCGGGATGAAGTCACCAAGCCTCACCCTTACTATGTCCCCTGGAACGAGCTCACGAGCCGGAACGACCTTCCACTGTCCATCCCTCAGCACCCTGGCGTTGACCGTGAGCTTTTTCTTGAGCATCTCAACGGCGTTGCCCGCCTTGTACTCTTGGACGTAGCTTATTATGGAGTTAAGCAAAAGAAGGGCCAAAATTATGTACATGTCAAGAAACTTGTGCAGGACGTAGGTCAGCACTATTGTGACCTCAAGCATCCACGGGACAAGCCCCCAGAACTTTTTAACGAATCTGATTACCGGGCTTTCCTTCTTCTCCTCTATCTCGTTGTAACCATACTGCTTGAGCCTGTTTGCGACTTCGTCGCTTGTCAGCCCGTTCAAAGACGTGTTAAGCTCCTTCATAAGATCTTCGACTGATTCCTTCTTGGCTTTGTCTGGCGCAGCCATCGTTTATCAGGATTTAAACCATTTCAACCCGTAAAAGCGTTTACTAGCCCGATACAAGACCGTGTGAAAAATCGGCGGCAAAAGGATGCGATGGCCTTATCTCCTATCTGCCTTATCTTCTAATGGATTACCTGATAACGGGCGGGTCAGGGTTCATAGGCAGGCACATTTTAAAGCAGCTTGGTGGCGCTGCGATCGTCGACATCGTTAAGTCTTCTGATCCAAACGTTAGGGAGCAAGCCAACGTGGATATAGCCTCTGAAAGCTCCCTTGAGGAAATCGAAAGGATATCTAAGGGAAAGCAGGCCATATTCCACCTGGCCGCCAACCCCGAGGTCAGGGTCGGAGACCCAAACGTGCACATAAGCGTTGGCCTAGTGGGCACGTATCACGTGCTGGAGGCCGCCAGAAAGGCTGACGTTCCCAACTTCGTGTTCGCCTCCTCTTCTACCGTTTACGGGGACGCAGCGCTCACCCCGACGCCCGAGGACTATCCCCTGGCGCCCATATCTACCTACGGCGCCATGAAGGTGGCGTCTGAAGCGCTCATATCTGCCTACGCCTCGTATTACGGCATAAAGGCCGTTTCGCTGCGGCTGGCAAATGTGGTAGGAGGAGACGCGCCGAGAGGAGTGCTCCACGATTTCATAGGGAAGTTGAGGAGCAACCCCAATGAGCTCGAGGTGCTCGGAGACGGGACGCAAACCAAGAGCTACTTCCACGTTGACGATTGCGCGAGAGGATTTGTCATGGCGCTGAATTGGGGCAAAAAGGGAAAGAACACGGCCTACAACCTCGGAGCTGTGGACGCAATCGACGTCATAAGCATAGCGAAGATAACGATTGAGGAAATGGGACTCAACCCTTCACAAGTCCAGATCCGCACCACGGGCGGATTGGATGGAAGGGGATGGATGGGAGACGTTAAGTACGCCTGGCTCTCCATAGAAAAAGCGAAGAGGGATGGATGGATTCCCACAATCAAGACAAGCGAGGAAGCCGTCAGGAAAGCCGTGAGGGAGATCCTCGAGCTCGGGGCCTAAACTTTGGTGCTTCAACTACATGCGCTTATCGACCTTGTGCTTATTGACGGCGCTTCTCCCTGATCCCCAAAGAGTTAAAAGCAGACCAAACTTTTATAGCGCCGGGGTGGCCGAGTGGACAAAGGCGGCAGCCTTGAGAGCTGTTGGTCCTCCGGGCCTCGCGGGTTCGAATCCCGTCCCCGGCGCCGCTAGCTCGGGGTGCTTCTAAAGAACATAAGAGCAAAGAAAAGCGCCTGACGCGCTCGCAGCGAAGCGCTGCAACAGGCATTTAAATTGATGAAAAAATAACGCAGGATTGGAAAACCTTGACTTTCCGCCTCCCCTGAAAGCAAAACAGGATACGCAGGAAAGGAAAAACGTGATCAGGATTTTAACCAGCGCGCTTGCCTCCGTGGACCCTTTTTCGCTCTCCATAAAGCACATATCTGCAAAGCCCGAGATAGCCGTAGGTGGCATTTCCCTGGGGAAAGACCCCTTTCTCGTAGCTGTGGGAAAGGCATCGGGAAGGATGGCACTCGCTGCAGCGCGCTTAGGGTTTCGCAGGGGCATAGTTGTGGTGCCCAAGGGATACCCCGTTCCTGATGTGCCTTTCCAGGTCATAAGGGCAGGCCACCCTAAGCCGGATGCGAATTCCCTCCAAGCGGCACAGGCCGTAGTTAGCGCACTGGAACACGAGGACTCGGTGCTGTTTGAGATCTCCGGCGGGGCATCTGCGCTGATGGAGATGCCTGAGGAGGGCCTTGAGCTCGCCGACCTCGCGTGGGTTTACGACTCGCTCACCAGAGCATCAACGCCGATCCACGATATAAACGAGGTAAGAAAGCACCTGTCTGCGATCAAAGGGGGAAAGTTAGCGGCGCGCGTTAAGGGAAGGTCAGTTTCGCTCGTTCTGTCAGACGTGCCAGGCGATAACCTTTACTCCGTGGGGTCTGCTCCGACTTTGGCAACGACGACGACGATCGAGTGGGTTAAGAAAGTCCTCCAGGAAAGGGGGGCGTTGAGCGGTGCCTCGGAAAGAGTGCTCCGCTTTCTGGAAAAAGGAAGGGAGCAACCTTCCAAGTCCATTCCGACGCTGCTCATCGGAGGCAACGCCGACGCCGTGAGGGGCGCGGTTAACGAGGCAATGAGGATGGGATACCCGACGCTCTCCCTGCCGCTTTCAGGAGAGGCAAAGGACGCGGCCTCTTTCATCTTATCGCATGACTTCAAAGGAGCTATAGTCGCGGGAGGAGAGACCACGGTGACGCTGACAGGTCCGGTGGGAAGGGGCGGAAGAAACCAGGAGCTGGCCCTTTGGGCATCGCTTCGCCTCGAGGGAAAGGAGACGCTTGGCGCGTTGGCCACCGATGGAGTTGACGGTCCCACAGACGCCGCCGGAGCGCTGGTGGATGACACCACCCGGTCCTTTGGTGATCCTGAGCCGTACCTAAGGCGGCACAACTCGTACGAGTACCTAGAGAGAAGCGGTGACCTCATGATGACAGGTCCCACAGGAACTAACGTGTCTGACGTCGTGGTTTGCATCAGGCCTTAGGTGACTTCGGAACAAGCCTCACGCGCTTTATTGCGTAAGTCCCCGTGTCAACCCTCCATATCTTCTCGGCTTCCTCCACGCTTATCGCTTCCCTGAAGAACGGTGCATCAAGCACTAGGCTTTCGTACTCTCCGCCCTCTCCAGTAGGGTCAACTCCCCACTTCTTGTTAAGGATGATGAGTTCCTCAATGGCCTTCTCATCAAGCTGTCTTCCGAGCCAATTAGGGCCAATCCCAAGCGCCGAGGCAAGCACGAATATGACCTTCATGTTTCTTCTTAGGTACTCCCTCAGCAACCACTCGCTGTCCTTGTGCCAAAGCGGCGCGTACAACTCAAGGCCAAGCTGCTCGCACACCCTGCCTATCCTATCTCCTTGGTATCTGCTTCTGATGCCACCTATGGAAAGCCCCTCCACGTTCCACCTCTTTTTAACCTGAGATAAGTAGTACGCTAGGTCGTCGACCTCCTCTTCCTTCACCCCCCTTGTGTAAAAAACCTCAAGGGGAACTCCCACAGCCATGGCCTGCACGTCAACTACCCATGAGTTCACCGTGTGATACATGTAGCTCCAGCTGTTGGGGGAGCGCACGTTGACCGCGACTACGACATCGTGGCCAGCCTCTCTCGCCATCTGAAAAGCGGTCCACGAGTCCTTTCCTCCGCTTATGAGGGCCGCCATCCTCAACTGCTATCCACCCTCTTAACGCCCTTAATCAGGGCCTTAACCAACTCCTCTCCACTGCCAAAGGTCTCCGCGAAGTCCGTGAACTCCTCTGGAGTTACTGCTGCCCTTCCCTTCAGCTCGGATAGGTATGCCGCCCCCATGGCGATGGTTGTCTGAAGCCCTATGTCTTCATCGGAAATAGAGCGCGTGCCGTCCTTGACGCAGCTCACGGCATTTGATAACTCCATCTCGAAGCTGTTCCACTTCGGCACAGCCACTTCCCTCTCGTTCCCAAACGCGTCAACGACTTCAAGCTTCTTGTTTTCGGGGTCCCCCCTTACGACTCCAGCAGTCCCTTGAACCATGAAGGGAACCGAGTCCCTACCCGACCAAGATCCCTCTGCCAGCAAGGTCACCCATTCGCCCTTTTCTCCTTCAAGCCTCAGCTCCACGTGAGCGTCGTCCTCTACGTCAAAACTCCTGAACCTGCCGTCTATTAGACGATCGCTCATCCTCTGCGATATGCCATGAGGGCTCACTGCCCTGACTTGCGTTATCCTCTTCTCGAACCCGGCGAGGAACCAACCCACGGTTATGGAGTGGGTGGCCATATCCACAAGCGCGCCCCCTCCTGAAACGGTCCAGTCCCAAAACCACCTCCTGTTCTCAGGTCCGTAGTGGGCAAAGCTTACGGAAACCAGCAAGGGCTCGCCNNCCTGCACAATCTTCCTCGCAGTATAATAGAACGGGTCGAAGATCTCCTGTTCGTTGTGCTGATAGAAGCCGTGGTTTTCCTTCACTCCATCCCATATGCGCTTCGCCTCGATGTAGGAATAGGCCATGGGTTTTTCCACCATGACCCCGACACCCCTCTTGATCGCCTCCACAACCTGCTCGTGGTACTTTGGGGGCGTGCAAACGTCAAGCAGGTCCACCTGCTCTGATCCCAGCATTCCCTCAAGCGATGAGTACGTCCTAATGGAACTTGCCGTCGCCCTCAGCAATTCCGCTCTGTCTGGATCAACGGTCTCAAGCTCTTTTGCCTTGTCCTCGTAAAGCTGATTCATGAGCCTCTTTGCGGCTTTAAGGCTTTGTTCAGACACATCCACTAGCGCCACCAGCTCTGCCCCTTCAACGGAAGGATAAGAAGGAAGGTGCATCCTCTGAAAAATGCTCCCTGTGCCCACAGCCGCTATCTTTACCATGATCTATTCATGAGGGATGCCGTTAAGCTTTTGCCAAGATCATGCCAGAAAAGCTATGACCCCGAGGAGGAGCGGTATCGGAAGCCCAGGCAACGGCCTGATCTTTCTTAAAAGCACAAGAGTCGCGGCGACTCCAACGTCTATAAGAAGCATCTCCAGCAACGTCAGCCCCATGCCCATGCCCTCAGCAAATATCGCCGTTGGCATCATCGAGTAAAAGGTTATGTCCCCGAGCCCCATCTCGATCTCCCCAAAGTTGACCAGCATCGGCCCAAGAAAGCCCCTTTCGGGCCTTTCAACTACTTCCTCTTGATCCTGCGCACGCGCTCTGGGCTTCCCGAGCATTCTCGATATGGGCCCCCTGAACACAGAGTAAAAGTCGTAGGCTGAAAACAGAAAGGCCAGAAATACTATGGTGAGCTTCTGAAATGACACCGCAAGGAAGAAGCCAAGCTCCGCGCCGTTGAGGAGGACAAGGACGTTAACCAGAAGTTGAAGCCACCCGCGAAACCTCCTTGGATAGAGGCCGTACGCCGCTATTATCCCCGCAAATACAAGGGGCACCCCTATGGATATGGGGGAGGAGTAACCCAGGAAGAAGGAGGCCACGTAATAGCTAAGCAAAAACGTGGCCACGCCCAAGATGCCGGAAATGACGTAGTTTATGTACCCTCTCCTCAGCAGCATGACCAACAGAAAAGCGGCCACAAGAGATCCAATTACAAGAGACGCCGAAACAAGAAGCGAGCCAAAGGCACCCAAACCGAAGGGTGAAATCGATTGGACTATCATGTGAGATGTTACGTTAGACGCCGGAAGGCTCTCCGTGGTACTGTTGACTATCGCGGTAACGCTTCCATCTGGGTTGATCGACACTATGGTTATGGGTTTAGTGAGATAGGCTATGATAACCGCGAAAAGCTGCGAGAAAGTAATGCCCCCAAAGATGAGCGCAACACCCTTAGCCTTCATATGTAACCTACATGGGCCACCTTTAACCCTTTCCTATTACCCATTTGCCTAGGGCGCAGGCTATTAGGACAAACGCATCGGAAGCAATGCCAGAAATCTGGAAATCAATTTACAACGAGTGACGACTTTCCAACTTGCGCAAAATCTCGCAAAGCCCTAATGGCTACCAGAACTCTCCCTCGCACCTTGTTCAAGCGCCTTCATAATGGATTGGGCGAGCTCCTTCTTTCTTGAGGGTTGAAGCTCGTCAACGGGAAGCTCAACGGAAGTCCTGCTGCTCCCTCCGGTCTTGTAGTAGTACTCAGTTACCTCCCTTCCAAAGAGAAGCGTGTTCTGGGAAGCGCTCACTGCAAGCCTCTCAAGCTCCTGTATGGCAACGCTCAAAAGGGACGATGAGCCACCCCTCTGCAGCTCAAAGCTGTGGGGGATAAAATGAATGGGGAGTGAGAAGAAGCGCCCCACGGAAAGGGCGGCAGGAAACAGCTCCCAGTTAACGGCTATGACCGGCCCCTGAGCTCCCCGCTCGTACCTGCTGGTCGCGACTATCCTCTCAGCCTCTCTGCATGCCGAAAACGCCCACGTGATCACGTTCTGGTGATCGTAGACGGGATTCACAAAGCCCCTTAGCCTCACGTTTCCGATGTCCTGCCATTGAAGCCCCGGGGCTACCACGTACACCCTTGTGACGGTCGATAACGCGTCAGCTATCCTAAACGAAAACTCGGATAGCGGCGAATCAACTGGTGGATACTGAGCCGTAAGCAGGAAGACGTCAGGTAAAGAGCGAGGATACAAACATTATCCCTTTTTTGCTCAGGAAGTATCTGGTTCTCCCATCCGCTATCGACTCCAGGTAACCCTGCGCCAACGCCCTTTCAATTGCCTGCCTTATGGCGCGGACATCTAAGGAGAGAAGAGCTGCCAACTCCTCCACCGACCTTGCCCTTGCCGACGTGATAAGTCCTGCGTTATGCATCTTGATGAGGACGTTATCCTCGTTAGGTACCCTTTCAGACAACCCATATTTAATTCGCGACTGTTTATAAGTATGCCCAAGCCATCAGGCCAAGTCCTTCCAAAGGGCAGCTTTTTTCACGAAGGTACCCTCGCTTAGCTCTCTGAACGCCTGCAGAAGCTGCTCCTCGCCGTTCATGACTATTGGGCCATACCATACCACGGGCTCGTTCAAAGGCTTTCCAGTCAGCACGATAAACCTCGTAGGCCCGTTCTCGGCTCTTATGCTTACAGCATCTCCCGACCTGCTGAAAAGGGAGACCGATTTTGGCCCTACCGGTTTGGAAAAGGATGGGACGCTTATCTCTCCCTCTACGACGTAGGCGACCCGCAGTGTAACCCTCTTTAACCTTCAGGTCTAGCCTGCCACCTGCTGGAATGGTCACGTCGAAATAACCTGCGTCTACGCCGTTATCCTGAACAGGTCCCTGAAGCAAGCCCAGATCGGAGACCGATCCCAGAGCCCCAGCTACGGCTTTCACAAAGGCGCCATCGTCGAGCTCAGCGCTGGGCACGGCCTTGCCCACCAAGTTTTGGTACTCAGGATCGTTCATCTTTTCAGAGGCCGGCACGTTTATCCAAAGCTGTAGCCCTCTTACCTCGCTACTACTTAGGTTATTACTTGGAACCCCCTTTTGACCCAGTGGTCTCGGCATCTCTGAGTGAAATATACCGCTTCCTGCCGTCATCCACTGTACGTCCCCAGGTCCTATGGTCCCCTTGTTGCCCATGCTGTCCTCGTGCTCTACAGTGCCTTTTAACAAGTAGGTAACGGTCTCGATGCCCCGATGAGGATGCCAAGGGAATCCCATTAGGTAGTCGCTTTGGTCACTCGACCCGAAGTCATCGAGCAGAAGAAAGGGGTCAAATAAAGGCGCCAGCTCAGGGCTTCCAAATGCCCTATGCAATCTGACCCCAGCCCCATCTATCGTTTCCCTTCAAAACCATTACGACGCGTTTTGTGCTCATTTATAATGCTGTAATAAAGGCCGCAGCTTATCAACCTGCCGCCCATTACCTCAGGCAAGCTTTAATCCATCCATCAGTAAACCGAAGGTTGGAATTAGAAAAGACGTATGATGAAGTGCTTAGCTACGCCAAAGCGCAGGGATTGGTTGCGTTTAAGGGCATACCGCTTCTCGGAGAGCAACCAAATAACGTGATGCTCTGGGACGAGGACGATAAGAACTGGAAGGAGTTCATAGATGCCGCCTTGGCTGAAGGAGCGAAAACCTTGGTGGTGAACAAGGAATACGGACAAGGAAAGCACGCGAATGACGTAGGATCCATAACCCTTGCATGGGCAAAGGAGGGAATCGTTTACCTTTACGAGCAAAGCGAGGACTGGTTCGAGGAACAACGATCAGTAGAACTCCCCAATTTTTTCCTTAACTCTCCAGCTGCTTTTTTTGTACTCGCTCAAGACCTTGTTGTAAACGTCAACGGTGCTGGCGCCTATGGTATCCCATGAGTACTTCTGCTCAACGTCAAGCCTCGCCTGCTCCGCCATCGCCTTTGCCCTGGCCTGATCTGATAGGACGTAGGAGATCCCCCACGCAATTGAGGACGGATCTCCCGCATAGACCTTAACTCCATTGCGTCCGTGGGTCACTATCTCGCCCAGCCCGCCCACGTCGGACACGACCACGGGCACGCCTGAAGCCATTCCTTCCAATGCAACTATCCCAAAGGGCTCGTAAAGACTTGGCACGACCAGCACGTCCGCAACGGAGTACAGGGCCTTCTTCACGCTTTCCTCAACAAAGCCCGTCAGGTACACCCTTTGCGATATGCCAAGTTGGTTCNNAAGCCTGTAGAGGTCCTCCTTGAGGTAGCCCTCACCAACCATGACAAGCTTCGCGTTGAAGCTGTTGAGCACGTACCTGAAGGCCGTCATGAGCTCAAGAACGCCTTTTTCGTGAACGAGCCTGCCCACAAAGAGGACCAATTTTTCGTCGTCAGAGGCAAACCTCCTTCTGAACTGGGCATCCGCCCTAATCCCAAACTCCGATGGCCACACCCCGTTTGGTATCACGTGGATCTTATCAGGAAACGCGCCGAGCTCCCGTGCCTGATCTGCCATGGCATGGCTGCAGACTATGACGTTCCACGACTCTGAGGCCAGCCACCTCTCCTCCTGGTCTATATGCGCGCTCAGCTGTGAAAATATGCCACCCCTTCTCCCTTTTTCGTGGCGTGTATGGTGGCCATAAGGGGAAGCCTGGCCAAGTGCTTCAGTCCTATGGCCGATTCCGCCACCACCCAGTCATGAGCGTGTATCAAGTCAAAGTCCTCATCCCTTAGGAGCGATACGGACCGCTGCTCCATGGAGAAGTTCATAAAGGATATCCACGTGCTGAAGTTTGGCGCAGGCCTGTCATACGCAGGGACGCGGTGCACCCTAATGGTTCCCCGCGAGATCTTTACCTCCTCTTCAGCTGGGGCATCGGGAAACTCGGGAGTTACGACATCGACCTCGTTTCCTCTCATGGCTAAGGCCTTAGATATATCCCTGACGTGAGACGAAATCCCACCGACCACGCGGGGAGGATATTCCCATGTGAGCATTAACACGCGTCCCATTTGGGTTGAGATAGGCAAGCGCCTTTAACCCTTGCGAACGAAGAGGGACAAACCCCACAAAAATCTCTCTTCTGCCCGGATCGGCATCGGCCCTTTGGCAGCACGTAATCATATCTTCCGCCTATAACCACCCTCTTTATCCTTCCTTCCTCTCCCTCTATGAGCTCAAGCCTTCCCCTGTACTTAACGGCTTCGTCAACGCTTGCAAGTCCAATGAAATCCTCATCATAGACGACTATTTCTTGGGCTTCGCCCTTGACGCGATACCTAGCCGGAAACGCATGTCCGAGCTGATCGTCGCTTATCTTTGCCTCCCCCTGAACGCCGTCCTCCACGCCAATGAGACGGCTGTAAGACCCTCTATGTCCCTCTTGCCGCGGCAAAACGACCCGAACCCTTACTAGCTGCCCCTCGATCTCCGCCACGTCCCATTTCCTCTCCGTTAAAAGGGAGTAGACCTCGTCAGACATCCAGGGGCGCTTTCTTATAACCCTCTTCTTTGCCTCCGCCGTCGAAAGCCCCGAGTCCTTCATAAAGGATATCACCTCGGCTCCCTGCTTGAGGCCGTATATCAGCAGTTTCACGGGCTCGCACCGAAGCCCAAGCAGCACAGGACCTCCAACGCCCAGTGAAAAAGGGGCCACCGCGCTTCCCGCGGAAATCGCGACCACCACTCTCTTGAGGTTCTCCTCCCCGTCTCCAAAGAACGCTTGTTTTGCCTTCAGCTCTGGGAGCTGATGGTATTTTATAGCCTCCGAGGGAAGTAAAAAGGCGCTCGGGACGTAATGGCTTTTGTAAGGCAAATGGTGATGACCGCGAGAGGAAAGAGGAGTACCGGCCAGAGGCCCCTCCCTGGGTATGAGGACGTCCCTTTCGCCGCGCCTAGCGGGCGTGTACATCAGCTGCGACAGCGCGTAGCCGTGCACGTCCCTGTCTATGACCTCAAACACGGCATCCTCCTGCGTTATGACTAAATCGCCCTCGGCGTAATCTGCCATATGGTTCACCTATGACACGGACTCCGTTAATATGCCTTTATGATGCTCGTGTGCCTGCGCTGTCCTCTCAGCACCGAGGTCGCGGCGTTGAGGCATTGCCCCGATTGCCTTTAAAGCCCTAACGCGTGTTTGCCTTGGTCGCGGGCAGTAGGCGAGAAAAAGCCGAAGACCGTAAGTCCCTATGGGCGGGGGGAACGCGACCTTCGCCTTGCGATGGCCTTAACGAGAAGCTTTAGGCGGTTGCGCTCATTTTCGCCGCTTTGAACGGCAGAGGCAAGCAACAAAGGAGGGATGTGAGGGGAGGCGCTTTTGACTCCAGCGTAGTAGAACATGAGGGCTGCTACCATCACACCAACAAGGTCGAAAGGCTCCCTGATAAATCCAATACCTCCAAACGCATGGCTGCCCAAGTAGGAAAAGACCAAGAGCGTCGCCAGGTACCCAAAGTACCAGAGGGCGGCTCTCATGCTACCGTATACCGTCCCCAACTTTCTGGCATAAACGGCGTAGATGGGAATTCCAAGCAGCGCAAGCCCTATTACGTACAGCGTGTACGGCCAGCCAAACCAGTACACGAGAAACGTGGTAACGACAAAGGCAGCTGGCTTAATTATCCTTCCAGCGGGCAACTTGAAGCCATCGCTGCTGAAAGCCCCCAATATCGCTGAGGACACGGGGCCCATGGAATAGGTTATCACCGTAAGTCCAGATGCCACCTCTACCATCTGATACCAGCTCGGAAAGGGAATGATGAAAAGCGCGCTCAGGGCTAAGCCCAGCAGAAGGGCCTTTGCGGGTACCCCTTCATCGTTGAGCTCCCCAAATATCTTTGGGAAGTATCCCTGCTCAGCCATCGCGAAGCTTATCCTTGAGGACGTGGTGAAGTACACTCCGGACTCGCCCATGGGAGAGTAAACGGAGTCAAGCAGCATAAAAACAACGAGCCAAATGGCACCCAGCGAGGCCGCCGCGTCTATAAAGGGCGAGGAGTGAAGCGCAAGAAGCGCCTTCCAGTTACCTGCAGGAATACCCAGTGCGTGCCAGTTGACAACCATCAGAAAAGCGATGCCGAGGAGCGTGTAAAGCGCTATGGAGATCGCCGTTGAGAGAATAACGGCCCTCGGAACGTCTTTCTTCGGATTCTTCGCCTCAGCCGCCATGTCGATCGGCTGCCTAAAGCCGCTGTACGTGGATATGATGCCTCCAGCCGATATGGCCATCAGCACCCCACCGAAACTGGATGGCGTCAAAGCGGCAGAGCTGATCGAGGCCGGACTAAAGCGAAGGGTAAACACAAAAGACAGGACCATCACGGGAACCAAAAACTTGACCAGCGTTAAAAAGGAGAGAAAGCCCCCTACCTTTCTCACTCCCGCAAGGTTTAACGAGAAGAATAGCAGCAGGAACGCAAAGGCCACCAAGATCCCAAGCGGGGAAAGGCTGCTTCCGCTTGAAGAAGCCAGCGGCGAGTAAAGGAATGAAAGGGCTTGCGCTGATGCCACCGCTTCAAGCGCCGAGTAGCTTACTCCGGCAAGGAATATGCTCCAGCCCGTTATAAAGCCGAGAAGCGGACCATGCGAGTAATCCGAGTACTTTGCCACCCCTCCAGCCGTGGGAAAGGACGAACCCAGCTCGGCGTANNGGGAAAAGACGAACCCAGCTCAGCGTAAACCAGCGCAACGAGCATCAGCATGAGGCCCGCTATGAGCCAAGCGTAAATTTCAGATGGACCCGCTATGGCCGCGGCTTTGGCTGGCGCAAAGAGCCATCCCGCTCCCAGGATGGCGCCTATCCCGAACATGGTGAGCTGGAACAGCCCCAGCTCTCTCTTAAATCTTCCAGCCAAAACCGTCACCGAGATCAATAACCCAGAGTATATAAATATTTCCGTTCTATCCGAAAAATTTTTTCATATTTTCGAGATAACGCCGTAATATTTCCTAATAGCCAGACGCCCCCTTCGCAGCCTTGGCTTGCGGGGAACCAGGCAGTATCTGCATGAGCTCTATGTCGTTCCCCTCGGGATCCTTCACCCAGCATTGTATGTTGCCGTCCAGCCCCATCTTTGGCTCGGTCGTCTTGATGCCCTTCTTGCCCAGTTCCTCGACGGTCTTATACATGTCGTCCACGAGGAAACACACGTGAGCAAGGCCGTAGCCTTCACCCTTGTGGCTTCCCCCAGCCCTTATCAGCTCTA
Source organism: archaeon UBA168 (assembly GCA_002507085.1). Classification (GTDB taxonomy): domain Archaea; phylum Thermoproteota; class Thermoprotei_A; order Marsarchaeales; family UBA168; genus UBA168. The sequence goes on along the minus strand of DAYW01000020.1, from coordinate 13,076 downwards.
GAAAGGTGCTGCCAAGCCTCATGTAGATGATCCACTCGTCACCCTTCTCGTCGTTAAGCGTGAACGAGTACTTCAGGCCGAGCTTTTCGTAGAAATCTTTCATTTGATGAAGGTTCGCGGTTGTTATCGCCGCATGACCGAAGTCGTATATCATACGCATGTCCGCTGACTACGTTTAAACCTTCTTAGAGAGTAAAACACATAAAAGCAATCTAAGCCATTACATATGGATATAAGGGTAAAACGCGTTTACGAGCCAGCTTCTCCCGACGATGGCAAAAGGATCCTCGTAGAAAGGCTTTGGCCTAGGGGCATGAAAAGGGAGGACCTGAAAATCGACTCATGGGAAAAAGAGATAGCGCCAAGCAGCGATCTTCGCAAGTGGTTTGCCCACGACCCAGCAAAGTGGGAGGAGTTCAAGCTGAAGTACTGGGAAGAGCTCAAGGGGAACCCGAAAATCGAGGAGCTGAAAGAGTGGGCTAGGCGGGGCACTTTGACTCTGCTGTACTCGGCTAAAGACAGGGAGAGAAACAGCGCGCAGGCGCTCAAGGAGTACCTTGAGATGGTGTAGCCGCTTCAAGCAGCTGAGCTCTAGCCGGCACGCCTTAGCTCGAGGCGCCCACCCTTAAGCGCAGGGCAAGCGAAACTTTCCGCCTGCGCATGACGCACCTAGCTCATTAGCGGCCAAAAATATGGCGCGCTAAAACCCCATGCTCTCAGGATTCTCCTTGACGTTCGCAAAAGCTAAAGACAGCCACCAGTAATACTCCATGGCGGAACAAGTTTACGTGGTTCACTACGCCGAGCTTGCGCTCAAGGGAAAGAACAGGGGCTACTTTGAGTCCCTTCTGGCGAGCAACATAAGGCAGAAGCTTGGGCCAGACTACAAGGTTGAAAGGCTGCAGGGGCGCATAATAGTTAGGCCGCCACGCGGAAGAGAAGATGAGGCTAAAGAACGGCTTCGCGAGGTCATAGGCATAAAGAACTACGCGCTTGCTTATCTTGTAGATAACGATGCGCTGTTCAAGGAAGTGCCAGAAATTGTAAACCTAGATAGCGCGCCTTCGTTCAGGGTGACTGCAAGAAGGACAGATAAGCGCTTCCCCATGAACTCCATGGAAATCCAGGCAAAGCTCGGCGAGGCCTTAATTGAAAGGTATCCCAAAGTTAAGGTGCAACTATCGAATCCATCCCTAACGGTTAGCGTCGAGGTGCTCGAGGGCAAGTCCTTGGTTTATTGGTTGAAGCACGAGGGAATTGGCGGGCTCCCAGTGGGCTCTTCCGGCAGGGTCCTTTCCCTTTTCTCTGGCGGCATCGACTCGCCCGTGGCGTCCTTCCTTGCCATGAAGAGGGGATGCCGCACTGACCTCTTACACTTTCACGCATTTCCAAACGGGTCCCAAGTAAAGGGAACAAAAATAGAAGACCTCGCAAGGCAGCTGGGCAGGTTTGAGCCCTCCATCAGGGTCCTGCTGGCGCCTTACCACTACTTCTACGTCTACTTCTTGAACTATCCGGAGAGGTATCACCTAGTGCTGTTCAGGCGCTTTATGATGAGGGTGGCATCCAAGATCTTGATGAGGGAAGGCTACGACGCGCTGGTCACAGGGGACAGCTTAAGCCAGGTGGCTTCACAGGTAATGAAGAACTTGAAGCTCATTGACAAAGCCACCGACTCCTTGGTGCTGAGGCCCCTCATAACCTACGATAAGGACGAGATAATAGAGAAGGCAAAGGAAATCGGAACCTATGAGCTGAGCATAAAGCCGTACCGCGACTGCTGCTCCATGGTCTCGCTGCATCCCTCCCTTAATCCATCCGAGGAAGAGGTTTTGGCGCTTGAGCAAAAGGTCAACTACGAAGAGATAATCGATAGAACTCTGAACGAAGTCGAGGAGATGAAGATATGAGGAAAAGCGCGAGGAAGGCCGGGACAGCCATAAAAGCGTCGCCCGATGCTTAGCCATGAAGGTTCTGGTCACCGGTACATCCCATCCCTTGGCCCAGAGCCTAGCAGAGTCCTTACGGGCGCAGGGGCATGAACTGTTTCTGGTGGGACCAAGGTCCGCGTTTCCCAGCGGCCAAGGGGTTCTTGTGCAGGAGGACATACTGAACCTTCATCACGTTGACTCGAAGATTGACCGGATATACCATCTTGACCTTGACTGCGACGCATCGCACCCTGTGGAAGCCATGCTGAAGAACTCGCTGGGAACGCTCAACGTTCTCAGGCTTGCATACGTGAAGCGCGCTAGGTCAGTGATAGGCATAGACTACTCGATGATCCAAGGCAAGGAGGAAACGGCCTCCGCAGCTGCGGGCTCGATCGCCTTTATAGAGGCGCTTTCCGCTTCTTATGCCCAAGAGAAAGGAGTTGACGCTAGGGTGGCAAGGTTTTACTGCGTTTACGGGTCAAGCCACGGCTGGCTTTACGAGTCACTCAAGTCGATGCTCGCAGGCGAAGACCTACCAGTTGAAGGCGGCGACGTCTTTCCAGTTCACATAAGGGATGCGGTGGACGGTTTGATGAAGCTGATGGAGTACGAGGGAAGCGAGATGAAAGGGCGCGCCGTTGACTTCCCAGGCCAAAAGGTCAGCAGGGAGGAACTGTTGAAGACGGCGAGGAAAATGCTTGCCTCAAGCTCAAAGATATGGCAGGAGAAGGGAAAACCCACAAGCCAAAAGCCAGATCCGCGCTTTGCGTATGAGATCCTGCAGTGGCGGCCGAACGTTGAGCTTCAGAAGGGCATCTCCGAGCTAACTGAACTGGTGAAAAGAGATGTCAAAAGAGGACGACGCTTGGAAGAGGCTCAACGACCAGATAATAAGCTGCAAGCTTTGCCCGAGACTCGTCGCCTATAGGGAAGAGGTTGCCAAAACCAAGAAGAAGGAGTTCGCGGGCTGGACCTACTGGGGGAAGCCCTTGCCCGGCTTTGGCGATAGGAGCGCTAAGCTCATGATAGTGGGGCTCGCGCCAGCTGCCCATGGGGGCAACAGGACTGGAAGGATGTTCACCGGTGACAGCTCAGGGGCGTGGCTTATGAGAGCGCTTTACAAGGCGGGGCTCGCAAATAAACCCACAAGCGAACGCGCAGATGATGGGCTTGAGCTCAAGGGCGTTTACGTGACTGCCGTGGTTAGGTGCGCTCCTCCCGCCAACAAGCCCACGCCGCAAGAGATAGCTAACTGCAGGCCCTACCTGATCGAGGAGATAAGGCTTGTGAAGCCAAGGGCCTTCCTAGCCCTCGGATCCATAGCCCTCAACGGGCTGACTGACGCGCTGGGAATGAAAAG
>DAYW01000020.1:7464-9776 GCA_002507085.1 archaeon UBA168 | reverse complement strand
AAGGTCATCAAATCGCCCCAAGGATGCATCGTCTGCTCCTATCACCCAAGCAGACAGAACACGAACACCGGCAGGTTGACTGAGGAAATGCTCGACGCTGCCGTGAGCACAGCAAAAAAACTCGCCGGATTGAACGCCGAGGAACCGTAGGCCATTTACCGAAAACCTGCATGCAAATGCGAAAGCGCGTTTTTTATGTCCCGCCCTTGCAAATTAAAAACGTTTATTATGGCCCTCGCTTTAAACGTGAGTTGAGCTCGAGCGACATATACGGCGATGCTGCAGCAAAACACGTCGCCCACAGCTCCGCTTTCGTTTACGGTCAAAGCATCATAATGGCGCTTTCAGGCTTCATCTTCTGGTACTACGCCACAAAGGTCACGTCGCCGTCGTTCGTGGGCGAGGTGTCGTCGCTTTACCTGCTCTCCAGCCTGGCATCCACGCTGCTCACCTTCTCAGTGCCTTCGGTCGTACAACGCTACATACCCATGTATGAGGCCAGAGGAGAAAAAGAGGCCTCCGTGTTCGTGGCAAGGCTGCTCGTTGCGGCTGGCCTTGTCATATCCGTGGCGGTTTTCGCCTTCATATACTTCCTCGCGGGCCCGCTGTCTTACTACTTCTTAAAGAGCGAAAATCAGGCCTTCATTCTCCGCTACTTCTCTTTTTCTGTGTTCTTTGGCCTGCTGTCGGCCTTCTTCTCGGGCCTCCTCGTGGCCCACCAGAAGTTCAGGCTGTACTCCATGATAAACTCCGTTTACTTCGCCTGCTATTACATGCTTGCCCTGATCACCCTTTGGAAGATGAGATCGCTCACCGGTGTCATAATCGCTTGGACAGCAACAAATTTGGCTTTCTTGATGGCATTCGCAGCACTTTCTGCGCCGTACATCAGGGGAAGGGCGAGAAGGGTTGAGGTAAAGCCCATGATAAGGTATGGAATTCCGCTCTACGCGTCTAACATAGTGTCATACGGCTCGNNTACGTCGTTCTCTTCCTCAGCACGCTTAGCTCGCTTGGCATCTACAACATAGCCATATCCTCCTCTGGGGTGATAACTTCGCTTCTCTCCGCCGCGCTGAGCGTTACCTATCCCTACCTCTCCGGCCTCTTCGGTAGGAACGACGCCGAGCGCATGAGGCTCGTGGTAAGGCTGACCGTCAAGTACATGACCATAGCGTTCGTTCCCCTCGCGATCGGGGCCAGCGTGGTCGCATATCCCGTCCTTTCGCTTTTCGGAACAGGCGAGTACGCGGAGGGCACTTTGCCGCTGGCGACGGTGCTTATCCTCTCGGCGATATCGCTCCCGGGCGGCATATACGCGAACGCGCTTCTGGCACAGGGAAAATCTCACAAGATTTTAGTGGGCTCAGCTGCATCGCTCGCAGCGAACGTTGGCATATCCGCAGTCCTCATAGGGCCTCTTGGCATAGAGGGGGCGGCGCTTGGGCTTTCGTCGTCATCGGTGGCTTACTTCGGGGTAATGGCATATTACGCGGAAAAAGCAGGGGTGTTTGGATTCGACGTGACGGCCGCTTGGAAGTCATGGCTGTCATCGCTGGCCATGGGGGCGATCGTCGTGGGATCTGAGATGGCGCTTAAGTCCGCTATCTTCATACCCGCTTACGTTCTTATCGGGGCTGCCGTCTGGCTGCTGATAATGAGAGAGCTGAGGCCGCTTGATGAAAGCGATGCAAAGCTAATTGAGCAAATAGTACCAGCTGGGGCCCGGGGAATGCTTGAGCGCCTGCTCTCATTTTTGAGAGTGCGCGCAGAAGGGCTCAGCTCTCAGCCCGCTTGAGCTCGCCGTTGACCTCTTCTATATCCTTTAAGGAGTCAACGCTCCTCCAGTACCCGCTTATCTTAACGCCGGCCAGCTTGTGCTCCCAGGCCAACTTCGGAAACAGGCACTTTTCGACGTCTCCGGAGTCTGGGAGCATGTCAACCACGTCACGGGCCATGACGTATATGCCCGCGTTTATCCACACGTCCTGAAGCTCCGGCTTTTCCTCAAACGAGTGTATAATCAAGTTTCCATCCACGAGGGCGACACCGTACGGGCTCCTTTCTCTGCGCAGCGCCATGACTGCCTTAACTCCTTGTTCTTTCTTATCGTAAAACACCTTGATCATCGACGAAAGGTCGGCGTCGGTTATCACATCACCGTTTACTACAACAAAGTCGCCCTTAAGGAGGCCCTTGTGCGCCGCGTTCTTTATCCCCCCGCCGGTTCCCAGAGGAGTATCCTCAACTGACAACGCAACACGCATGCGTATCTGGTTGCCGTGAACTCTAAGGAAGTCGCTAACGGCTTC
>DAYW01000020.1:0-7447 GCA_002507085.1 archaeon UBA168 | reverse complement strand
GCAACGTTGTGCTTTGCAAGCCAGTCAAATATGTGCATTAATATGGGCTTGCCGCCCACGTCTACCAGGCACTTTGGCACGTTCTCGGTTAGGGGCCTGAGCCTTAATCCCTTCCCTCCTGCTAAGACCAGGGCCTGCATGAACTAAAAGAGCCGCGTTATTTATACCTATGTGAAGCTCCTCTCAACTATTCAAGCCCTTTTTATCCTAGCGTCACCGGGATCTAGGGACCGCCACACGACCCTGTAGCCCAGCGCCCCTAAGAACGCATCGCAGCTCCTAATCCCCTTCTTCTCGAGAAGGGCTTGCACCTCAAGATAAGGCCTCCCATCCAAGTCGCCGAGCTCGGCCTCAACCTGCTTTATGAATCCCTCTCTAACGACCTCCTCACCCAAAACCCTGTAGCCGGCTATCCCATCCTTACCTATTAGCTCCATCAGCACTTCTCTTGGTAGCTCGTTCTTCTCCGCGAGCTCGTCAAGATCGACCACGTCGCCCCAGGGCCTAACCCTGAGGCTTGCTTCTCTAACCGTCGCCTGAAGGAGCTCTCTTTCCCTCGCTTTAAGATAACGCACTACCTCATCCACGGGAACCCTTCTCTTGAAAGTGATCACCCGATCGCCTTTGGGAACTACGGGACCGAGATCCTCGTCTACCGCGATTATCATGTCCAAGTCGCGCGCCTCGCGAAGCTTTTCCTGCTTCGCCTTCAGGTAGGAGGGCGTCCAGAAGCCCACTATTTCCAGATAGACCGTGTGCCCGTACCTGCTAAGCCCAAAATCCGGTATGAAAACGTGCGATCCGACCTTTACGGGCCCGGGCTCCCTAACGATCTCCCATCCGCTGTTTACGGATATGAAATCGTCGTAAAACCTCCTCTCGACCTCGCTGTCAAACGGGTTTTCATCCCAAGGCTCGGCGTACACCAGGCTCCCATGCCTTTCAGAGCTTAGCTCCAGCTTGTACATCCTCTGCTTGTTCGAAGAAACGACGTCAGCGCTCACGCTCCATGACTTACAGCGAACTATCTGCTCGAACAGCTTGGCCATGGAGGACCCGTACCTATCGGTGAGCTTGGTTAGGGAAAGGGGCCCCATAACCTCAACGATCATGTCTTGTCCCCGCGACTCTGAAAAGTACATGAGGCCTAGCCACTTTATCGCCCTAAATATCTCCTTCCAGTGATCCGAAACCGAGAAAGTCAGCGACGTTGACCTCAGAAGAAGGGTCTGGGCCAACGAGAGGTTGTACTGCTTAACGAGCGACGTCGCATCTAATGGCTGAAAGTCAGCGAGCACCACGTTCTCCTCAAGGTCCGACCAAAGGCTTTCCTCCACATCCTGAACGGTTACCCCAAGGCGCTGAGCGGCCTCCGCCAGCACCTTATCCCTCTCGAGGTACCTTCCAGAGGCCATGGCGAAGACCATTGCCCTAGTTTTGACTGGATCGAGCTTCGCGGTGCTCGAAAACTGACACCTGCGATCGAGCATCGCAGACAAGCCCCTCACGAGCTTGTAATCCCTGCCGACCTCGAGCTCGCTAAGGGCCTCGTCTAGCATCCCCTTCCTCATGCCCACCATGGACGAGTAAGTGTCTATGACGGCCTGCGCCAGCTCCACGTCGTGGCCTTCAAGCTTCATGAACTTAGGGTATATCTTGCCTCCGAGGACGCTGGCCCTTATCAAAGAGCTCTGGAACAACTCAAATCCCCTCCTCTTCCTCCTGCTTCCGCCCGCGCATCCCATCGGCCCTCTTGCGCCTGGCGCTTATCCTGACCTCGCCCGTCCCGCCTGAAACTATTTCTATGAGCCTAGCCACCTTACCTTCTCTCTTGCGCAGGAGCCTCCCCAGCCTTTGCACGAATTCCCTTCTGCTCCCGCTTCCGCTCAGTATTATCCCCAGTGAGGCCTCGGGCACGTCAACCCCCTCATCAAGGACCTTTGAAGCAACTATGGCCCTGTAAGTTCCCTCCTTAAATCCCTTGAGCACGGCATCCCTTTCCTCATCGCTCGTCTTGTAAGTTATAAAAGGTATGAGAAACCTCCTTGAAATCTCGTAAACCAAGTCGTTGTACTGGGTAAATATTATTACCTTATCATCGGGGTTATCGCGAAGTATCTGCTCAAGGACCTTGAGCTTCGCCTCGCTGTTGAAGGCTATCTGCATGGCCCTGTTCCTGGCGAGTAGGGCCTCCCTGGCCTCCTTATCTGAGTTGCTGAGCATTATGAGCCTAAGGAGGGCGTTAGGCCCCCATGAATATATCCTTTTCTTTTTGAGGTAGCTCCTGAATATTGCCTCATTTCTCTCGTAGTTTTCCCTCTCCTCCGGGGTTAGGTCCACGGTCACCCTGCTGATCTCGTAGTCCGAAAGGTATTTCCCTGCTAAGCTGTCTGGAGAAAGCCTGTAAACTATCCCGCCTATCAGGGTTGGCAACAGCCTATCCAAGCCGTCCTCCCTTTCCGGGGTTGCCGTGAGGCCCAACCTGTAAGGAGAGGCGAACATCTCGGCTATCTGCCTGTAGCCCTCCGATGGGAGGTGATGGCACTCATCGAAAATCAAAAAGAAGAACTTGTTGCCCAGCTCTCCAGCCCTTAGGTAAGCGGAGTCATAGGTTATAACGGTCACAGCCCTCAAGTCTTCGTACTCTCCTCCAACGGCCCCCACCTGAAGCCCCAGCTCTTGTTCCAGCACTCCCTTCCACTGAAGCATTAGATCGAGGGTAGGAACTACCACAAGCGTCGAAAGCCCCACGATCTCGATGGCCTTAACCGCAATGAGCGTCTTTCCGGCCCCGGTGGGCAATACCACCACGCCCTTCTTGCCCGCGTCAATCCACCTCTTAAGAGCTTGCTCTTGATAGGGCCTCAGCTTGGTGCGAGCGGTAACGGGAGGCAGCGGTATGGGATCCATCACGCGATCGTCGACCTCTACCTCGCTTTTACGAAGGTATTCCAGCGTGTCCCTGTAGTACATGGCCTGCGCCCTTTGCCGCTCTCCTCTGGGATCAAGGCTTGCGTAGGGCACCGGNNGCCCTCCCCCTATGACTATGGTGCCCTTATCGTAGTAAATCGAAGCCCTTATCACGCTATCTCATTACACAAGCGGTTATAACCTTACCTGATCCTCGATGGCATCACTTATCTATCCCCTTCGCTCCCGGCAGCTTCGAGAAGAACTTCTCGTACATGTACACGTTTGCGTAGTTAAAGGCCGTGGAGAGAGCAAACGGGATGTAGAGCGGCATGACGCTTATGAGAGCGCCTGCCACCAGCGTGGAAACTGCCTGAGGAAACTGCCTCGCTGCCTGGTTCAGCCCGCTTGCGGTTGACCTGCTTCCCTCTCCTATCAAGCTCATCTGAAGGGAGGACTGCGCGGGAAGCGAAACCATCCTTACAGGCGTGGAAATCATGTAGAGCGCCGAGGCCAGGATCGCGGACGGCGAGAAAGGTATTAGGAAAGTAAGCGCAGATGCCAATCCCCTTGTGACGACTATGAGGTTAACTAGCCCCATGCGCTTCGCCAAATAAGGAGTAAACGAAAAGGCTATCCCGCTGATTATGCCTCCAGCGCTCATCAAGAATCCTATCTGAGAGTTGCTCATCCCGAAGAACTGGTTAAATATTATGGGAAGGAAAGGGCTTACGAGCCCCATGCCTGCCCCGTTTAGCAGTCCCGTGTACGCGAAGATCTTAATGAACTTCTTATCGCTGTCGCTCAACTGTGCCGCCCTGCTTTGCCCTTTATCTGGCCTACTGAAGCGCTCCCTCAGGGGAAGCACCACAAGAACGGAGAGCAGGCTGAGCACTAGGCCGAACTCAAACAGCTGTCTATAGCTCATAAAGGAGATTATGGCGGCTCCCGCGGCCCCCGCAAACGTGTTGATCTGGCTGTTCAAGGAGTAGATCTTTGTCCTGTTTTTCCCGTCCGTGTTCTCGGCGAGCAGCGCAGTCAGAACGGGCGCCACAGACGCTCCGACGCCGCCACCAACCAGTCCTCCTGCCATTCCAAAGCCCCCTATGGCCATGGACAGGCCCAGGAGGTAGACGTTCTTGGAGGTAAGCAGTATGACGATGCCCAGCGGAAGCGTAAGCATATCCAAGATGAGCACGATCTTCCTTCCGTAAGCGTCGCCAAGCCTGCCCACGGCCAGCGATATGGCCGGCGTGGATATGGCGCCAACCGCGAACAGCGCCCCTATGACCACCGGGCTCATCTCCATCACGTGAAGCAGGTAAAGGCCTATGATAACGCCCATGAAACCAGCTGCAAAACTCCTCAGGCCTCTCGAAGCAAACAGAAGAGCGATATTTCTGTTTGAAACCTCATCGTCCACGAAGCGGCACCTCCATCAGCGACCTCAAATCGTATCGCTAAGTCGATATCGAGTGGCAGTATATAAGCGTTATGACCTTATGGCAAAGCCCGCCTTCTTGTAGACCCTGAGAAGCATGAGGGGATTAACGTCCTCAACCCCGTCGATCTTAGATATCCTCTCATTGATGAACTCCCTGAGCTCCTCAAGAGAAGGCGCCCACACCGTCGCCACGAGATCTGGCTCGCCGCTAACCTCGTAAACGTCCTCTATCTCTGGTATCGAGGCTATCTGCTTCGCTATGTTCTCAACACCTTTTTCTGAGTTCACGTTGAGCATCAATATAGCTGCTGCCCCAAAGCCAAGCTTCTCCTTTTCGAGCACAGCTGTGTAGCCCAGTATAATGCCCCTCTCCTCGAGGCTTTTCACTCTATCATGAAGCGCAGACAGGCTTATGTTGACCTCGTCCGCGATTCTGGACAAGTTTATCCTATCTTTGCCCTTGAGTGCCTCCGCTATTTCCTTGTCCAGCTCAAACGATTTTTCCTTCGAGACCCGGGGCAAATGTCTCAATATTTTGATGCCTTAGTTATTAAGCGTTTTGACCAATATTAGCCCCTATGTTAAAAACGATGCATTTACGAATATGAACTTGAGCTGCTTTGCGCGCCGCTGATCTCAGATATCGGCTAACCGCGAGGGCAAAAGTCAAAGGCATGTCTCGACGAGCTTTTACGCCATGGTGCGAAGTCCTATGTGGAGCCTTATCTTAGAGCTTTTGCCATGGAGTGCCCGGCCTCACCCATGAGTCACATACTGCCAATTCAGGGCGGTCCTGAGCTTCAACACCTCACGCTGGCCCAGCCCCTCGATGCTTCTCTTTACCTGACAAGGGCATGCAACTTAGATTGCAAAACGTGTTACGTGAGCGCCGGGAAGGCCGCGCCCCACGAGCTCCAGGCAGATCAGTGGATGCGGATATTGGATGAGTTGAAGGGCATAGGGGTAAGGGTTGTTTACCTGCTGGGGGGCGAGCCACTGCTCGTAAGGGGAATAACGAAAATCGTTAGAAAGGCCAAACAAGAAGGTTTTTACGTGGCGCTGAGCACCAACGGCCTGCTGCTGACTGAGAAAAACGCCAAGGAGCTGAAAAGCTCGGGCTTAGACGCCATGCAGATAAGCCTAGACTCTCCTAACCCTCACGAGAACGACGAGCTAAGAGGGGGCTTTGATATGGCTCTAAAGGGAGCAAGGACTGCCGCGTCTGCTGGGATCAGCATCTCCATCTCAACTACCGTAACTGACCTGAACAAAAGCGCTGCCGAAATGATCCCTCTGGCGGAGCAACTGGGAGCCAAAGAGGTAAACTTCATCGCGGTCCAGCCCTTCGGCCGCGCAAGGGAACGGGGACTATCCCTATCAAGGGAAAGGGGACGGGAGTTTCTCTCAGCCTTGAGCTCCTTTCATGAGGGTGGACTTAACGTCACGCTAAACGGCTTCAGGTTCTACCTAAGCGAAGCAGAGTTCGGCAGGGCAGCTGAGGAGNNGAGATTAGCTCCATAAAGGGCTATTTCACTTGCCCTGCGGGAAAAACTCACGTCGTCATCGACTGGAATGGCGACGTTTACGGATGTGACCTGCTTATGGACGAGAAATTCAAGGAGGGAAACGCGCTCAGAGATTCCCTAGCTGACGTATGGAGAAATGGGTTCTCCCTTTACAGGAACTGGCTTCCTGAGGGCTGTGCCAAGTGCCCATACGCGGCCTCGTGCCAAGGTGGATGCCCCGCCAGGTCGGTAGTTGCCAAGACCGATATCGATCCCTGGTGCTCGGTTAACCCCTCAGCACGTCCAAATACGTTAGATAAGGGTCAACCCAGTTAGACCAAAACTGCGCAGGGTTCTTCACGGGCACCAGCTCGCCACCGTCTAGGCTGTAAAGCTCGGGCACGTATAGCAGGGCGCCGTCTGAGGCCGTCGCGTCGAGGTTCGAGATGAGGATCTCCCTTATCACGTCCTTTTTTCCAAACTCTGAAAGGACTTCCAGAAGATAAGGCGTATCCCTCGGCCACACAACGGCTCCGTGGTACTCCGCGTCCCCGAGGTAAGGGCCGGGAAACGGCCTGACCAAAACCCCGAAGGGCAGCCGCTGCCCCGCGTATCCCTCGATGCTGGCTATCCTTTTTTTAACCATTAGCTTGTTCACGACGCCCTCGAGCAGATCGTCCTCTCTGAAAGGTCCAAGCCTCGAAAGAAGGGCATGCGCCATTATTGCAATTGATGATGGAGTATAGTCTGCCTTTCCTTCCATGGGATCGTAGATGATGGGCAAGTGTCCCTTGCTGAGCTTTGTCATGGACTTTACCATGGCTGATGATGCTTCCCTCAGCTTTTCCCCGTCCCTTCCCAGCTTTTCTGCGACCTCTGCGGCCGCTGTAAGTGCCACCGCGTACAGCGCGTTAACCTCTGGCAAAACGTAATCCCTGTCCTCCCATCCTTCTGGCAGCCTGGTCGGCCTAAGGTGGCCGTTTACCCAAACCCTAGAGTCCCACCAGGAGGAAGCCGCGTTGCTTTCTACCATTCCGATAGTCGACAGCTTTGAAAGAGCGGGAAGGCACGCGAGCGCGTAATCTGCGACGCTGCACAAAGCCGAGGCGTAGGCCTCTCTCCAATCAAGAGACAGCAGGGAGGAAACGTATAGGAGGAAAAGCGGGAACGCGTCAGAGGACGAGGACCCCTCAAGCGGGCAAAGGCGATCAGGAATCCCTCCTTCGTAGCCCATGGCTGCGAAGCCTGTGTCAGCTGCCTGCCAAAGCACCTCCCTAAGCCTTGGGACCCTGTGAAAAGCCCGCAGGTTAAACAGCAACCCCTGATAGAGATCTCTCGACCATGCCTGCCTAAACCACCACGCTCCCGCATCTGGTAGGGCCGCACTTCCACATCCCACGCCGAAAAGCGCTGCCGACTCCGCCCTTCCTATCAAAAGCCTTCCCCAAGGCGTGACCCTGAACTCGGGAAAGCCATCAACCAAGTCAAGATCCCACTGGGATATCTTGGGCCGAAGGTAAGAGAAGAGGGGATGCACGATGACCTCAGCGTCATCATGAAAGCTCAGCTCGAATAACACGTACGCGCG
>DAYW01000019.1 GCA_002507085.1 archaeon UBA168 | reverse complement strand
GCGTAGTTGTAACTGACGTTGCCTGAAACCTGCTAGGAAGATGTTTAGTGCCTTTGAGTTAGTGGGAAAAAAGGTTAACTATGGGGGGATAGTAACTATGGGGGGATATCTACGAGCTACTTCAGCCCTGAGCCGAAGAAGCGCAAAGAAGACTTCTTTGACATGGAAGCGGAGTGGAATGCGCTTAACAGGGCAATCGAAAGAGGTAAAATGGCAGTGGTAACGGGCTTGAGAAGGTACGGGAAGACGTCCCTTATCATGACTTATCTTAATGAGAGCAAGGTGAAGTACGTTTATATAGATTGTAGACTTCTGCCTCCTACCGTGTCGCTTAGCTCTTTTGAGTCACTGCTTGAAGAGGAGCTTGCAAAGATCAGATGGGGAAGGAATCTGCTGGAAAACATTAGATCGGTTGAGCTTCAGTTTGGAGGAATTGGCGTAAGAGCTGCAAAAAAAAGCGAAGCGAACGTGCTGAGGGTCTTAAAGGCGTTAGAAGGCAGCGTTCTGGTTGTAGACGAGGCGCAGGTGCTTAGGATGTCGGCTTATAGGTTTGACTCTCTCCTCGCTTACATGTTCGATAACCTTGATGTAAAGATGATCATTTCTGGGTCTGAGGTTGGGCTTCTTTACAGGTTCCTGAGGCTGGAGGACCCAGAGGCTCCTCTTTACGGAAGGGCTTACAGCGAGGTTAGGATGGGCCCGCTCGCAAGGGAGAAAGCAAGAGAGTTCTTAGTCCGCGGTTTTGAGCAGAACCACGTGAAGCTAGATGAACAAGCCATAGAAGATGCGCTCGAAAAGTTTGATGGAGTGATTGGGTGGCTGACTTACTTCGGTTGCCCTGCTACCGTGGGCGGAGCAAGCGTTGAGAAGATATATGATATGGCGTCGGCTCTTGCCGTAAATGAATTGAAAAAAGCCCTGAAGCTTTACGCAAACGGAGAGCCTCGTTATAGGGAAGCGCTTAAGACGATTGCGACGCTTGGATCAGCATCTTGGTCAGAGGTAAAGAGAGGAGTTGAGGCGAGGCTGGGCAGCATAACGGACAGCGCGGTGTCAAACGTTCTCAAGAACCTTGTGGACTCTGGGTTCGTTAAAAAAGATACGGACAAGTACGTGATAGCGGATCCCGTTCTTCGGCATGGGGTTCTTGCGCGCCTTTAGATAAACAGATGGTTGGCGCGTCAGGCTGTTGCGATTTGTGTAATGAATTAGTTTTCCTTAAATTTACAGATCAGAGTTTTAAAGTTTAGTTGTTATCTGGCATTGCTGCGATCGGAATAAGTCGGCCATTTATGAATGGTTATGCAGTAACTTCGCCAGTTGCGTGCCTGTAACTTCCTCAGTTTCAACGAGCGGTCTTCCGCATCTTAATAAAAATGTCCTTCATCAATCTATGGGGAGAACTCAGCCCTCGCTTACTGCTGCGGTGGACCGCGAGCTCAACAAGCTCGAAATGGTGTCCTCAAGGCTTAAGGACAAAAGGCTTAGGGCAAAAGTTCAGGTGCTTAGGCGCCGCGTGAGGCAGATCGAGGGAGCCCTCGAGGACGAGCCAACGGATCCGCTTGAGATAGTTCTGATCGCATCGCTTATGGATGATGAGAACAAAGCGAGCATGAGTTTCGATCTTCGGGAAGGAGCAGACGAGGCAAAGCCAACGGATCGCTGCGGGTTGGCTTGTGTACCTTGGGGCACGGGGGGACTTACGTCTGCGGAGGTCGCTGTCTCATTAACCGCGTGGATGTCCGCGCCGCGCCCTGGCAACAGACCTCCGCTGCGGTGCGAGGGATCAAGCCCGATCGCCGAAGCGGGAACCTCCAAGGGCGGAGAGGATGTCAGCGAAGCTTAGGGGATACGTTATTGACGCGATCCCCATCCGTGGGGGAATAAGGGTTCTTCTGGACGATTTTAAGGAGGTCTTCCTCAAGAGCACGTTTCCAATATACGTCGCGGCCGAGAGCCCTCCCGATTTCTTCGAGCACCCCGACGTGTCCTCTGTGGAGGAAGAAGAATGGGAATCCTTTGAGGGCCCAGTCAAGCTTTATCACGTAGAGCTTGAAGACATCGGTGCCCTGAGCGCCTTTAGGAGGAAGTTCAGGCTTTACAACACCACCCCATCCCCTCTTGCGCAAGCCCTTGTGAGGCTTAACGTCCTTCCGTTCAGGCTCGTGGAGTTCGGCGGGACTCCAAGGGTTTTGAGCGGTCCCAACGACTTCCCTGATATAAGGTACGTCGAGGTTCGCAGGTACAGCTGGTTCGGGCCCGACAGGAAGGGAAAAAAATACAGGGTTTTTCTAAATGGTGAGCTCGCGGAGGAGGGAGAGGGCTCGCCCAAGGTTAGCTGCGACGTGGCCTACTGCGAGGGCGAGTGCGGCGGCGTGAGGGCGGTGATAAAGCTTCGCCCGAGGTCGCGGGACTTCAGCCTCAAGGCCGACATAGAGCGCAGCCTCGTGGCGAGGGCCCTCCTGAGGGAGATAGCGGGGTCCAGCATAGGCAAGGCGCTCACGATAAACGAGGCCTGGGTGGCCATTAAGAGGAGGTTCGCGGTTCCCGACGCCAAGGTAAACGTGGAGCGCCCGAAGACCCTCAAGGAGCTCATCGAGGATGATAGGGCAGGGCTCATAGTGTTCCCAAGGCCCGGCTTTTACGATGCCGCCTATCAGCTCGACTTCACGTCCATGTACCCGTCCATAATAGTGAGCCGGAACATATCACCCGAAAACGCGCACTCAAAGGCTTCCGGAGGCCAGCTGGGCATAGTTCCCGAGGCCCTTAAGGGGCTTCTCGAGGTGAGGCAGGCCCTAAAGGGAGTTGACGAGGAGAGGGCGGACGCGGTCAAGCTCATGCTCGTGGCCTCCTTCGGCTACCTGGGATACAGGAACTCGAAGTTCGGAAGGGTAGAGGCGTACGAAGAGGTCACGAGGGCTGCTAGGGAGGCCCTTAGGGAGGCGATCGGGCTAGCGGAGAAAAGGGGCTTCGAGGTCCTTCACGGCATAGTTGACTCGCTTACCGTGAGGGGGCCCAGGGAGGGCCTTGAAGGGCTTATAGGATCGATAGAGGAGGCCACCGGCCTGAGGATGAGGGTTGATGCCGAGTACGACTGGGTGGCCTTCACAAGGGGCCTTCTCGGCGAGCCCCATCCCCAGAGGTACTTCGGAAGGGTCCGCGGCGGTGCACTTAAGGTGAGGGGGGTCATAAAGGCTAATCAGCCAAACCTGATCAAGGGCTTTCTGCTGGAGCTCCTCTCTGCTGCATCAAGGGAGGTAAGGGGCGAAGACGCCAGGAGGGCCATGCTCGATGCCCTTCCGTCGCTGACCGAGAAGTACGTCAGGCTAAGCGCCGACGGCGAGCCTCTGGATTACGTAATGATGGTGAGGGGGACCCCTTACGTCAGGGGAGTGGGCGGGTTTTACCGCGCCTACGCCTACCGCGGGCACGATCCGATCTACTACGCTGGTTACGTTAGAAGGACGGCCAAGGAGGTGAGGGGCTGGCTTGAGGACGGGATTTGACGGGCTTGACGAGATAATAGCCGATGACTGGATCGTTGAGTTCTTCTCGGTCAACGCAAGGCTTCTCTTCTCTTTTTACCACAGGGTCATCGTTGAGTCCGCTCCCGTCAACGTGCTCGTAGTTGGAGAGAGGGGAGGGCTCGATCCCTACCTGTTGATTCAGATCGCGAGGGCCACAGGAAGAGGGCCCGTAGAGGAGGAGCTGATCGTGAGGAGGGCCTTCAAGGCGGAGGACGTTCCTTCATCCATTGAGTCTTTCGATGGTGACCTCGTTGTTATAGATCCCTATCACCACAACAAGTTGCAGAACAGGGTGGCCTCGGCCATAAAGGAAAGGGGAGGCAGGACCTTCCTCTTCTCCTTTGGGGACAGGAAGAGGTACGGAAGCGCGTTTGGATGGCACGTGGCCTCATCGGTGATCGAGCTGAAGGAGGTAGAGGGTGGATTTAAGGCCAAGGTGGTAAAGAGCCCATCCCATCCAGAGTTGGAGCTAACCTTTTCCTCGATTTTCTGGAGAGGAGATGAGGGGCTCTCGCGGTGGCTTAGGCGAAGCCCTTAAAAGAGATTTATCGCTGGCCAAATGCCAGATCTGCAGTTTACCGATTTGCTGCGTGAGCTGTCTGAGGCCTTTGGGCCTTCGGGTCACGAGGAGGAGATAAGGGAGATAGTGCTGAGGGAGATGCGTCCCTACGCGGACGAGATAAGGGTGGATAAGTGGGGAAACGCGGTAGGCGTGAGAAGAGGAGGGAAGCACACGGCCATGGTGGCGGCCCACATGGACGAGATAGGGCTGCTCGTGGATCGCGTTGAGGAAAACGGGTTCCTGAGGTTTCGCGGCATAGGCGGCTGGAACGAGGTCACCCTCGTGGGCCAGAGGGCGGTCCTGAGGACTCAAGACGGAAAATACGTAAAGGGCGTGATAGGAGGAAGGCCACCGCACGTTACCCCCCAGGGAAAGGAGAGGGAAGCTCCTGAGCTGAAGGAGCTCTTCATAGATGCGGGCTTCCGCAGCGCCGCCGATGCCGAGAAGGCGGGCGTAACGGTCGGAGCGGTGGGCGTCCTTGACAGGAAGTTCGAGCAGCTCGCCGGAGACACCGTAACCGGGAAGGCCTTTGACAACAGGGTTGGCGTGGCGGTCATGCTTTGGGCCATGAGGAAGCTTAAGAGGAGCGAGGCCACCGTTTACTTTGTGGCAACGGTGCAGGAGGAGGTTGGGCTCAGAGGGGCGCAGGTTTCTGCCGACGCCATAAACCCAGACTTCGCCATAGCGCTTGACACAACCATAGCGGCTGACGTCCCAGGGGTTCCGGATAGGGATAGGGTGACGAGCTTGGGCAAGGGTCCGGCCATAAAGGTGGCCGACGGCGGAAGGGGAGGGCTTTTCATAGCCCACCCGAAGGTCAACGAGCACCTAAGGTCCGTGGCCTCTCGCGAGGGCATACCGTTCCAGCTTGAGGTACTCATAGGGGGAAGCACCGATGCCCAGGCCATAGCATTCAGGAGGAGCGGCATACCGTCTACCACAATTTCCATACCAACCAGGTACGTGCACTCGCCGGTCGAGGTGCTAAGCGTTTCTGACGCGCTCAACGCTGCTCATCTGCTTAGGGCATCGCTGGAGTCCGCGGATGAGGCTTTCTTTGAGGGCATATCGGAGAAAGTGATAAAGCGATTTTTCGCTTTGCGCTCCACTGTTCCTTAAACATCAGGTAGTACAGCAACGGATCGAGCATCGCAATCAATCCGCCGTAGAAGGGCAGCATGGACAGGGAGTAACGCATGAGATAACCCGAAAGGGCCGCGCCGACCGACGACGCTGAGTTCCTGCTGAATGACGTTGAGCCGTTGGCGGTCGCGCGCTCGCTCTTGTCCACGTTAAGCATCACAAAGGACTGCCTGACCGGCATGCCTCCCATGGCGAAGGCCCCCCTAAGCACTATGAAGAGGCCCGCAAGCCAGAAAGCGGGCGAAAAAGCCATAAAAACAAGCGAGAGCGAGCTGGCCACGCGGGTGGCCACTATGACCTTCAGCCTGCCGATTTTTGACGCGATGTCTGGAGTTATCCACATGAGTATCAGCATCGCGAAGTCCATGATCCCGAACACGATCCCAATTTGGCCTGCGGTCGCGCCGTACCTCACCTTGAACCAAAGCGAGAGGAGCGGTATGACAAGGCCTGAGCCGAGCCCGCAGGGCACCGTGGGAATGCTCAGCCTGAATATCTTTCCATAGGAAAGGGAGGGCAAGAACTTGGGGCTGCGCATGCCGGAGTCCTTGATCAAAGCTGCAACGGCGATCGACGTTATGCCAATAGCAGAGGCCACGTAGAACAGGTCGTACTCGTAAACGCGCATGAGTGAGATCAAGGTCACGCTGAAAGAGCCAGCCATGGCCGAAGCCATTTCTAGTATGGCAGCTATGCTGAGCGACCTGGCCATGGTATTGCGATCAGACTCCTCTGATATTATGGCGGTTTGTACCGCGCCTAGGGGCCCGCCAGAACCTATGGGTCCCCCGGTAGCTCCTGACGTGAAGCC
>DAYW01000055.1:251-5296 GCA_002507085.1 archaeon UBA168 | reverse complement strand
GCCGGACTCACCGGGACTGTGCATTCCCAGTTCCATCCCTAACGACCAAAGAGATGCGGCAAGCTCGAGGTAGCCCATCATGCCGTACCACCAATGAGGATCACCGAGAACGACATCGACGGCTTCCCTTAGGAAGGCATTGGGAATGTCCTCGAAGCGCGTCACAACGGTGTTTGTGGCTACTGCGTATCCCGTGGCGCGTCTAAATTCCCTCATGTCCTCCATGGTCCAAACTGGGTCCTCCATGTACTCTATGTTGACTGAGGCACGCCTCATCTCTGAGGCAAACCAAAGGGCTTCTGAGAGGGACCACGCCCCATTGGGGTCAACTCTTATCTTCGCGCCCTTGATCTTCTCGGCAACCGCTATGGCGGTATCCGCGTCGTGCTGCGGCTTGAATACCCCAGCTTTCAGCTTTATGACGTTGAAGCCGTACTGATCCGCAAGGTCCTTGGCCTCTTGTGCCACTGCCTCTGGCGTGTAGCTCTTTTCCGTGTGGAAGACGTAAGCGGAAACCCCGACCTCATCTCTCATGGATCCTCCAAGCAGGTCGTGAACTGGAACTCCCAGCGATTTTCCCTTGATGTCCAGCAAGGCCGTCTCTATGGGGAACCATATCTGGGGAAGGAGCTGGTTGTAGTACGTGGCGGTTATGGGAGATGCCACCTTGTACCTGAGCCTTCTTACGTTGAAGGGGTCCTCACCCACGAGCTGCGCTCTGAGCGAGTTCACAAAGGGAGCGAGCGAGAATAACCCTCCGCCGGTCTCGCCGTAGCCGGTGATTCCCTCATCGGTTTCCACGCGAACTACCGTGAAAACCAGCCTTCCAGGATGAGCGCCGCCGCTGTGCCTTAAGGTGTACTTCAAGGGCAAGGCAACGGTCGTCGACTCATCGCTCTTTATCTTCAATGCGATCAAGTTCAAGCGAGCACAGCAAATACGCCTTTTTGTCGGTGAAAGCGTTAAAAGCGGCGCCTGACTGATACGAAATGGAAGATCGGGAGCTTTCTGGAAGGTTTGTCCTGGTGCCCGAGGGATACACTCCTCACGGTGAGGTGGCGTTAGGCCATCACCAGTTCCGCTCCCTTTACGTGGGAGTTCATCCAAGGTCAAAGGCCCTTGTAATTCACGATGGTCATGTGGGGGCCGTTTACGCCGACGGGAAGCTCATATACAGCTATGAAAAGGTTGGAAGAGCTCCGAAATCAGGAGGAGACACGCACGCCGCCATGGCCACGTCAAGGGATTACCTGTTCTTTGGAGGGTGGATAAAGGCGCCCGCGGGCGTGACGCCTGAGGGTAAGCAAGACATGAGGGAGAAGTACAGCCACATACATTCCATCGACTCGAGCGGCAACGTGGAGCTGCTTTGGTCCAGAAAATGGGATGAGAACCTGGGCATTTCCCAGTGGTACGGGGAGGTGACGGACCTGGTTTACGACGAGCACACCGACTCAATATTCTTTACCAGGGGTGATGGATTTGCGGAGCTTGGACTGTGGAGGCTGGGCTTGGGTGGCTCAAGGGCCGAGTACTTGGTCAAGGGGAGGACCGCTTACAAGATGGAGCTTAAGGACGATAAGCTGTTCATAACCGAGTTCAACCCGGCTCTGGACTCGAACTCGGCCCTTATAATATACGACCTCTTAAGGGGACAGCAGGCAAGGGTAACGGAGTTTTCTCTTGCCTTCGATGGCTCGCCGACGTCTTTAAGGAGGCAAGGGGGCGGGATAGTGCAACTTCAGAACAGGCTTTTGGCCTTTTACAGAGGCTTTGTGATCCAGATCAAGGGGGAAAAGATAGTCAACATAGAGCCGAGCAACTTAGGAGGGACGCCAAAGGTCCCTGAGTCCGATGCAAGCAACTACGTACTTTATCCCTTCTTCGAAGCGCTCAGCCCCGAGGACGGCCTTCCATATCACATAGCGGGCCTTAGGGGACAGAAGGCCTACGTCAACGGTACCCCGCTCCTTGCCCTTGTCCCATGGGATCACCTGAGGGAGCCGCTGAACAGGACGGACGTGGGAATCTTGGTAAGACTTGACGGCTCAGTCCCACAAATAGTGACGTCCGCCGGGTCCATAAGCGGCCTAGCTACCGATGGAAAGTACGTATACATGGGGGCTTCGTATGCTAACCACACGGGCGTTTACACGTACCGCGCCGGCGTAGGAGGCGTATTTGAGTTCCCGGTTAAGGACGTCTTCTCAAAGCCCTGGACGCCCGTAAGGATGTGGCTCTGGGATGGGGACTACGTGCCTGGATCGAGCGGCATAAAGGGATGGTTCGGAGGGATACCGCTCAAGGGATTTGCCAAAAAACTGCTCAAGGTGAGGGTGGACTCGCCCGCAAAGCTGACTGTAAGGGAGTACGCCTTCTTGCCTGGATCGCAGGCCGACGACTCCGTACAGCTCAACACGGGCTGGAACAGGGTTGACCTTGGAAGCTACTACGACATGGTCGCGTTCTCGCTCGACTCTCAGCAAAAGGTTCAGGCCGAGCTGGTTCTGGAGCCTTAACTCAAGCAACTTTTTATGCACCTGCTTTCATTTGTTATGGCCTTTTACGACTTGAGGACGTACCTGGAGGAGCTGAGGCGCCGCGGGCTTGTTGAAGACGTTGAGGGCGCAGACTGGGACGTCGAAATAGGCGCGATATCCGCCTTGATCGCGCGTTCTGCAAAATCGCGTGCCCTCGTTTTTGACTCGGTCAAGGGTTACAAAAGGGGACTGAGGGTTGCAACTAATCTGTATGTCTCGAGAGAGATGCAGTCCTTGGCGCTCGGCTGGCCCTCGGGGATGGCGGAGATCGGTCTGGTGGACTTCTGGAGAAGGAAGCTGGGTGACCTGAGGCCCCTTAAGCCAAGGGAGGTAAGCGATGGCCCGGTCAAGGAAAACGAGCTGAGAGACGAGAACGCAGACCTGCTCAGATTTCCCATACCAAGATGGCATGAGGGAGACGCGGGCAGGTACATCGCAGGAGGAGCGGTCATCCTCAGGGACCCCGATGATGGATGGGTTAACGTGGGCATTTACCGCGCCATGGTTCACGACGGCAAGACTCTGGGACTGATGATCAGTCCGGGACATGATGGCTTGGCTATCGTGAAGAAGTACTGGAGCAAAGGCAAGGCGGCTCCAGTGGCGGTGCTCGGGGCGCAGGACCCGCTCACGTTTTACGTCGGGGCGACGTCATTCCCTTGGAGGCAGCAGGAGCTTGAGCTGGCTGGAGGATTGGGCGGAAGACCCATGGACGTAATCATCGATGAGGAGACCGAACTGCCCATTCCCAGCGGAGCCGAGATGGCGATATTCGGCGAGGTGCCCCCAAACGAGATGAGGGATGAGGGGCCCTTTGGAGAATGCGCGGGCTATTACACGCACAGGGGGCCAAGCCCGATCATTCGCGTGAAGAAGATCTGGCACAGGAACGATCCCATAATTCAGGGTAACCCTCCGCTTTACGAGGGAAACTCCTCATTCAGGGGTTCGTCCGACTCCTACTCGCTTGGCTCCCAGATCACGGTGAGCGCTTTAGCTTGGAACTGGCTCGAGCGCCTCGGCATAGACGTGGCGAGCGTGTACTCATTAGTTCAGCCCTGCATGACGTCTTCGGTGCTGATCATATCCTTGAGGAACGCCAGCCGGGGAGCTGTCACGCGCGCGGCGCTTGCCGCGCTTTCCATGGGAGGCATGATGAGAAAGGCCGTGGTAATAGTTGATGACGACGTCGATCCCTCAGACGTGAACCAGGTGCTTTTCGCCGTTGCCACTCGCTGCGATCCCGCGGTTGACTTGCAGGTTATAAGGAACGTCACGACCAGCTCTCTAGATCCCTCTGTCCCATCGGAGATAAGGGAGGGCGGGCATCCAATCGGTTCTTGCGCGATCGTCGATGCCACAAGAANNGCGTGATCATCGACGCCACGAGAAAAGACTACACGCCGGAGCCCACAGCCATGAGCTATGAGATGGTAAACGCCTTGAGGAAGAAGTGGGAAAAGCTGCTTGGAGCTAACTAGAAGGCCAGTGCTCTGAAGCCGCCGGCGCTCGGCGTATAAACCCCCATGTGAAGATCCCATGCAAAGAGGGATCTTCGTAGTGGGGCTCGCCCTTTTTATAACGGGGCTGGTGATGACGCTGCTTACCCTCAATCAGATAGCGAGCATAAGCGGGGCCTACTACGAGTATCCCTTCTTGACGCAGCAAGCCTATTACGCGAGGGCCTCAAACGCGCTTTTCCTCACGACGGTGTTCAGCTTCCTGGTCCTGCTTGGCGCATCGCTGATAAGGCGGTCCGGACGGTCATGAGCTCGCGGCCGCCCCGCTGGCTTGTGTTGCATTCAGCTGNNCCGCGACGGCCATATCCGAGATACCTCGCTGCGTACATAAGGGGAGCTGAGCCGGCGCCCATTATGTACTTCAATATGAAAAGCGCGGTCATCAGCGGGATCAGCGGCACAACGCCGTAGAACGCTATTGGCGTAAACACCAGCGTGTCGATGGTGAGCGTGGGAATGTCAGCCACGAGGTACCTGAAGTAAAGCTTTGAAGGCATCCTTTGCTTGAAGTAGGCGTAAACGTAAGCGTCAAAGAGCTCGTCGATGACGAACGCCACTATGGATGCCGTGGCAACTCTTGCCGATACCGAGAAGATCGCCGCCCATGCCGCATCCACCCCGTTAACGGAGTTTATGCCCAACGAGATGACGAAGTAGGCTATCATGAAAAGCTGCGCGATGGCCCCGCCTATGACGCTCATGTATGCCGTGTGTTTGCCGTAGAACTCGTTTATTATGTCCAGAAGCACGAGCGTCTCGGGATACAGCATGGTCCCCATGGTGGCAGTGAGGTTGACCAAGGGATAAACTATGAGCTTCACCGCGAAAATCTGCGCCATAAGCACGAGCAGTACGTAGTTTGCCAGCGGAAGGATGAAGTTGTTGAACTTCCTTATCCAGAGGGCTGAGCCGAGCACGTCAACAACTATTATGCACAGCCAGGCGTAAAAATCCCAGGTCAACTTTCGTACTCTGTCTTGTCTGG
>DAYW01000055.1:0-154 GCA_002507085.1 archaeon UBA168 | reverse complement strand
TTTCCTCATGTGTTCCCGCGCAGGCGACCATATCTCGAACTTTCTCTCATATATGGGGAAGTGGCCCAAGTTGAGGGAGTTCTCGAGGGCCAGTGAAAAGGCCGGGCTGCAGTCTGGATAAAGGGGCTCGCCGTTCTCAGTTCTAGCGGCTATG
>DAYW01000013.1:139-5060 GCA_002507085.1 archaeon UBA168 | reverse complement strand
GCGATCCTGAACTTCGTAAGAGGGCAGCGACCGGTTAATACCACGTCAATGTCACGTAAATTTTGGGCATTGGTATGAGGGAAAACTTAAATCCAGCGGATCGTCTATCCGGGGGGACGTAGTCTAGTATGGTCTAGGATGGCAGCCTGGGGAAAGTCCAGACCGCTGTTGATCGCGGGTTCAAATCCCGCCGTCCCCACTGGGTGGCACTTGAGCAAAAGACCCTCTGTAATTTTGAGGCCGGTACAAAGCCTTACGAAACGGTCGCGACTTGCTTTGCGCGTCCGAATGAAGCCTTTTATATGCGTGCCCGTGTCGACTTAGCTGGCCTGTAGAAGTGGCTGCTGATAAACCATGAAAAAACATCTAGTTGAGTCGCCGTTTAGGTGAGCAAAAGGCAGTGCATCAGCTTGTTCGCATGGGATTTTGAGGAAACGAATGGAGGACTATGTGGAATGACGCGCTAGTTGACATGCCTGAGCTTGTGAGTTGGCAAGCCAGCCCATATCGCTTACCAGGATTTAACACAGGCATTACCCGAAGATCAGCGAAAGGCTTCATCTAGATCTATGCGGATGATACGCGGCGCAAGAGGTACGGCATAAGCGCTGCTATGGGCATTAATGCGCCATCGCTTCACATCATAGCCTGGCTCTTGGATGCGAGCCGAGCGAGAATGCCGCGGAAAAGACGCGTGGCATCCTTGTGGCTTGCTCTATCTCGACCGAATGTGCTTTTCTTGCGGTATGATTGCTTTTATAGAAGTGCACACAACGCCCATAAGGCCTGGTCAATGCTCAAAGTTGAGCTCTCTCATTAGTTTAGAGCTAATGGTACAAGCTTCTTCTTTGTAACTCGGAAGCTGCTGGCGAAGCTATTCATGAAATTTCGAGGGAGTTTCGACCTTGCATCTGTTTTTTTGCGAAGAGAATAGCTTTCAGAGTCTTAAGAACTCGGTAAAAGCGGCGCGAGTGCGGCGTTTAAATAGGAGAAGTCGTTATAACCAAGAATAAGGCAGCTTTCGAGCGCTTGCCAATTGATTCTGCCGATTTACCTCTGATCTTCGGTAGCGTACGCCTCTTTTTTTCAAATGGTTTATGAGTTTGGTAAAAAAAGACGCTTGATTTTATTTTTGCTTCTTAGTAAGCGGCGTTGGCTTGCGGGAGGCTCTTTCCAAGAATTTCGCTGCCACTTGAACGTCTTCAAGCGGTACCGGTTTATAGGTCAGCCACCACGAAAAACCCTTGTACTGCGTAAGCCTACTCTGTGCTTCCTGTATGGTTGAGGCCGTCGGCACTATGGCGTTTTCGCCTACAACCTCGTTGTTGGGCCAATTGGCTGGAAGCGCCACCTTTTCTCTCTCTATTACCTGCAACGCTTTTACTGCTCTCAATATCTCGTCTATGTTGCGCCCAAGCTCAAGCGGGTAGTATATTATGGTTCTGATAATGCCCTGCGAATTGACGATGAACACGGCCCTTACCGCTGCCGTAGGGGACTGTGCCTGTATCATGCCCAGCTGTTCAGCCACAACACCTCTTGGGTCCGCGATTATGGGGAACGGGATCTCGATTCCCAAGTTTTGCTTGATCCAGTTGATCCACTCGATGTGAGACGGGACGCTGTCCACGCTGAGCCCAATCAGCTCCACTCCCAAAGACTTGAAGTCTTCGTACCTATTGGCGAATGCGTAGAACTCCGTTGTGCACACGGGAGTGAAGTCACCCGGGTGGCTGAACAGTATGAACCACTTGCCGGCGTAATCGTCGGGTAGCTTCTTAGTTCCAACCGTTGTCTGTACCGTCAGCGTCGGGAACCTTTCACCTATCAGAGGAATCTGTGCTGGCATACGCAGTTATTCCTGTAGCGATTTATATGTCTATTCTAAATTGGCTTGAAGCGCAGATATGGTATTTTCTTAAAAAATCACAAAAAAAATCGTTTTTGTCTTTTCATTATCAAGAAGAGACCCAGCAGGGCCCATGCTGCGACTACGTAAGCTGGCAGGTTCAGTGGGTACGCAGGTACTGGGTACACGGTACTGAGTATGGCAAACGCCATGAGAAATAGGGCCGCAAGCGGTATCATCACGTGTTTTGCTAAGTCAAGAATCCTATTGCGCCTAGCGTAGAATGGAAGAGCAGCAGTGGCAAGGAAGTGCTGGAGCATAAAAGCGATGGAAGCGGCTCCTTCTATCACTAGCGCTCCCATGAAGGGGCCAAACACCTCCCCTGATAGAATCGCTACGATCAGCGAAGTCAGGGCCACCGCTAGTATGGCGTTCTTCGGAGTGCCGAACCTGGGGTGAGTTCTGGCTAGGAACTTTGGAAGTATGCTGCTGTCTCTAGCCAAGTAGTAGAGCATGCGAGTGAGCGAGTTGTTAATCGCTATGCCAAAGTCGAGAAAGCTGTTAATCACGACGGCCACAAATATCCATCCCCCAATGGACCCGAGGTACCTGAAATACTCTATGACGCCGGGATCCGGAGATGCCGCAAAGGAGCTCATGTTGTTTATTCCCCAGCCGACCGTAAGCGCGTATGCGTTAAGCGCCAAGGGAGCAACTATGAGGAGCCACCCGTAAACTATGCTCTTCCTTATGGTCTTGTTTGGTTCTTTTGCCTCCTCTCCGAGCGCGACGACTGATCCTGAGCCCCCGTAGGAGTAGAGGCCGAAAAGAAGGCCTAGCCCTATTAGAGATAGGTTTCCATGAACTGGCGCTGTGGTAAAAACCTCAAGGTTGTTGGCAGCTCCTAGTCTCGCTATTATTAGGAGGGCTCCAACTGTTAAAACGCCCACCTCTATGAATCCCGTGTAGACTGCGTAGTTTAGCGAGACCCTTATTCCCCTATAAACGAGGATCGTCGTGAAAGCTAGAGGCACCAGGGCCAGCGCGATCCATGAATAGGGAATTCCCGAGAGGGATGGAAACAGAAGGTAGATGAAGGCTGCGAAGGACAGCAACGCGAAGCCCGTGTACGTGAGAAACTCATTGAAGAAGAAGAGCCATCCCGTGACGTTACCCGCTACTTCACCGAGTCCGGCCCTTGCGAAAGCGGAGTACCCTCCGGAGCTTGCTATGCTTTTGGAAAATTGGTAGTTGGTGTTAAGCCAAAGCAAAACTATGATTGGTGCAACTATGAATACAAGTGGGGTTGATCCGCCTGAAGCGATGGCTGTCCCAGTTATGAGAATTGCGACCTCCGCAGCGGGAGCAACATGGCTGAAGCTTTGAAATATGCCGTGCCAAAGCCCTACTTGATCTCTCTTGAGCCGATTATCGGTTGGCTTTGCATCGTCTCCGCTACCTTTGTTTTGCATGCATTTAAGTGTAGCGATCTGGATTATGCTCATCGCGCTCCGCGCTTAGGGAAAGCGCATTCCGTTCAAAAAAGCCATTCATAAAATTTTAGCGAAGGCTTTCCAGCTTGCTTATGCGTTCATCAAGTTGTCTCTCTTGAGCCTTTATCTTCTCCAGATCATCGCGAAGCTCCTTCGGCGTTCCCTTTGTGTTTTCCTTTATTTTTCTTAGCGCGTCTTTTGCCGCACGCCTTATCCTGGCCTCTGGGTCACGAATGCTGGCTTCCTCTAAAACGCCGATCAGCGCTGGGTTCATGCTCCGCTCTATTGCCTCAATTGCCGCCCTTCTAACCCTGAGCGAGCGATCCTTAATGAGCTCCTTCAGCTTTTCCGTTGCCTTCGTTTCGTCTGGGAAAGCACCCAACGCGCGTGTGGCAGCGCTTTTTACCGCCTCATCTGCATCCGATGATGTCAGCTTAACTATCGCGTCGAGAGCGCTTTTTCCCCTTATCCTAGAAAGACCGTCAATTGCCCCAATCGTTATGGAGTAGTTGTGTCCTCCGTAGTTCAGCGCGTTGATCAGCTCTTCTTCGTAGGCCTGTCCTCCTGCCGTGCCCAGCGCTGCGGCGGCGCTTCCCCTTGTGTAATATCCCTCGTTTTCGTTCGTTAGAATGGAAGAAAGGGCCTTAGCGGCCTCATCGTTGGGGCCGTGCTTTCCTAGGGCCTCCGCGATGGCCGTTCTCACTCTTGGGTGTTGCTCGATCTCTAAGGCGTCAAGCAGGGCATGGAGCGCGGCATCTGATCCTATTTCCCCCAAGGCCTTAGCGGCCTCTGCCCTGCATCCCCAGAAAGCATCCCCTTTTATCACGTTGGAGAGTGCTTCGACGGCCCTGTTGCTGCCATCGTCTTTCAATGCATCAATGGCTTCAAGCCTTGCGGTTACCGTCCTGTAAGAGGCTTGGCGTATGGCTTCCTCGAGCTTTTTTCTTGGCTTCCTCTGCAAGAACAGCTTGCCGCTTGGATCTATGCACACGAACTTCGGGGGCT
The DNA here is from genome assembly GCA_002507085.1 of archaeon UBA168. Classification (GTDB taxonomy): domain Archaea; phylum Thermoproteota; class Thermoprotei_A; order Marsarchaeales; family UBA168; genus UBA168. The sequence goes on along the minus strand of DAYW01000013.1, from coordinate 713 downwards.
TCTCCAGCTTTACGTAGATGCCGGTGGACTTCTTGTCCAGCGTGAATGGAATAACCATCTCTGCCTTGTCCGTAGCTACAAGTACCTCCATATTTAACGTGTAAGTGGAATAGGAATCGCTTGGTTGCACCTGGTCTACCGATATCTTTAGCATGTGAAGCGAGCTGTCGTAGTCCCATGAGTACGATATTTGTGGGTGACCTGCCGAATAGACAAACTGGTAGAAGAACCAGTCAAGCTCTTTCCTTGAAACCTCCTCGGCTATCCACTGGAGGTTTATTGTTGACGCTGGCTTGAAGGAGCGCTGCGTGAGGAACTCGTGCAGGGTCTTTTTAAAGGCGTCCTCACCGATGAGGTTGGCCAAGTGCCAAAGAACAAGGCAGCCTTTCTCGTAAGAGTGGCGGTCGAAGAGCTCCCACGGATCATCGTAAATGTTGAACACTATGGGCCTTGCGTACTTTTCCCTATACTCTGAAAGGTAAGCTGACAGACATCTGTGAAGCGAGTACTCGAACTCATCTTCACCATGGGCATGCCTTTCGTAAAGCGCCTCCATGAGTGTGGCGAAAGACTC
>DAYW01000013.1:0-129 GCA_002507085.1 archaeon UBA168 | reverse complement strand
TTCAGCCAAATCTCAGACCAGCTCTCGGCCGTCTCTAGGTCTCCAAACCACTGGTGGGCCAGCTCGTGGACAATAAGCGGATCGGAGGTGAAGTCCTCGTGTTCGGGGCATGGAAACTTGGATCCTGGG
>DAYW01000056.1:2548-3148 GCA_002507085.1 archaeon UBA168 | reverse complement strand
CCTCCCCTGTAGTCCCAGTTTTCGTATCCGTACTTCCTTATGTAGGGAAGATCGGCATGTCCTGGCCTGGGCTTGTACCTGACCTCCTCGTAATGCTGGGGCTGAGCGTCCCTGTTCTCGATGACTATGGCCAACGGCATGCCCGTGGTTACGCCGTTGAACGTGCCGCTCACTATTTTCGGCTCGTCTGCCTCCATCCTCGCGGAAACGTACCGGCGTCCTGGCCTCCTGAAAGAGAGCTCAAAGCGCACGTCGTCCTCGGATATGGGAAGGCCAGCCGGAAGGCCGTCGATCACAGCACCCACCTCGGGCCCGTGGCTCTCGCCAAATGTGGTGATCCTAATGGCCTTTCCAAAGGAATTGCCTGACAACGCTCAGCACCTCCTCCTCGCTTACCTTTTTCACCTCACTCCCAAGCCATATGGAGTCCGCCTCCAACGCCTGAGCGACGAGTATCTCATCTCCTCCCACGTTTACCTGTCTTCCGAGCCTCGCGGGCCTTACGTACGAGAAGTCCACGTAGGCCTTAGGCCTAAAGCCCAGAGGGGGCTCTGGGGGCGCCGCGTTCACGACGAGCTCCTCGCCGTCAAAGGCCTTGAA
>DAYW01000056.1:0-2529 GCA_002507085.1 archaeon UBA168 | reverse complement strand
TCCGCGCTTCTGTTTGTCACGCTCACCCTGAACCCGAGCTCACCCAGCGCCAGCGCCGCTGCCCTAGCCGCGCCTCCGGCGCCAATCAAAAGGCACCTGCTTCCAGGCCGCAAGCTCAGGCGCTGCAGTATCCTCTTTATGGCAACGTAGTCCGTGTTGTAGCCCCTGTGCCGCCACACCGTGTTAACAGAAAAAGCCCTCATGGCTTCATCGCTTAGGCTTCCCTTCGCGTAAAGCAGGGACGCCACTTCCTCCTTGTACGGCATGGTAACGTTTAATCCGTCAAGCTTTTGCAAAAGCTCCGGTATCTTATCCTTGGCCTCCTCTCTGCTTACCTGGAAGAGACCGTAATCAGCGTCAAGCCCTAGCCTTTCAAACACGTACCCGTGTATCGCCTTGGAAGGCGAGCGCGACAGGTCCTCCCCAACAAGCCCAAACCTGAGGGTCATGAGGCCATCTCCTCGCGAAGCGCCTTCCTCACCTCTCCTATGGAAGGGGTTACCGCGCGCCACTTCCCTACTTCGGCAATGAGGGGTAAGAGCATTTTTCCGTCGCTCCTCATCTTCTTGTCATCTGAAAGCGCCCTCAGCGCTGCCCGAGGCCTAAAGCCCTTTGAGAACGCCAAGGCCTCCTTGAACGTCGTTGGCAGGCCATAGTCAAGGAGGAGCTGCCGCGCCGAATCCAAGGCATCTTCAGACGTCACGCCAAGCCTTCTGCCCACATCGCATTCCATGGACATGCCGGCGGCAATCGCCAGCCCGTGGGGTATGGAGAAGCCGCTGCCTGCCTCAAGGGCGTGCCCAAACGTGTGCCCAACGTTCAGCACAGCCCTTATCCCGAGCTCGTCCAGCTCGTCCTTAACAACGACCGACATCTTCAGCTGTATGCTCCTCGCTACGACCTCGTTAAGAGCGCTTCCCTTGGAAAGCACCTCGTCCCTTCCTTTCTTCAGGTAGTCGAAAAGCCCGCCGTCCAGCGAAAGGGCGTACTTTATCACCTCAGCCATGCCGTTCACGAGCTCTTGCTGAGGGAGCCTTCTCAAGAAAGCCATGTCCACGATCGTAAGGGAGGGCTGCCTGATCGTTCCCACGAGGTTCTTTACCCCCGCGAAGTTCACCGCGTTCTTGCCTCCTATGGACGCGTCAACGGCAGCCAGAAGCGTTGTTGGCGCCACCGCAAGCTTTGTGCCCCTCATGTAGATCNNGATACGAAGCCGGCAACATCGCTTACCGTCCCGCCTCCAAAGGCTATGATCCAGTCCTGCCTGGTGAAGCCCTCTCTTGAAAGCCACCTCAGCATCGACATGGCTTCCCTCACGCTCTTTGCTTTCTCGCCGTCTGGAAGAAGGTAAAGCGATGCTTGGAGCTCCCGCGATAGGGCCTGCGCCTCGCCCTTGAGCGCGGCCGGCGCGATCAACGCCTTCCTTCCCTCCAAGGATGAAAGGGAGGGAAGCGTCCCCTCTCCCACCTCCACCCTCGTCCTTCCGAACCGGGTTTCGTACTCGGCTTTCCAGCTCATCTCTCTCCCTGACCTCCACGCGCGTAACCAGCTGCCAGAGCGCCCTTGCCTTGCTCAAAAGCGAACCAAAGGCATCTGGTGTTATCTGCTGATCCCCGTCGCTGAGCGCGGACTCGGGATGGGGATGGACCTCTATGAGCAGCATTTGCGCTCCTGCGGCCACGGCCGCAAGTGCGAGCGGCTCCACCAGGTCCCTTTCGCCGGCTGAGTGGCTCGGATCCGCGCATATGGGAAGNNGTATCCCCCCAACGTCAAGCGAGAAGCGGGTGGAAGACCCAGGCGCCCTTATCCCCCTCTCGCACAGCACGACGTTACCGTTTCCCCGGGACAGCACGTACTCGGCCGCGGCGAGCCATTCCTCCACGGTATTGCTCATCCCCCTTTTCAGCAGCACGGGCTTGTTGAAGTCTCCAAGGGCCTGCAGAAGAGGAAAGTTCTGCGCATTTCTGGTGCCAACTTGTAGCATGTCAACGTTTTTGTAAAGCGGGAGGCTTCCCGCGTCCAGCACCTCGCTTACCACCGGAAGCCCGAGCTCATCCCTCACCCTTTGGAGCGCCTTCAGCGCGTTCTCGCCCATGCCCAGGAAGCTGTAGGGGCTGGTCCTGGGCTTGAAGGCCCCACCCCTGAGCATGTCCGCGCCCATGCGCTTTAGGCTCGCCCCAAGCTCCACGAGCTCTTCCTCGTCCTCCACAGAGCAGGGGCCAGCGGCCACCGTTAGGCCCCTAGGTCCGATCTCGACGTCCCCAACGCGCACGACCGTGTCCTCCGCCTTGAAGTCCCTTGAGGAAAGCGCGTAGGGCCTCCTTATGCTGAGGCAGCTCCCTGCGCGGGAAAGCCGTGGCGCTTCCTCGTCGGGCCACGCTATCGCCACCTTTTTTCCGTAAATGGTTACCATCACGTAAGACGCCGAGGACTTTGAAGCGGCTTCCATGAACGTCTCCTCATCATTTAAGAAGTAGACCATCAATCTGCCTCTCCTCCAACGACCTTCTTGAAGGCTTCAAGAGATGC
>DAYW01000031.1:9877-10171 GCA_002507085.1 archaeon UBA168 | reverse complement strand
CCCAACTACTGGGCAGCCAAGGCATCAAACATACCCTCTGTCATAGCCCCGGCCAAGATCCAGAACGTCATCATTGAATACGGTGCCTCTCACTCCGACAGGCTTGAGGAGTTCGACACAAACCAGGCTCAGCTGAGCTTTGTATCAATTCCCTACTTCGGCGACATATACGACGGCTACCAGTACGCGCATGAGGTTCCGTTTAGCGCCATAATAAACAACAGGGGGCTGACGCCAGGGGTTGGTTACATAGCGCTCAACAACCAGGTGTTCCCGACCAACATAACAGACTTC
>DAYW01000031.1:5545-9826 GCA_002507085.1 archaeon UBA168 | reverse complement strand
ACCGCGTACGGTGCGATGTACGTGGGTCCCATATCGCCTGGCATGCCCTTCTACGACCCTGAGAACTACAAGCCGTACTCCTACAACATTACGTTGGCTGAGCAGTACCTTAACCAGGCAGGAGAGCAGGGAGACTTCTACGTTACTTTGCCGAACGGCTCCACTTTGGGCAACGCCAATGGCAAGGCGCTTCAGCCGCTTACCATATACACGCTCACGCCGGTAACACCAACTGAGGAGACGGAGTTCGAGATAATACAGAAGGACCTGTCGCAGATAGGCCTCAGCGTCTCGCTCTACCCGGTCGAGGCATCTGTAACCGACACCTGGACCACTGCAAGCGGAACCCCGGCGCTTGTGATGCTTGGGTGGTTCCCGGACTGGCCTGACTCCGTATACCAGCAGCTCATGGTTCAGACCAGCCCTGAGTACGGCGGCCTGGCTGGCAACCTGGCGTGGATGAACAACACGCAGCTCAACGAGCTTTACAACACTCTGCCATGGGAAACCAGCAAGACGGAGCAGCAGCAGGGAGTGGCCCAAGCCTACAGCATAATCTACGGCCAGGCACCTTACCTATGGCTCCCAGAGGGATACACGTACTGGTTCCAGCAGCCCTACCTGCATGGTGTAGTCTACAACCCGTTCGTTGGGTACAGGTACAACACCATGTACTACTCTAACTACACCATAACGTACAACGTGACAACATCGTAGGAGGCAATGAAAAGCATGCAGTCTAACTTCATTTTTTTCCTGATTAGGAGAATCATCAACGCGTTGGTTACCTTGGTGCTTCTCGTGCTTCTCGTGTTCGTTCTGATACACGTAATTCTTCCAACGCCTCAGGCCATGGCCAAGGTCTACATAGGAAGTCAGCACTACACAACGGCCGAGCTCAACTCGGTTATCGAAAGGTATGGGCTAAATCAGCCCCTTTACGTTCAGTTCTTCAGATATGTGATCGACGTCTTCACTGGGAACTTCGGGCTCGACAGCCTGTACAAGGTCCCGGAGATGCAGTTGCTCGACAAGTTCATACCCATAACCCTTGAGTTTGTTCTAATAGCGACCGCACTACAAGTGGTCATAGGAGTGTTTGCGGGCGGCGTCGCAGCGATGTACAGGGGAGGGGTGCCGGACTGGATAATAAAGGTCCTTTACCTCATAGCGTGGGCTGCCCCTGTTTTCCTACTGGCTACGTTGATGCAGTTTGCCTTTGCCTACGACCTAAAGGTCCTCCCAGCGCTGAACATGGCCAACCCCGTTCTGGTGCCTCCGAAGCCAATAACTGGATATCCACTAATAGATGCCGCGATCGAGGGCGACTGGCCCTACTTTGACTCGTTGCTGACGCACATGGTTCTTCCAGTGCTCGCGATAGCCATAGCGGGTTTTGGCCTAACGACAAGGATCATGAGGAGCAGCGCGGTGGAGGTTTTCGACAAAGACTACGTCAAGCTCGCGTACATGAAGGGGCTAAGCGGTGGGAAGGAGTTCTTTGGGACCGTTTTCAGGAACGCTCTCATCCCAATAGTGACGCTGACGGCCATCCAGTTTGGCTTTGCCGTATCTGGGGCCGTGGTCATAGAGGACGTCTTCCTGTACAAGGGCATGGGCTTCTTCCTCTACCAATCCGTCACGAGCATGGACTACGTGGCGATAATAGCTACCACAATAATAGTGGGAATATCGGTGATAATAGCGAACTTTGCGGCCGACCTTCTCTACGCGGTGGTCGACCCGAGGGTGAAGCTGGAGTGAGGCGATGAAATTGAAGGCACTGGACATAATAAAGAAGGCGCTTGGCTTCAGGGGCAACATCGATGCCGAGGCTTCAGCCAACAGAAGCTCCCAGAACCTCTCAACGTTCTACTACCTAAGGCACAAGAAAGAAGCCGTAGTTGGAATGACGATAATAGCCGTGTTTGTGGTCTGGTCCGTGATAGAGGGCTCTCTTCAACTCATAGGGGATTACCTGAGGAAGCCCTGGCTGGGCTGGGCGCTGCTTCCGCACGATCCCATAGCTTCTCCAAACATAGCAACGAGCCTGTTGCCTCCATCGCTCAAGTATCCTCTTGGCACGAACTTTGAAGGACAAGACATACTCTCGAGGCTGATGTACGCAGCTCCAAAGGATGCCATGGCTGCCTTTGTTGTTGTCGTTTCTGCTGTGATTGTGGGAGGGTTGCTCGGGATTGCCGCTGGCTACTACGGCGGGTGGACAGATGAGATACTCATGAGGGTTACCGATGCCTTTCTTGCCATTCCCGGGCTCATACTGGCCATAGCGCTCAGCATACTCATAGGCCCCGGCTTTAACTCCGTGCTCATATCGCTGACCATAATATGGTGGCCGGTTTACGCCAGGCTCTTCAGGGGACAGACGCTGACCCTTAAGTACAGGGGATTCGTGGAGATCTCTCGGCTTTTTGGAGTCAGTGAGTTCAAGGTGCTGTTCAAGCACATCTTCATGAACGCCATCGACCCCATAATAGCTTACATGGCTCTTGACTTTGGCACAGTTATACTGACTTACTCGACGCTTGCGTTCCTGGGAATAGGGGTTCAGCCCCCCTATCCCGAGTGGGGGTCCATGGCATCCGACGGACTGAGCTTCTTCCCCAGGGCATGGTGGTACACGTTCTTCCCAAGCCTTACGATACTTCTCGTGGTTATAGGCTTCATACTCTTCGGTGACAGCTTCCAAGATGTGATATCGGGGAGGGTTGTGGATTGAACGCCATAGAGATAAGGGATCTATCGGTTTACTACAGAACGCCTCTTGGGAAGGTCAAGGTGCTTGACTCTCTGGATGCCGATTTCCCGGAGTCAAAGACCACAGGCATAGTGGGGGAGAGCGGCTCCGGCAAGTCAACGCTGGGCTTCGCCATTACGCGCCTGCTGCCGCCGACTTCAATAGTGCAGGGAAGCATCAAGTACTACGGAGACGACCTCATGAAGTTGCCATCGAAGAAGATGAGAGAGGTCAGGGGTACGGGAGTGTTCATGATAATGCAGGACCCGTTTAGCAGACTCAACCCGGTGAAGCGGGTTGGAGACCAGTTGCTTGAGGCCCTACAGGTCAGATATGAAAGGAGGGGAGAGGCCTTCGATTTTGCGGCCGCGAGAAAGGAGGTGTTGAAGAGGCTGAGCGATGTTAAGCTCCCGGACCCTGATCTTGTGATGAGCAAGTACCCCTATCAGCTGTCAGGAGGGCAAATCCAAAGGGTTGTCATTGCTATGGGGCTGCTTTTGGAGCCAAAGGTGATAATAGCCGATGAGCCAACGTCTGCCTTAGACGTAAGCATACAGGCACAGGTCATAGCCTTGCTCAGGGAGCTTCAGGAGAGCTATGGCATGACCCTGCTTTTCATAACCCATGATCTGGCCGTCGCCACCGCGGTATCCGATAATGTCATCATACTCTATGCCGGGAGGATAATGGAGCAGGGAGACATGGCGGACGCCGTGAAGAAGCCCTTGCACCCCTATACGCAGGGGCTGCTCAAGAGCTTCCCATCTGGGAACTACAAAGAGGGCAAGCTCTTCTCGCTGAAGGGGCTGCCTCCGTCGTTCTTCGACCTGCCGAGCGGGTGCAGGTTTTCCGACAGGTGCCCGTATGCGTTTGACAGGTGTTACAAGGAAGAACCGCAGGTTTACCAAGTTGAAGATAGAAAGGTGAGGTGTTTCCTATATGACAAGCGTTGAAAGGGAAGAGGCAACGGAGGAGTACATGGTACGCGCTGTGGACCTTACGAAGTACTTCCCGGCGGAGAAGGTCGGACTGCTGGAGAGGCTAACCGGGAAGAAGGAGAGCTACGTAAGGGCTGTGGATCACGTGGACGTGACGCTGAGAAAGGGGCTCACGACAGCTCTCGTGGGGGAGAGCGGCTCCGGCAAAACTACCATAGGCAGAATGCTGGCCACCTTGGAGACCCCAACGTCAGGCACAATTTACTACGGCGACCTAGCCCTGAGCAAGCAGACGTTACCTCAGATACGCAAGAAGGTTCAGATCGTTTTCCAGAACCCGTATGAGAGCCTTGACCCCAGGATGTCGATAAGGGAGATCGTTGAGGAACCTTTGGTAAAGGCCAAATCGCAGGAAAGAGAGAAAAAGGTTAGGGAGGTGCTCTCTGCCGTAGGCCTCAACTACGATGACATATACTACAGGAAGGCTAGAGATCTTTCCGGAGGCCAAAGGCAAAGGGTTGCGGTAGCCCGTGCCATGGCCGCGAATCCGGAGTTCATAGTGCTCGACGAGCCCACCTCGGCGCT
>DAYW01000031.1:0-5517 GCA_002507085.1 archaeon UBA168 | reverse complement strand
GGTACACCTACCTCTTCATAACTCATAACATGATGGTTGCGCGGTACATATCGGATTACATATATGTTATGTACGCAGGAAAAATCGTTGAAACAGGTAAGACCGAGGAGGTGTTCGAAAACCCGCTCCACCCGTACACGAAGCTTCTGCTCAAGTCAGTACCGCATCTTGAACCCGGCGCCAAGCTGGAGCCCATGAGCGGAGAGGCTCCAAGCTTGCTTAACCCACCTTCGGGGTGCAGGTTTAATCCGCGTTGCCCCTTCGCGATGGATAAGTGCAAGGTGCAGGAGCCCCCCTTGGTAGACGTACAAGGGCATAAGGTCGCATGCCACCTATACGATAAGTGATTTTTTGTTTTCGCGAAATCCCTTTTATGCCACCGCATCTCTTTTTTATATGGAAAACCGGTACATGGGGGTTTCTTCCCTTAGCTGGGCGCAATACCTCATGGAGGACGTGGAGGTTACGCCCAAGAAGAGCGGAACCTTCAGCCTCTCCAGCGGCGAATCGGTTGTGCTGGAGGAAGGAAAGAGGACTGCCATGAAAAGGTGGGCAGCCCGTGAGCTGGGCGGGCTTTTGGAGGTTCACGAAGAGGTTTTGTCGCCCAAGGACGTGGCACTCAGCGCATGGAAGGAGGAAAACGATGCCAGGAACCTGAAAAAGATAGATCCGCTTTTCTACTCAAGGGCTTCGGACAGCATGACGAGGGGAGGCGAAAAAGAGCTGAGAGCTTCAATAAGCGAGCTCCTATCGGTTCGCAAGAGGAAGATCATGGAAGCGGCCTTAACGGGAAGGGATGATGCCGAGTTTTATGACTCGATGACCGCTGAGGAGCGGAAGTTCTACGACGACCTTAAGAGGTGCGTTGACAGCTGGCAGGAGTTCCTTGTGCTGGTGCTCTCAGGGATCTCGCCTGTTGAGGGAGGTGATAGGGTTGGCTGAAAAACAGCAGCAAATAGATGTCGAAGAGGCGTTCGGCAGCTTTCTGAGGGAGTTCTCCGAGCCCGACGCAAAGGACCCGCAGAAAAACGTGGAAAAGTACAGGGATCTAGTCAGAAGCGTTGTGGCAAACAAGTCTAAGAGCCTTGTGGTCGAATTTAAGGACCTCGTGGCGTTTGATCGTTCGTTAGCGTCCGTCATAACATCGGAGTACGATGCTCATGCCGAGGAGCTTGATGCGGCCGCAACAAATCTGCTGGCTGTTGAGAGCCCTGACTACGCCAGCGCGCTAAGAACGCTCAAAGTCAGGTTCAAAGACTTACCTGAAAAGACGCCGATGCGGCGCCTGAGGAGTGACGTCCTTGGGAAGCTTGTTGAGTTCAAGGGCGTGGTCGTCAGGGCGTCAAGGGTTTCACCTTACGTCCAGAAGGCCGTTTATCAGTGCATGAGCTGCGGGACAACTGTCGAGATAACAGAGGGAAGGCGCATGAGGCCGCCTGCAGTCTGTCCTAACCCCTCATGCCCTAGCCACCAAACCGGCATAACGCGTTTTAGGTTCCTTCTGAAGGAGAGCGTTCTTGTGGACAGGCAGAGGATAAGGGTTCAGGAAGAGCAAGAGGAGGTTCCACCAGGTCAGTTGCCCACATACGTTGACGTGGAACTGTTTGATGACGTGGTCGACGTGGCTAGACCTGGCGATAGAGTTGACATAGTGGGCGTGCTGGAGGGAGAGCCAAGCCCCACGGACCCTCAGGACCGCATACTGGACACTTACTTCGTGGCCAACTACATAGAGGTTGTGGATAAGGGCTTCGAGGAAGTCCAGATAACCGATGAGGACGTAAAGCGCATAAAGGAGCTTGCGGCCCTTCCGGACATAAAAGAAAGGATACTATCGTCCATTGCCCCTCAGATATACGGCCTGGGCTACGTCAAGGAGGCCATAGCTCTATCGATGTTTGGCTCTCAGCCAGTTTATGCCCCAGACGGCACAAGAATAAGGGGAGATATTCACATATTGCTAATAGGCGATCCGGGTGTGGGAAAGAGCCAGCTTCTCCAGTTCGCTGCGAAGCTGGCCCCAAGGGGTATATACACGTCGGGAAAGGGAAGCAGCGCTGCTGGGCTAACGGCGGCCGTGGTCAAAGACCAAAAGGGTGAGTTCATGCTTGAAGCTGGGGCCATGGTCCTAGCTGACGGCGGAATAGCCTGCCTAGATGAGGTTGACAAGATGGATGAGAACGATAGGGTGGCCATACATCAGGCGATGGAGCAGCAGGTGACTTCAATAGCCAAGGCGGGCATAGTTGCCTCTTTAAACACGAGGGCTTCGGTGATAGCGGCCGCAAACCCCAAGCTTGGGCGTTACATGGATGACAGAACAGTAGGAGATAACGTGAACCTGCCGGTGACGATCTTATCGCGTTTTGACCTCATATACATAATAAAGGACAAGCCTGACTCCCTTACGGATAAGATGCTCTCAGATCACATACTCAAGGTTCACATGGTGACCGAGCAAAAGCCAGCCATAGCGCCCCAGCTTCTGAGGAAATACATAAGCTATGCAAGGAGGTACGTTGCACCCACCTTAAGCGAGGAGGCCGCAAACGCGTTGCAGGAGTTCTTCCTTAAGATGAGGGAGAGGAGCGTTTCGTCCGACTCTCCTGTGGCCATAACCCCAAGGCAGCTTGAGGGGCTGATAAGGCTTACAAAGGCCGAAGCCCGGCTTAGGCTCAGGGACGTGGCGACGGTTGAGGATGCTCAAGAGGCCATAAACCTGACCAAGATGTACCTGAGCCAGGTCGGCATCGATCCCGAAACCGGCATGCCAGACATAGGTCCTGTGACCACTGGCATGACGCACACCCAGCAGAACAGGGCATCTCTGTTCTTGAAGACGCTTGAGGAAATGCTGGACCAGAGCAAGGGCGAGGATGTCGATCTTGAAAAGTTCAAAGAGGAGTTGGCCGAAAAGGGGATGGGAGAGGCCGAGTTCGAGAGGCTTTACAGGTCCTTCCTGAGAGACGGCGAGATCTTTGAGCCAAGCCCTGGAAAGGTTAATTACGTGGGGAGGAGGAAGAAGTATGAGCGAAGGTCTATGGGTGGAGAAGTACAGGCCGCGGAAGCTTGCCGATATGGTAGATCAGGAAGAGACAGTCAGGCGCCTTCAGATGTTTGTTAAGGAAAAGAACATGCCGCACTGCCTTTTTGTGGGTCCTCCTGGGACGGGGAAGACAACAGCAGCGCTTTGCTTGATAAATGAGCTTTTCGGTGACTCCGTTCGCGAGAACACCTTGGAGATGAACGCGAGCGATGAAAGGGGGATAAAGGTAATACAGGACCGCGTTAAGGAGTTCGCTCGCTCCGTTTCTCTTGGGGAGATCCCGTTTAAGGTCATGATACTTGACGAGGCCGATAACATGACCACCGATGCACAAGAGGCGCTCAGGCGCACCATGGAGCTGTACTCCGCGTCTTGCAGGTTCATACTCATCGGCAATTACTCAAGCAAGATAATTGAGCCCATACAGTCGCGCTGCGCCATATTCAGGTTCGGTTCTATTCCGGAGGGCGCCTTTGAGGCCCGGCTAGTTGAGATAGCAAAAAAGGAAGGAAAGGAGCTTGATCAGGAGGCTGCTAAGCTCATCTACGATTTTGCCGAGGGCGACATGAGGAAAGGAATAAACATACTTCAGGCGGCCGCGGTTTCGCAGAAAATAGGTGTCGAGCAAGTCAAGCAGGTTGTGGGGGCTCTGGAGTCGGGAGGTGCGTCGGACGCGCTTAAGCTGGCCATAGCCGGCGAGTTCTTAAAGGCGAGGTCAAGGCTAAGGGACTGGATGGCCTCACAGGGCTTGTNNTGGCGAGACAAATACACGACTCGTTGATAAGGATGCAGCTTGGCGAGGAACTTAAGGCTCAGATACTTGAAGCCCTAGGTGACGCCGAGTTCAGGATAATAGAAGGCGGCGATGACCAGATACAGATGGACGCTTTCTTGGCAAAGGTAAGCGGTCTCGCATGGAAGAAAAGGGCCGCGACTGGGACTCGAACCCAGAAAGTCGGCTCCACAGGCCGACGTGTTACCCTTACACCACCGCGGCCATTATAACGCTGGCTAAGGAAAAAAAGTTTATCGGTTCCGTTGTCCGACGGGGGACAACAGCTTTTCTACCTCACCTATTATCTCGTCCGGTTGGATATCCTTGAGAGAGATTATGGTGGTCTTTCCGCGCCTTCCTTTTCCGCTCTTTGCCTTGTTTATGAGGCCTATGGAAGCTAGAGAGTTCATAGTCCCCCACACAGTCGTGTGACGTTTCGGTACCTCGTTGTAGCGGTTGCAGAGGACCTTGTACATGTTCTCCGCCTCGCTTGTTGAAGTGATCTTTTCCCCTCTGACCTTTATGGCCTTGGCGACGGCCAAAAGGAACAGCTTTTCGTGCTTGGAAATGTTGTTCAAAGTGTTATGATAGGCCACGTTTGCCGTAGATATCACGTTTTCTGCAAAGTTGAGGTCGACCCTTTCAAGCTTGGACCTTTCGGCATGCCTAAATATCTCTCCAAGCAGCGTTATGGATTTCTTGAGGTTCCCAGCCCCGTATTCCGCGACTTTGTCGATGATGGCTTCGTCGTACGTTCCCGGCCTTACTCCCTGTTCGCACCTGTGCGCGAGTATCTTAACGGTTTCCTCACGGGTGTAAGGAGGAAGCTGTAGCGACATCATGTAATCTGAATCCCTTAGGAGAGGGGCCCTGCTGTTGATTATCATGTTGAAGTTCGCCCCGGGACCATCTGAGGGACCGAAAATATCCTCTATCAGATCGTTGAAGCTCCGTGACTTTGCCAAGGGCGCGCTGAAAAATGCCTCGCCATGCTCCACGTGAATTAGGACCTGCGAGCTGGTTTCCTCGAGGTACCTTATGAGCTCGGCCTGCATGTTTTTTCTCGAGGCCAGCCGGTTGCCGCCGAACACGATCACCTGCCTGTAAACGTCCTTAATTATAGAATAGGGGCTCCTATCGTTTGCCAGGTCGATGTTGGCGGTTATCACGCGCCTGCTACCTTCAACTTTTGACCTAACGCTAAGATGCCTGCTGAAGAGGAGAGAAAGCGCGGTTTTTCCCACACCAGCTGAGCCAGTGAGAAGCAACCTGAAAGAGCGCTGGTAGTCTTCGTCTTCCCGCGATTTCCAACTCTTTACCAGCCGGCCCAGGTACTCCTCTCTTCCCAGAAGCCTGAGGGGGACGAAAGACTGATCAAATACCTCAGGCCTTATCAATATGCTACCGCCGACTTGCGCGCCGACGTATCCTTCAGCATGAACACCTTCATCAGAGGAAGTCTGGGAGGCCACGGACTAAGTCTCTGCTTTGCCATTAAATTTTATCCCCCGAAAGTGTAGCCACTTCCCTCATGGCGTTAGGCCTTAAAGCGATGGCTCCATCGGAAATCGTGGCATTTCCGAAGCAAGGGTTTATGCGTTTAATAGGTTTTGGGAGCCCATGGTGAAAGTATACTAGAAATGCATATAGCCGTGGAAGCTCTTTCCCTGTGGAGGGGCTGCATCCTTTAGTTGAA
>DAYW01000063.1:2886-3070 GCA_002507085.1 archaeon UBA168 | reverse complement strand
CGGAAATAAAGCCGTCAACGTTAAACGTGGGTTCCGCGTAGAGCGCGTGGAGCAGCGATTTCTTATCGTTGAACTTGAGCTTGTTAACTCCAAGGCTTTGCATGAGCTCGTCTGGGTCTTGGTCAAGCTTGGACAAGAGCTCATCGAAAGAAGGATCAGGCTTCTCCACGTCATCATAAAAGCC
>DAYW01000063.1:0-2854 GCA_002507085.1 archaeon UBA168 | reverse complement strand
GAGCTGGATCGCCGGGTTCTCCACCACCGATGCCATCGATGAATGTATGTCTCTGGAGCCGCCCCTTGCGTCAATTTGAACGTAAAGTATGCCCTTGACTCCAAGTATGATCTGGGGCCTGCCCCTTGCGTCCAATCCGCTGCCTTCCATGAGGACTCCATCGGATTTAAGCTCTCCTGCAACGCCTCTCGCGTAATCCGCAAGATGAGGGCTGCCGATTTCTTCCTCGCCCTCGAAGAGGAACTTAACGTTGACTCCCAGCTTGCCTTCGTCAACGGTCTTCTTCACGCCAAAGAGCCTTGCCATGAGCGTCCCCTTGTTGTCGGATGCTCCCCTTGCGAAAACCTTGCCATCAGCTATGGTGGCCGAAAAAGGGGGAAACCTCCACTCTGATTCGGGATCGACCGGCTGAACGTCATAATGGTTGTACATGAGGATGGTCCTTTTTGCTCCCACGTCAACCTCTCCTCTGACGACGGGGTTACCTGACGTCTTGTCCACCCTGCCCTTGAAGCCCAGGCTATCCATAAGCGACGCCAGGGCCTCGGCAGCCTCACCTACGCCCTCTCCGGTGGCGGAGACCGATGGTTTCTTCAAGAAGTCCAGCAAGTAATTCAGAGCTTTTTCATTGTCGTAGCTCATGGCCAAATTCAGCGGAGTTAGTTAAAAGCCTTGCCGTTCCTCACTCACTGTGCCTACCTTTAAAAGCCTCCGACAATGGATCTCATGCAGAGCGCCGATCCGCTGCAGGTCACTTCGCTAGTTGTGAGGTATGGCGAAAAAGTCGCGGTTGACCACCTCACGTTTTCCGTTAAGACAGGAGAAATATATGGCCTTCTGGGCCCCAACGGTGCCGGAAAGTCATCTACCATAAAGGCCATACTGGGGCTGGTTCCAGCAGATGAGGGCACCATAAGGGTAATGGGCAAAGAAGCGCCCTCCAAGGAGGTGATGAACTACATAGGCGCGGTCTTAGAAAGCCCGGCCATATTCGACGTCCTGACCCCGTTGGAGTTCTTCGAGTTTGTGGCCTCAGTGAGGCGGGTTAAGGATCCATCGAGGCTCAACGCCCTCGTGGAGGCTTTCGAGCTGCGCCAGTACCTGAAAACCCCGATCGCTTCTCTTTCCATGGGAAACAAGCAGAAGGTTGCGGTCATAGCTGCAATGCTACACAGGCCGAAGCTTCTGCTTCTGGATGAGCCCTTTAACGGACTTGACGTGAAATCGGTGCGTATCTTCAAGGAGCTTCTGAAAATGCACGTGGAAGGAGGGGGATCGGTGATATTTTCCACTCACATAATGGACGTGGCGGAGAAAATATGCACTAGGGTTGGCATAATAAACGAGGGCAAGATGGTTGCTGAGGGAACGGTGGAAGAGCTGAGAAACCAAGTTAAGGCGGCATCTTTAGAGGACGTGTTCCTTAAGGCCACGGAGGAAGAGGAAGAGGTTAAAAGCCTCATAAACGCTTTGTCAGGGTCTTGAAGCATGCAGTGGAAGGACATCTGGAACATAGCGGGAAAGGTCTACGATGAGCTTATGTTTCAGGGATACGCTGCGTCAAGGCTGACCGGACTTTCGCCGACGGAGAAGGTCGCGTCGAGGCTTGCGAGGAACGCCAAGCTCTACAAGTACCTGATGAGTGCCGTGTACGGCGGCATGATGATCCTTACCATGGCCATAGGAATTCTGGCCAAGTCCTACTTCGCGGGAGTTTCGGTGACGCTGTTCTTTTGGGTTTACATACTGGTCTTCATGTCTGCTTTTCAGATCAGCTTCTCCATTTCCTCATCTCCCCACATAAGGGACTTCTTGAGCACCATTCCATTGGACCGGGGAGAGCTCCAGGCCACCTCAGCGGTCTCGATACTGAGGTCTGTGGACGCTCCTATACTGGTATCGCTGGTGGTTCCGATTTTCGGCGGCGCAATTTATGGCGTGACGTATGCGCTGAACTTCCTCGTCGCTTCGGTATCCGGAATATCGCTTGCCCTTGCAACGGACGTGGCTCTTTCATACGGCTTCCGCAGGGTATCTGTGGGAGGTAAGGTGAGCGGTCTTCTCAGGGCGGGATCCGTGATTCCAGTGGTATTGCTGGCCGGGGTTGCTTATGACGTGCCCATTTTCATAGCTCAGCACTGGAGCTCTTACCTCGCGTTTGTTCCAGTGCTCAACCTTTACTGGATAAGCCCTACCTGCGTGGCTCTCTCTGCTTTTTACGCCGCCGCCTTCGTCGTGCTGGCGGTTTACGGCTTCAGCAAGCAGGCGATTTATCTGCTTACTCCGGAGCAGTACGTCGGCAAGTCCTTCGAGGGAGAGGTCAAGCTCAAGCTGACCAGTCCGGCAGCGGCCATAATCGCGCTCGACTTCAGGCAGGCCCTTCGCTCGAGGCTGGCTGGCATGCTGGCGATACCCGCGATTTACTTTATCATGGCCATCGTGACCGCCGTAACGAGCAGATCCCTCATTAGCAGGGACTACCTAGTCTTCTGGGGAAGCTACGTGGTTCCCATGGCCTTCGCGTCGGCCATGTTGGCGTACGCCCTTTACGCCTCGGAAGAACGCGGCCTTGCAACTTTCATGACTCTCCCGATATCAAAGCTCGAGAACTTCCTGAGCAAGTGCATGGTCACCATGGGAGTTTACGCGGCGATCGGCGTGCTCATGTCCGCGCTCGTCGTGTACTTCGGAAAACCTAGCTACTGGCTTCCCGTGATGCTCATGGAGTTTCCCCTGATGGCCACCGTGGCCTTTGCGGGGTACTACTTCAACCGGGTTTTCAAGGGCGGCGGGGCGGGCATGGCGAACTCAGTGACGGCCGTGCTTTTCACGCTGGGCGTCATATTAATCATAG
>DAYW01000041.1 GCA_002507085.1 archaeon UBA168 | reverse complement strand
GGCAAGAGCACGAGGCGTGAGCACGAGGCACGTTAATAACGGCAGGGCTAAAGAGGCAAGCGCAGCCGAAGAGCTCGCTGCCCAAGAGCTGCTTAAAGGCACATGATGCCATTCGGGCTTTTGAATCGTTTTTGGCTTATGTATTATTGGGTCTATCACGGTTAGGCCAGGCACCGCTTTGAAGGCCCTGCCATGGGTTGCTGTTTTGCTCACGCCCTCCGCCCTCATGGTTGCTGCTATAGCCGCATCCCTTTCCCCAATGCCTAACCTCGCGCATTTGCCGAGAAGATCCACAGATAACCTGGCGAGCGCAAGTCGAACTCACGAATCTTTAGGGATGAAAGGGCAAGTAACCCGCCCATCAGGTCATCGTACTGAGCCCTGTCCTGAACCTGAAGCCTCTAAAGTAGTGCGTGACCTCAATCAGCGCGACGGGGCTCTGCGGCATTCCCTCCTTTAATGCCCCTCTGCAATCTTTGAGGCGGCCTCGTGCTAGGGAAAGCGCAGGTCGAACCAGCATATCCAGCAGTCGGGGTCTATGTAAATCAAGCGATTTTCCACATCTTCAGCGATAGCGGGTCGGCCGGCGGGAGCGAAGATCCCCCTTTTACGACGCCTTTTCTTGAGGAATTCCTCTGCGCTCATGGACTTTGTAAGAACTATCTTAGTTTTCTAGCGAAACCCGCAGGCTTTCGCCGGGCTTTATCCCGATCGCGTCGCGTATACCGCGCGGTATGACCACGTGCCTCTTCTCGTCAGTTTGGCCTCGTGGCGCATTTTATCCCACTTTAATTCCCACTAGCTGCATTAGGCGCTTCAAGACTTGATTGCTCTTTGTGCAATGTGATCTTGCGCTGCCAATTCGTTGTAACGCGGCGCTGACCCTGCGATGAGTGGTGCCCCGACTGAAGAGCTTAGGCGGCGCCTAGGCTAATCGGTTTTGACAACTGCTCATGGCGCCAGAAAATTTCGCGGCTGTTTTCAAGCC
This sequence comes from archaeon UBA168, assembly GCA_002507085.1. GTDB lineage: Archaea > Thermoproteota > Thermoprotei_A > Marsarchaeales > UBA168 > UBA168. Next base: position 3,165 of record DAYW01000041.1, on the reverse strand, counting down.
TCGTGGCGTTGCCAGTACGACTTTCCCCTCTTGGTTATGCCGTAAGCTATGGCGCCTGTGACCCAGGCGATTATGAGTCCAACCCCGACTCCATCGAAGTACCTGTTGCCGGTAAAACGACCAACCGAAAGCGCGGCCACGCTTATGGCGAACTCCAGGATGACGAGATAAAGCAAGGGCTTTTCAAACGGGTCTTTTTTCTGCATAATTCCTTCTTTTAGTGGAATTTTAAGCGTTTTGAGGAGCGCGCATTATTGATTGATTCCCGGGCAACAAAATTTTAGCTAATCTGGGATCTCCTTTGCGCTTTTCCAACGCTGCTTTCGCGTGTCAGGCGGTGCCATCCTGTGTATAAGCGCTGTCGCATCACTTGGTATGGCGTTCGAACGAGCGCTTTTGCGTTAGCTGCTAGCTATCGCAGCTCTTGGTTCGAGTAAGTCTCGGCATTAAGCGCCGGTAGTTTCATGCAGCTAGCTTCATGTACTTGAAGGTCCTCCTAGGAATACTGCAACGAGCTTCTCAAAAGCCTTAAAACGTGGCGTAGCTACCAGCTGCAGTGGCTAACCAGAGCGCGCAGCCTAGCGAAGGCGAGGCCCCGGCGGCTCTAAGGAAGCCTTACCTCAGGTCAATTACCTATCTCGTCCTATGCATAGTTCTGTACGCCTTGGCGATGGCCGCGTTCAGTGGTTCATCATAAACGTGGCTCCCGGCATCAAGCCTTATCAGGTTTACGTTAACGTCGGGCTGACCCTTGCTTTTGGTTACCTGATAATCGTGGCCTTCGCGGACACCATCTATCATTTCATGAGGATCAAGTATACCCATGACGTGGCAAGGGCTTTCAGGAACGTGTTCCTGATCATAGGCATTGGCGCCCTCATAACCGCTATTGCCGGTTCCATAGGTGGCGGTCTTGCAGGAGTGAGCGTCGGCGGCTTCTTGGGCATAGTGATAGGGTTTGCCACGCAACAGGTAATGGGGCAGGCGGTCGCGGGGATTTTCCTCCTCGTGGCGCGGCCCTTCAAGATAAGTGATCACGTAAACCTGCTGGGAGAAGAGGGGATCGTTGAGGACGTATCTGTCTTGTTTACGGTGATAAAGAAGATGGATAACACCACTACCGTGCTTATCCCCAACAACACGATACTTGGCAACAAGATATACGTCCTACCACCAGTACAGCAGAACAAGTAATCCTCGAGATACCGGCGATCGATGGGCCTCCAAATTTCGCGCGCAGTTTTTTCGTAAAGGCAGCCGCTTTCGCTGCGTGCTGAGAAGCCTTTTCCGGGGTCACCGCGGTTTCACCTGCTTTTGCCCTTTTTTTGCAGAGTTTTGAGCAAGCCTTAGAACTGGTTGCGCGTTTATACCGCATGGTCAGTCGTGAGATCGCGGGTTTTCGATATGTTGAAAGGCTTCTGGTGCTCTTGGAGTCGCGGTCGAGCTCCGCTGCCCATCTCTTCGGTTTTAGCGCTTCGAGGAAGCGCATCGCCCCTGGCCCGCGCTTAGTCCGCAGGTTTGCTCGCCGCGCGACCGCCAAGAAAAAAGGATAGGCAAAGGAGAAAATAACGGGGCAAAAGGCTGGGCGCTTAATCGCCCTGTCCCCAGTAGGGTCCTCTACCGCCCATCCCCATGCCCATACCTCTACCTCTTCCGCCGCCTCTGCCCATTCCCCTTGGCCCCCCTCCGACCTCGGTCGGGGCGGTGACCTCCTGAAGAGCCCCCTGGGCGATCATCGAGATCGCTTGTTCTGCCAGGCCGTCGAAAGCGTAAAGCTTGGCCTTGCCCTTGGCAAGCCTGAACTCGTACTCCCCGAACTCCCTGAGCACCAGCGCGTCCGCCCCCTTGTCCAGTATGGCCTTCAGCGCCCTCACTCCCCTGCGGAGGGGGACGTTTGCGCTTAAGTTGGCCGGCCTCTGTATAAAGAGCGCGGGGTTGGCGTACGTCTCGGCCAGCTTGTACGTGCCTCCATCCACCTCGTAGACGCAGACCTGCTGCGCCCTGCCCGGAGAGTCCACGTAGCCATTTGTGCAAAGGATCACGACTTTCATCTTGTGTTTCGGTTAAGTAGCGCTGTGGCTTATATCGGTTTTCCTTACTCTTAGCCGATTTGCGGCCGCTAACTGGAAAAGCCACGCAGTTCGCCAGCAGCCTTGTGGTGTCCTGAATACGAATTCACGATATCTTTAAATATATCGACTATAAGATATACGAAGAAAATGCCGAGAGGAAGATGTTGGAATTGGTACGGGCCGGCTTACGACTGGAGCCCGGCCCTTGCCCCTGGGCCCTACGGCTTGGGATTCGGTGCTGGCTTTCATGGAGGATTTGGCGGCTTTGGACGCGGCGGATTTGGGCNNGAGGATTCGCGGGGCTTGGCTGGCTGGTCTACGACGCGCTGAAAGAGGGTCCGAAAAGCCAAGAGGAGATAGCCAGCTGGATAAGCTCGAAGTTTCAAACTCCCGTGCTTTCAAGCTACCTCGCGCCCCTGCTTGAGTGGTGGACGTCAGCGGGTCTGCTGAAAAAGGAGCCGGACGGAAAGTACAGCGTGGCGCAAAGCGCGGGATGGCCTCTGTGGGGCTGGGGAAGGGGCCCATGGTGGTAAGGGCTTATCCGAAAGCGATTTCGATCGATTTTTTACACTTTCGTGAGAGGTTATGGACGCAGTGAAGCTCGCATCAGCTTCCTGGGTTCATCGAGCTTGAACTTTGTTCTTCAACGCTTAATCTCTTTGAGAAGGAAGTTGGCAGAGTGAATCTCGGCTTTCTCCTGCGCGAGGGCGCGGCGTAGAGCTCAAAGACAACGTAGCGCGATATGTATGCGTCTGGCTGCTCTGCTTTGATGTTTTCCATGGTTTTCAGCGCGGTCAGGTGGTTCCTATCCTTGATAGATATTATAAAGTTCGTGTCGAGGTAGAAGCGCATGTGATCAACGCCTTATTTCCCTGATCAGCTTTAACGCGTCTAAGTTCTTTGTTGCTGGTCCAAACCCTGAGGCCAGCATGATTTCCACCATTTCCTTTATCATTTCTTTCTTGGGCACATCATCTGGGCCTTCCCAGTCAACGCCTATCCATATGCCCGCACTCTTTGAAATTGGAGCTAGCTTCTTCCACAGGTCCAGCGCAGCCGATGCGGGGCCTTGAAGTTTGATCAGCAGGTAATT
>DAYW01000021.1 GCA_002507085.1 archaeon UBA168 | reverse complement strand
GTAACGATGTAATCCGAGGAGTTTATCTGATGCGCGGTTGGAGGAGATATGGTATACCAGTAAACGGTTTCGTAGGCGGAGGTGAACTTGTCCCACGTGGCTTCTATGCTGCTCTTCCCCTGGTAGTTTCCGTTTAACGGGCCTCCGATCCAGTGAAGGATGGCGTCGGGAGCGTATTGCTCCGTTATGTAGGTTACGTTTTCTATTGCCACGTTATTGAAGTGGCTCATGGCTGTGCTCAGGGCTGCTGCGCTTTGATATGAGCTTACTTCTGACTGGAGAAGGCTTATGGTGTTTTTGTCCTTATTCAGGGCGCTTGCATAGGAAGCTCCCTGTGTTGCGTACATATCCGCAAATGCAGCAGTTGTGATGAGAAGTATTACAACCGCCGCACTTAAAACTATCGTATTTGCCTTCAATTTTATTACCGTGTTATATAACAGCGAGGGTGTTAAGCGTTGTTCAAAATGATTTAGAATTTGTATGCAAATTTAATGCAAAAGCAGCTGATGAGCGAGCAGGCGCCCTGTTATTGGCTTGCGCAGATACAGGCCATCGAAGATGGGCCCAGATTGAAAGGGCATTTGAAGGGCTAAGCTGCACGATCGAACGATTAAGGCGTTGGCCGTGCGTCTTACTCTTGTCGGCGGATGAGGTAGTTCGCATTTAAGGCAGGCATGAGAGTCAATGTATTGGCTTGTTGCTACGCCTTTGGGTTAAAGTGTTCATTTGTGTGCCTGAGTTATAAGTAAATGACTTAAACACCCTTATGTGGTTAAAACTGTTCTAAATTTACGCAATGCTTATATGGAGAGGCGTTGAAAACCACCATGAAACCTAAGACAGCGGTAGAAAAAGCACAAGACGTAAAGTGGCTGATAGTGACGTCGCTCCTAGTGGCCTTTGGCATGTTTTTGGTTGGCTTCGACAACAACCTGTACTTCTTCGGTGGGACGTACATAATGAAGGACATTGGAGTGAACAACTTGTTCCTGGGCATAACGGCCACTGGCTTTGCGGCCGGTATAACCATATTCAGCCTTGTTGGAGGAATTGTCTTTGATAAGGTAACCACGCGCAATGGGATACTCATATCGCTTGGCATAGTAACAGTGTTCAGCACGCTCACTGGCTTTTCAAGGAACTGGTATGAGCTGCTCGCTTTCAGATTCCTTGTCGGCTTTGGTGTCGGCATGATACAACCGGAGATCTCAGCGTTTCTTGGAGGGTTAAAGGTCACTTACAGGGCAACCGTGATTGCAAGCGCGGGCTTCTTCTTCATGTTGGGGCTGGCCATAAGCCCAATGGTATTTGCGGCCTTCTCAACGAGCACGACGTTCGATATCCCCTTCGTTTTAGCCGGCATTGCCGGACTCTTTCTCATGGGGCTTATAGCCGCCCTTGTGCCCGCCGAGTATAAGGTCAGGGAGGCACCCAGAAAGGGGATTCTCGCAAATCTCAACTCTGCGGTCATCCTTGCATCTGTTTCCTATCTGCTGTTTGGAATTGCCTATTTCGCGTACCTCGGGTACTTCACTCCGTATCTTTTATCGGACGGTCTTTCAAAGACCGAGGCAGCTCTTGCGATCTCCTCTTTTGGGATTGCGGGTCTTATAGTCAGCTATCCAGGGGCGTTGCTCGGAGATCGCGGCGATCGGAAGAGGGCAGTTCAGCTCGGGGCTTTTGTGATATTCGCGGGAGCTCTGCTGGCGTTTTCGCTCAAGCTCTCATTTGGGCTAGCTTTATTCTCAGTTGCGCTGCTTGGAGCAGGATACGCCATCTACGGGAACATAAACGCGTACGTTCAGGAGGCCGTCGAAGATCAGTGGAGGGGAACCGCCGTGGGCTTCATGTTCACGCTGTTCAACGTAGGGGCCATGATAGGGGGTCCCCTTATGGGCTTCCTTGTGTTGGCTGAGGGTTACAGGTTGGCAGGATACCTTTCAATGGTCTTGCCTCTTGCGCTCGCTTTTGCGGTCGCCAGCTTAGTGCCCGGAAGAGTGATTACCGAGATAAACGAGGGGACGAAAGTTGGAGAGCGATGAAACAGAGCAGATATTAAAAAGGGAGTCGGAAATTCCTCAGTCAGTTCTTAAGAACGCGGAGATCATAAGATCCATTTCGCTTGACATACACGACCATCCGGAGCTAGGAAGCCAAGAGGAAAGGTCGAGCAAGCTTTTAGCGGATCGGTTGGAGAGCGCTGGCTTTGAGGTTGAAAGAGGCTTTATGGGCATGAGTACGTCTTTCTTGGCAAAGCGCGGCAACAGTGGCAAAAAAGTGGCAGTTTTAGCGGAATATGATGCGCTTCCCATAGGCCACGCGTGCGGCCACAACATAATCGGCGCATGGGCCATGGGCGTGGGACTTTCGCTCGTGGATGAACTTGATGACGCGACCTTGTACGTGGTCGGTACGCCAGCTGAGGAGGGCCTGGGAAAGTACGCTGCAAGTAAGGTAGTGATAGCGCCGGAGCTTTCAAGGATGGGTGTAGACGCGGTCTTTGCCGTTCATCCGGGCGGGGAATGGATGGTTGGCGCAAGGCTGCTTGGCGTTTCCAGGTATTCCTACGTATTTAAGGGAAAGGACGCGCATGCTGCTGCGGCGCCGGAAAAGGGGATAAACGCGCTCGATGCTGCCGTTGACTTTTATCTTGCGTTGCGCATGATGCATGGCCTGCTGGACAGGAAACACCAGTTTGTGCTAAGCGCCATAATAAAGGATGGAGGTACTGCTCCTAACGTGATACCAGGTGGTGCCGAAGTGTGGGCCGATGTCAGGGCTNNGGCGCCTAACGTGATACCAGGCCGCGCCGAAGTGTGGGCTGATGTTAGGGCTGACGAGGAGAGTTATCTGGATGAGCTCATAGAGAAAGTAAACGACAGGGCGAGAGCGGCGGCAGCGCTTAACGGTTGTGGCCTTGACATAACGCAGCTGACCCCAAAGCTAAGCCCCTTCAAGAGAAGTGAAAGG
>DAYW01000054.1 GCA_002507085.1 archaeon UBA168 | reverse complement strand
CCCGGAAACAGCTGACGTGCCGCAGGAAGAGGACGAGGCGGGAACGCCAGCACAACCTTAGGCCCAAGGAAATCGCTGAAGTCAAAGCCCAGAGTTGCCACGGTCAAGGCCACGTACTGGAAAGCGAAGGGCTGCGCAACGCCTTGGTTGCCTTCGCGCCTTGGAATGGGCCAGTCGTTCTTTATGGACTTCATGAGCATCCCTGCGTAGTCAGACTCCTCCGAGTAATTCTTAGGGCACCTACTACAGTAAGAGAAGCGTCGCGAACTTCATCCGCTGTATTTCGGCTTCCGTCAAGCTTAGAGGGGCCTCTCCATCGGGAAAGATACCTCCTCAATCACCTGGTCCACGTCGCGCAGCACCCTTGCCCCATACCACTGCATAGCCTTAACCCAGCTCAGCCCCGCCTCAGCGAGAGGCTCGCATATGTAAAGGGGCCTTCCCAGCCTTATGGCCTCCCAGCCCTGTGAAACGGTCCCGCTCCTCTCCCTGGCCTCAACGATTACCGTGGCATCCGATATCAAGGCCATGGTCCTGTTGCGGATCACGAAGTCCCTTGGACTTGTGACGTGGCCCACCGGAAACTGGCTGATCACCATCTGCTCAGCCATGAGCCTTTTAGACATCCGCATTTATCAGCTAGGAGACTTATGCCGATCACCATTTTAGCAGTCCTGAAAGACGCGGTAAACCCCATGACGTGAAAAAGATTATTGAGGACGAATTTCTTGAATTTGAAGTGATCGTGCCGTCTGTGCCAGCGGGAGCGCCCGGGATTTCCTTCGGGGAACCAGCCTTAAGTGCATAGAATTAGCGCGTCGCTTACTCTCGAGCGCCGCGGTTCCTCCCTGAAGATGCCCTTTTGACCTTGCCAGTCGACCCCCATCCCTGGCGGGCGCCTTGGTGCGAATCCGGCGTCTACTGTCGTCCTCACTCTCTCGCGAGAGCGCTGGATTCCCCCGAACGACGCCTCAACATGGCAACTGAGGTTGTCACAAGCGACGAAATCGCCTCTGAGACTTGAGCGCTAAGCGCGCCCGAGCAATCCGTCGAGGCCTAGGCTTCGCGTGAGCGGCCGAAACCGTAGCCCAAAAAGTACGTGGCAATCGAAAAGGCCAGGACCACTAGCTCGTCGTAGGGGAAGGGTATCCAGTTGAGCCCGTTGAAGGCCGATGGGCCTATATACGAAAGAAGTATCAGGCCGAAGAGGTAGATGAGCAGCCAGCTGGCCTTGGCCATGTCGCGGGTCGCCGCCAAAATCCCCCTTTTCCTCTCCGTTACAACGTAGGCCACAAGCCCGCTGATCACAAAGGCCAGCCCGTATCCCGTGTAGGGCCAGCCGCTCCAGTAAACCAGGAACGAGGCCGCCGCAAACCCAAGGGGCGCGAGCACCTTTCCAAAGGGCACGGTGAAGCCCGCCTTCTCCCCCTTGACCCTGTAAAGCATAGCCGCAAGCGGCCCGCTTATGCCGTAGCTCACGACCCCGGAAATCGTGGACACGTAGTAGAGAGCCCAATAGCCAAGTGAGAGAGCTAAGAGGAAGGTCTGGAAGACGGCTATGATCAGGAGCGACGCGTACGGAGTTCCGTACCTGCTGTGCACCTTGGAAAGGGGACCGCTTTCAGCCATCTGATAGGGCACCCTGGCTGTCGTCGTTGTGTAAACGCCGGCCGTGCCCAACGCGGATATTATTATGCCCACGGTTATGAGCAGCGCCAGCGAGGCGGCTCCGTTAGAGCTCGCCACCTGCGCCAGCGTGTACTCCGTTGGGATGGAGCCCCACGCCCCCCTCGCTATGCCCATGGCAGACCAGTTTATCATGCCAGTGAACACCGTCGACACCGCTACGTAAACGACAGCAGCTATGCCTATGGACAACAGCGTCGCCAGGGGAAGCACGTACTTGCTCCTTCCTGACTTGGCCTCCCCTCCGAGATCGGTGGGCTGCCTGAATCCCAAGTACGAGAACACGGTCGCCGATACGCCCAAGAGGACGCCCGACCCGGCTTGGTCCTTGGGCAGGAAAAGGCCGTAGTTGCTGGGATGCAGCAAGAAGAAACCCCCGGCAACAAAGCTCAAAACTGCCGCCAGCTTGAGCCCGGTCGTCGCCGTGGCGTACCATCCTCCGTACTTCACGCCGATCACGTTAACAAGGGTAAGCGCCCAAAGCAGCGCTATCGAAGCCGCTATTCCCTCGTAACTCAGGACTCCCACGGAGCCGAACAGCGGCAACGTTGCCGTGGTGGTCAATCCAGGAAAGAAAGACGAAAGGTACAGCATTATCGTGAAGAGCTCGATGGGAACTGTTGTGGCGTAAGATATCAGCGTTCCCCAACCCGAAATAAACCCGGAGAATTTCCCGGTGGTTTCGCTGGCGTAAACGTAGAAGCCGGAAGTAGTTGGCTTCAGGCTCCCAAGCTCTGCGTAAAACATCGCTATGAGCGCCATGGCAGCCGCCCCTATGACCCAAGAAAGTATGCCCAAAGGGCCAGCCATTGAAGCAACCGCGGCAGGGGCCACAAAAATCCCAGCGCCTATTATCGCCCCGAGCCCCAGCGCCGTTAACTGAAGCAAACCTAGCTCCTTTTTTAATTTAGAATCCTTCCCTAAGCTTACTCCCATTCTTATTTCGATTGAAAAAACGCCTTAATTTAAGCCTTGTGCTAATGTTGCTCCTTTGCATAAGCCGCTGCTGAAAGATTTCGCCCATTTCCTTTTCCTTCAAGTCTTGTCCATTCTGCTTAACCTATCGCGCTCTTGTTTCTAGAGCCGCGGGAGCGCGCAGTGGTCGCGTTTGTCATTCTAAGGACGGCGCTCTCCGCGTCCTTGAGCGATGAGAAGACGAGATTAGCCTCGTAAGCGCCATCGCCGTAGAACCTCTTGACGGTC
>DAYW01000022.1 GCA_002507085.1 archaeon UBA168 | reverse complement strand
CAAGGACCGCTTAACTTAGACGTCGTCAGCGTGCGGCCTATCTCATCACAACCGCTGTTGCGCGCGATGATACCGAGCTCAAAGGGACGCGAGCTCAACCCTTCGACGAGCGGGACTTATCGCTTCCCAACATTTCTTCACTTACCAGCAACCCGGCCGAGAAGCCTTTATAGATCCGGCTGTTGTTCATGCGCGATTGCCGTCACAAGTAAGATCCGATCAAAGGTGGATGTGGACGGTGGTTCCCTTTTACCTGGCGCTCGGGCCCTTGGGCACGCTGATACCGCTGTACCTCCTCAAGCTCGGCGGGACCGCCATCACGGTGGGATTGGCGATAACCCTCTACAACGGGGTTACCATACCTGCCTCCATAATATGGGGGCTTGTGGTTGATTTCACCGCATGGAGGAGGAAGCTCATACTCATAAGTTACGGAAGCTCAACCCTTCTCCTCTTCGCGCTGTACATGGCGCGCGACGCGCTGAGCGTAGCAGTGATATACGCGGGCGTAGGCTTCTTCTCGGCCGCATCGTCAACCCCACTTAACCTCCTCATAATGGAGACCGCCGAAAAGCAAAAGTGGCCCTCAGCTTTTTCGCTACTGAACCTCTTGGCAAGCGCAGGCACGACAGCTGGCCTCGTGTTCGCCACCGCTTACACCGCGATCTTTTCGCTTCGCAGCATACTGATATTCCTTTCCATATTCGGCGTATCCTCAGTAGCGACCGCCTTTTTGACCATAAGAGACCCGCCGATCGCATTCGAAAGGCGCTCGCTGTCCATGCACAAAGAGGCGCTAAGCGCTAGGCTCTCCTCAATGCCTTACTTCTTCCTTAGGCTCCCAAGGCCCAGGCACTTCTATCGCTTCATAAAGGAGAGGTGGAGGACAAACAACCCCGTCTTTCCCCTGTACGTGGGGCTCTTCGCGTTTTACATAGCAAGCGGCCTCTTCAACACCATGATAACTCCAGGCCTTTACAGGAAAGGCCTCAACGAGTCCCAAGTGTTCATGGTCATAATGGCTGGATACGTCATCCAGACGCTCTCGTTTTACTTCAGCGGGCGCTACATAGAGAGCACGGGAGAGAAGCGCGCCAGTACGCTGGCGCTTTTCCTCAGGTCCGCCGGTTACATAGGAATAGCCATCTCCTTCGTACTGCTTTCCTCAAGGCCCACCATGTATGTGGCCTTAGTGCTTTACCCCCTGGCAGCCGGCTTCGCTTACGCGACCTTCTACGCCGCCTCTAACGTGCTGGTTTTCAAGACGTTGGGCGCTCACGCGGGAAGCAACCTTGGAATATACAGCTCGCTCGTTGCAGCGGCCACGCTTCTGGGATCTTTCATTTCCGGTTACACCTCCTACTACATAGGCTATTACTTCACGTACCTTCTGGCAGGCGCTTTTTTGCTGCTTTGCGCGAAGCTCATATCGATGGTGAACGCGTAATCCAGTTCCGAATGCGAAGGTTTTTAAGTGGCATAACGCCGTTATTATGCAGGATAGGTACATACCTCCATTTCTTCTTTCAAATCCGCTGAGGTCCGTGATAACTCCAAAGGGCAAGACGCTTTCAAGGTTCAGCGGCCTGATAAAGAAAGGGGACCGCGTGATAGACCTTGGGGCTGGGCCGGGGTACTTCGTCAACGATCTGGCATCGCTGGTCGGCGAGGGCGGTGTCGTTTATGCAGTAGAGCCAAATCCCGACGCCGTTAAGCGGCTGCGCTCAAGGGCATTGAGTAACGTGAAAGTGTACCAGGCATCCGCTGACGACCTCAGCTTCCTAGATGATGAAACCATAGACTTCGCTTTCTCAAACCTGACGCTCTGCTGCATGGCAGATCCAGTTAAGGGGGCAAGCGAGATGCTCAGGGTTCTGAAGGGCGGCGCTCACGCTTACGTCAGCGTGACCGGTAGCTTCGCGAGCACCATGGGAATGGCGTGGACTCGCTTTGCTGAAGGCATCAGGTTGATAAGCTCAGGAAAGGGAATGACGGAGGAATGGGTGGTTATCCAGAAGCCGTGATCGCCTTCTTCCATCGATGATCGCGTAGCCCACTACCCTCGGGCTCTTGGGCTTTGCATTCACGTCAACGAGGATCACCCTTCCCCTCTCGGGAAACGGGCTATCTGGGGTCAGCGACCCATCTTCGCCGACGCTGGCCATGCTCCTAACGCCGTAGCTGAAAGCGTGAACCCTGGGCGGAAGCTGCGCAACCCACTTGAACTTGAAAACCTGAGCCGCCCGACGCTCTTTTGAGAGAGCCGCTGGGTCGCGCGACAGCGCGTATGTATCCTGAAGCTCGCTGAGCTCCGCTCCCTTGAGGGCAAGCCCCACGCGAACCCCTATGCCCACCGAGTCCTGATCCTCGTCAAGCACCTGTATGCTCTTCACCTCCACGGTTCTCTCGCTTGGGAAGGCGCAGAGCTTATCGTGAACGCTTAAGGGCTCTCCAGAGAAGCCCAGCGCCACCGTCCCGACGCCTCTCACCGTGAAAACCCTGTCAACGTACGTGAAGCCGGACCCTATCGCAGGGCCCTGCATGGGCAGAGGGTCCGGCGCGATGTTTTTGGCTATGCTCAGCTCGCCGAAGTAACGGGCAAGGGAGCTAGGACCTACTATCTGGCAATTGGACCCAGACGCCTCCGCGAGAAGCGCGAGCTCGCCATCCTCCCAGCTCACAGGCTCCCGGGCCACGAGGTAAATCCCGTCGGACAGGGAAGAGGCCTGAACCTGCTCAAGGATCCTATCGCTCCTAGGCACAAGCACCGATCTCAGCACGTCACCAGCCTTCCTGTAGTATATGGAAACCCAGTCGCTTTCGTGCTTCTTTCCCAGCTTGTCGGCAAGGCTTGAAGTCATGTCAGCGCTCTTTCCGATAACAGACTGTATGGTTCCAGTGAGCATTTGCTGAGCACGCAAGGGCATTTAGGCCTTGGCTT
>DAYW01000059.1 GCA_002507085.1 archaeon UBA168 | reverse complement strand
ACTTTATCCATACGGCCATATCATCCCTAAAGGGGATGAGGCTGATAAAAAGCGATCCTTGGGAAACCATCGTGTCCTTTATGACAAGTACGCATAACACGGTAAGGGAGATCAAGGCATCGCTGCTTAAGCTTAGACAATCTCTGGGATCCAGCGTTCAGGGGGATTGGGATGATTTGGAGTTTGAGCTTAGGGCGTTTCCGACGCCTTCTCAGCTTGCAAGCGCGGACGTCAACCTGCTGACCTCCTTTGGCTTCGGATTCAGGTCTAAGTACATATTGGACTTCGCGAAGAGCGTGGCTCAGGGCAACTTCGATTTGGACTTTGCCATGCGTTCGGGTTATGAGCGGGGCAGGGAGTACTTGATGTCGGTCAAGGGGATAGGGCCAAAAGTAGCCGACTGCGTGATGCTCTTTGCGGGAGGTTACCTACAGTCCTTTCCCGTTGACGTTTGGATAAGAAAAGTAGTAGGAAAGGTTTACCTGCACAGGGATGCTGACGAGAAAACCGTGGCTAGCTTTGGCGTTAACTACTTTGGAAAATACGCCGGTTACGCGCAAGAGTACATCTACGCGTACTCTAGAGGGGTTAGGGCGAGGCCTTCAGCCCAGCCACGAGGTCTTCCAGTACAGCCCTTGGGTTGGACGCCTTGGTGTAGGCCGATGCCAGCAGCACCCCTACCGTGCCGAGCTTTACGGATACCTCCACGTCCCGCCTGTTTGCTATTCCAGCCCCGCAAAGCAGCTTGCTCTTCTTTGTTACCTTTTTGAGCGCATCCGCGCTGGCAGTTATAACCTCAGGCTTGGCGGTGGCAACGGATATGGGCCCCCCTATGAGCTCTGGCGGTTCCACTGCCACGTAGTCGGGTTCAAAAGCGGCAACTGCTGCGACCTCGCTTGGAGTTGCAGCGCAGACGAGTTGCTCAAGGTTGTTTTCCTTGGCCATGTCAACAACCCTTTGAACGTAGTCAAGGGGCACCTTGTGTTCTGAGTGGTTGACCATTACGCCGTCAACTCCTATGTCGAGGAGCGTGTTAAACGTGATGTGGCCGGTGTAGCTGCCCTCGAAATAGGGATCGGCCGATTGCGCAAATACCGGTATGGACACGGCCTCGCGCACAAGCCTTAAGTCGGCGTGCTGAGGCAGCACGACCACTTGGTATCCCGTCTTCTTCGATACCTCCTCTGCTATCTTTGCGAGCTCAACCGCTTTCTTCCCCGTGGCGCTCGCGTAGGCCTTGAAGTTGAGATAAACCGCAGGAACCTTCGTCTTCATTTTGATCTCCTTATGTTAGCTAGCTTCTTTTTTAAGGCTTCTATCATGGTAACTGGGCTTGGATCGATGCCTCTTAAGACGGATAGGTATATGCTTGCCATGTCCCCTCTTAGAGTGGCGTCAAACATCCTCTCCAAACGGCCTGATCCGGATGCCACAAGCTCGTGATATCCGCCAGCCCAAGGCCTTATTTCCTCCATGGTTATGCTTATGCGGTCCCTGTAGGGGAAGGACCAGTCGGAATCTCTTATGAGGATGAGGTAAAGTTGCTTTAGAATCTCGTCCTTCCCATCCCATCCCTCGATTTCGTTGTGATCGAGCTCCGGGAAGAACTCGAACTTCGCCGGTGCCTTTGCGTTTTCATTTACCTGGGTCTTGAACCTCCTTGCAACGCACTGAAACTTCTCATAACCGTATATGACGGGCATCTTTCCGAACATCTCAACCGCCATCTGCTTGGACTCGTTCTTTTCCAGCGGAACGGAAGGGAGTATTTGGGACAATGTCGACTGCAGCTGATCTGGAAGCCTTTCCAAATCTGCCCACTCCTTTTTGCTTATGATCCACTGGTCGAGCAGTGCCTTAGATGCTGATGACAGGAGAAAGGGAAGCGCTGCCCTCGGTTGCAGTCCCTTGGGAACTGGGTAGAGTGGAAGTTCGTTTTTACTTGCGAACTTCGTGAGCTCACCCCCCGAGGAAACAGCTACCAAATGCGCTCCCTTCTTTAGGGCAAGGCTTGCAGCGGAGAGGGTCTCTTCCGTGTTGCCTGAGTGCGATACGGCGATCACCAGCGTCTTGCTATCAACGAAGGCCGGGAGGTCGTAATCCCTCCAAACGTAGATCGGGACCTCAAGCGTTGGGCTTAGCCAGCTATCGATGTAATCGCCAGTTATGGCAGAACCGCCCATGCCCGTTATCACCACTTCCTCCGCTCCCTCGCCCTTGTAAGTCGGCAGCTGCTTTATGTGGTCAGCAAGCGCCTTACCGTAGTTCGATATAACGCGGATTTCCCCTTCCTTGTCTATCTGCTCTATGGCTTTTTCATCATCTAGCAACTTTGCTTCCATTTTCATAAAAGAAACCCTAAGGGCAATATACATCTTTGGGTAGGCGGCTTCCTTAATTCATCTTCGGAAGCGTTCCTTGGAACGCGTTGGGTGCTGATGGGCATCTGGGACATAAACCTTGTCAAGAGCACATAGCCCTATACAACGCTTATAAATNNTAGGCGGCTTCCCTAGCTCGTCTGCGGAAGCGTTCCTCGGAACTCGTTAGGTGCTGATGGGCATATGGGACATAAACCTTGTCAAGAGCACACAGCGCTATACAACGCTTATAAATCGTACCATGGCTTTTGCCATGAAGCTTGTTCTCTTCGAAGACGTGGCGAAGGGGATGGCCCCGCTCAACGATAGTACGCCCACTTACGACCTGGTTTTTGGTACAAAGAAGTTACGGGATTTTTGGTCATCTAGGTTTTCCGGGCTTGAGGTGGAGTTCGCAAGCAGGTGGGAGAGCCCTTTAAAAGGGAATGACGACCTGCTTTTGCTCAACAGCTTGGCGGTAGGCACAGATGAGGGATTCTCTAAGGCGATCGAAGCGTTCGCCAAGGGAGACGTACCAGATGAAAAGGGGATGGTTGAGGGCAGAAGGTTGGTTTACGCGTATGTACCTAAGCAGGACGTGGAAGCGATAATGCCGTTCATAAGCGATTGGCTTGATGAACAGGACGTAGGGGCAATTGGTCAGAAGGTCATGCCAATTAGGACAACTCATACGATTTACGACGATCTTATGAAGCGGAGCCAACCGAAAGTGCTTGTTGACACAGCTTGGGAGTTCCTTGCCAAATCTCTTGATGCCATATCGGCTCAAACTGGCGGAAATGGCTCTTACGTTGGTGGATCTGTTGATGTTGTGGGAAGCAGAATTGACAGCGCTGCTTTGGTAGCCGGGCCAACACGGGTTGTGAACTCAACTATAAAAAGCTCGATCATAGCGGGACCAGCTATAATTGAAAACTCGTTCATAGAGAACAGCTACGTGGGTAGCCACAGCATAATATCAAACGCTCACGTCAAGGGACTTGTAGGTGACTTGTGCGTTATCGATGCTGACGTGATCAATGCAAGGGTTGGCAGCGGCTCTCTCGTATTAAAAGAACTTCAAAAGGACGTTAAGCCCAACACAAGGTGGGGTGCGGAGGGCCCAGGCACCGATGAGTTAATGGTGCGCATAAAGCGCGCATTTAGCGATCAANNCCAACGTTCAGCGGCTGCAGAGCTCCCTCAAATGTTGATCCGCTTGAAGCGACCCTTGCGCGATGGTATTGAGCGCTATTCTCTCTAAGCAAAAGGGGCAAACCGAACCTGGTAAGGCGCTTGCCTTAAACTCGTGCGATGGGCTTTTGGCGCGCCTGCAAGCTCAAAGCGGCTTTTGATGCGTAGGAGTTTAATGAGCGACAGGTTCGTTCATTGAAATGAGAGGCTTGCATTCCTTTGAG
>DAYW01000034.1 GCA_002507085.1 archaeon UBA168 | reverse complement strand
GCGAGCTTTGCGCCGTTAGAGGACATGCGAGCGCTGAAGCTTTAACGCGCTCTTAAGAGCGCTGCGGTTTTTGAAGGCAATAAAGGTTAAATGGGAAAGAGCAACGGCCCTATGACATATCTCGTGCCAGAAGGGCTTTACTACACCAAGGAGCACGAGTGGGCCAAGGTCACAACCGACGAAAGAGGGCAAGAGCTCGTTGTGGTTGGCATAACCGACTACGCGCAGGCAAAGCTCGGGGACGTTGTGTACGTTGTTCTGCCCCAGTTAAAGGCTTACTCAAAGGGCGAGGTGCTGGCGGAGCTTGAGGCCTACAAGGGGGTATCGGAGGTCTACGCCCCCGTGTCGGGAGAGGTCATTGAGCGCAACGACAAGCTTGAAGGAGCGCCGGAGCTCATAAACCAGGATCCCTATGGCAAGGGATGGATAGCGGTGATAAGGCCAAAGGACCTTTCATCGGAGCTCCCGCAGCTCCTAGATCACAAAGCCTACGAGGAGATCATAGTTGGCCACCGAGCGGCCGAAAAATCCCTACGTTCCGCTGAGCGAGCAGGACGTCCGGGTCATGCTGAAGAGGATAGGCGTCCCTTCAATCGACCAGCTCTTCAGCGACATCCCTTACGCTCCCCACAGCCCTGTGCTTCCACCACCTGTTGAAGAGGAGGACCTCGAACGGGAGCTCGTGAGCAGGCTTGGGCCAGCTCCGCCCACCGGGGTTCGCCTCAGGTACGTTCCAGCCCTCGTAGACGAGGTCGCCTCCAGGGCGGAGTTCTACACGGCCTATACCTCTTATCAGAGCGAGCTGAGCCAGGGAATGCTTCAGTCCCTCTTCGAGTTTCAATCCCTCGTGAGCTCGCTCACGGGCATGGACGCCGTTGCGTCATCGCTTTACGACGGCGGGGCTGCGCTCGGAGAGGCTGCTCTCCTCTCTAAGAGGGTGAGCGGGAGGAGAAAGGTCCTTGTGGCCTCTTCAGCAGATCCCCAAAGGAAAGCGGTCCTTAGGACCTACGCCCGCGGCGGAAACCTGGACGTGGTTGAGATCCCTTTCGACGAGACGGGGGANNTTCGATGAGACGGGGGAGCTCGACCTTTCCTCCGCCGACATAGGGGAGGAGACTTCGCTCGTTTACGTGGAGTCTCCCAACTACTTCGGCGTGCTGGAAGAGGGACTGTCCGAGCTTTCCTCGTGGGCGCACTCCAAGGGCGCGCTGTTCGGGGTGGGAGCCGATCTTCCCTCGCTTTCGGTGTTGAGGCCTCCCTCGGACTACGGCGCGGACTTGGTAGTTGCGGAAGGGGTTGGCTTGCATCCCTACGCCTCATCTGGTCTTGGGGTCTTGGCGGTGAAGGCGGAGCTGGTGAGGCAGCTGCCCGGAAAGCTCGTGGGAGCCACCGTCGATTCTGAAGGGCGCCTCGCGTATTGCCTGACCCTCCTCACGAGGGAGCAGAGCATAAGGAGGGAAAAAGCAACCAGCAACGTAACGACCGACTCCGCCCTAAACGCCCTGAGGTCTGCGGCCTATCTTTCCCTGTTGGGCGCGAAGGGGCTGGCTGAGCTCGTGAGGAAGGAGACGCTTGGCGCGCGCGAGCTCGAATCAGCGCTGCGCTCGCTGGGATACAGAGCTCCTTCCCTTTCGGGGCCGCACCTCGGGCGCTTTGCCGCCGAGCTCCCAGGCTCCTCAAAAAGACCGGTTCAAGCGGTGGGCGTGCCCCTGTGGACGGACTATCCGCTTCCTGATCAGGTGCTGCTTTTCGGCGGGACCACCCTCAGGNNACGCCCCTCAGCGAGGTGGCGTCCGCCATGGGGTGGTCCCTTTGAGGTATAGACAGGCCAAGTGGGAGGCGGGAAGGGAGGAGAACGAGCCCCTCGTGTTTCAGCTCGGCTTCAGCGATCCCTATTCGCCTAGCGAAGTGGCCAAGGAGCTGGGAATCCCGGAAGGGCTTGCCAGAAAGGCTCCGCCAGACGTTCCAAGGGTTCCCGAGGTGAGGCTTGCCAGGCACTACCTTCACCTCTCGCAGATGAACTTCGGGGTCGACTCGGGCCCCGTCCCGCTGGGCTCGTGCACCATGAAGTACACGCCGAAGCTGCTGGAAAGGGTGGCCAGANNAAGTACACCCCCAAGCTGCTGGAAAGGGTGACCAGATGGCAGAGGATAGCCGACCTGACCTACGAGCAGCTGAAGAATGACAGCGCGCTTCTCGGCCTTCTCCTCGAGCTTCAGCTTTACCTCGCCGAGCTAACTGGCATGGACGCCTTTACGCTGGCCCCCAAGGCCGGCTCCCAAGGCGAGCTCACCGCGCTGCTGATGATAAGGAAGTACTTCGAGGAAAGGGGAGAGGTGCGCGAGGAAGGAGGGAAGCTGGTCGGCAGGAACCAGATACTCATTCCGCTCACGGCTCACGGATCGAACTTAGCCAGCGCCGCCATGGCGGGCTTCGAGGTCATCAGGCTTCCAGTTAAGGATGGGCTTCTCTCCGGGTGGGAAAGCGCCGTCAGCGAGAAGGTGGCAGCCGTCATGCTCACCGTTCCCAACACATACGGCCTTTATGAGCCGGCAGCTCCCGACTTGGTGAGGGCTGTTCATGCCTCAGGCGGCCTTGCCTACTACGACGGCGCGAACATGAACTCCCTGCTGGGCCTTTACAGGCCTGGCGACATGGGATTTGACGTGGTTCAGCTAAACCTTCACAAGACGTTTGCGTCCCCGCACGGCGGAGGAGGGCCTGGCGCCGGCCCCGTGGGGGTAAAGCGGTTTCTTTATGACTACCTGCCAGTCCCGCGCATAGAGGAGAAGGAGGGCTCGGCCTTCCTAAACGAGAACGCCCCTCGCAGCATAGGAAGGATCTCT
Organism: archaeon UBA168; assembly: GCA_002507085.1. Lineage (GTDB taxonomy): Archaea > Thermoproteota > Thermoprotei_A > Marsarchaeales > UBA168 > UBA168. The sequence goes on along the minus strand of DAYW01000034.1, from coordinate 2,027 downwards.
GAGGGCGTCGGGAACTTGGCTGCCCTCGTGAGGGCTTACTGCTACGTGAGGCTCTTGGGACCCCAGGGGCTGGCCGATGTCGCCCGCTACAGCGTGCTCAACTCCAACTACGCGGCGTCGCTTTTGGATGACCGCTTTTACCTTCCCTCGCCGGGAATGCCAAGAAAGCATGAATTCGCCTTCGCGGCCAAAGGCAAGAGGGCAAGCGATGTGGCCAAGTACCTTCTCAGCTATGGCTATGCGCCATCCGTTCACTTTCCCCCGGAGCTCGAGGAGTCTCTCATGATAGAGTTCACGGAAACGGAGGGAAGGCAGGAAATAGAGGAGTACATGTCCGCAATTCTGGAGGCGGTGGGCAAAAGCGATGAAGAGTTGTCCCGGGAGCCGTCCGGCGCTTCGGTGAGCAGAGTTGACGAGGTCAGGGCAGCTAGGAAGCCGATAGTCACTTACTCTGCACTGCTCTCCTCTGACCTAAAAGACAAGGTCGTGAGCTAAGCGCTCGGTCCCGCTGCGCGCACCAGTTTTTTGGAAGGCAGTATCGCTTCGCTCTATGTGCTGCGCGCGCATGAGATCGAAGACCTCGTCCCTGGAAGACGGGCCGTCCATGGGGCTAAGCTTTGTTACCGATATGGCGGCCGCAGCGCTTGCGAAGGCGGCTGCCTCATCCGGCTTTGCGCCACCCTCCACCATGGCCAAGAAGGCGCCGTTGTACCAGTCTCCCGCGCCGGTTGCGTCCACCTCCTTTACGGCCGGTGTCCTCACGCTCCTTTGCTCTCCCCTGACGAACAGCTTCGACCCGAGCCTTCCCATCTTGAGGATGACCACTTTGTCCTTCGATAGCGAGGCGCAGGCGCTTTCAGCGTCGCCGAAAAGCTCCGCGGCGTCCTCAACGCTCAGCATGAGGTATGAGGAGGCCTTGCAGAGGGACAGCAGCTCTCTTCTAAGCGCGTCTGACATGAGCTCTTTCCTCACGTTTGGGTCGAAGGAAAGAGGTATCCCCTGCTCCTTGGCCAGCCTAACCGCCTTCCTCACGGCCCTCGCCATCCCCCAGCCCATGCCCAGCGATGACCCGGACACGTGAATCGTCGANNTCACGTCGTCCTCGTTGAGCAGCGCCGCCGCTGAGTCCTTCCCGTGGAAGAGGAAGTTGCGCTTCCCTCCCTCATAATAGAGGAAGGAGGTGGCGGTTGTCCTCTTGTCCGTCATCTTTATGAGAGATGTGTCCACGCCGTCAGACCTCATCCTCTCTACGAACGCCCTTCCAAACTCGTCCCTTCCCACCACGCAGGCGAACTTGGACTTTCCCCCAAGCCTGCTGACGGCCGAGGCCGTTATGGCGGGTGCCCCGCTTGGGAAGGGACCGTGGAAAGTGCCGGGCTCCGCTAGACTCCCTTCCTCGCTCCTTATGAACTCGACGAGAGCCTCCCCCAGCGAGAAGACTGTCATAATGAGCGATGATTGGCAAACATAAGCGTTTTGCTGCGCTTCTCAATACCAATAATCTATAAATTGGCAGAAATGTTTAAATAATTGGAATCTTACTCTACAAATTGCCGCCAACAGATATAATTGAAAAAGAAGCCTCAACAAAAGACAGAGAGCTAAAACACGCCCTTGGGACGTGGGACATATCTTTTCTTGTGATCGGCGCCATGATAGGTAGCGGCTGGCTTTTCGGCGCCCTAGGCGGCGCTTATACCGCTGGCCCTGCCGCAATAGCCTCTTGGGTTATAGCCGCAGTTCTCATGCTTTTCGTCGCGCTTGTCTACGCCGAGCTTGCCGGGATGCTGCCAAAGTCGGGGGGAATCGTGCGCTATCCCCAGTACGCCTACGGTGGCCTTGCCTCTTACATATTCTCCTGGTCTTACCTCCTTAGCTCGGTGAGCGTGGCTCCGTCGGAGTCGCTGGCTGCCATCACCTACATGTCATCCTACGTGAATGGGCTCTTTACCAGCAGCGGCGTGCTGTCGCTGAAGGGATTTGCGGTGGCGCTTCTCCTCATGCTTTTCTTCTTTGCGCTCAACTGG
>DAYW01000002.1:4246-8106 GCA_002507085.1 archaeon UBA168 | reverse complement strand
TACGAGGGGATAATGGGCTTCAGCTATCGCTCGCTTGCCGTTAGGCCCTCAAGGGCTTGGTGGGGGCTTTGCTCGGGAAAAGGGGACCTCGTGTACAACAGCCAGCTTGCTGCCCTTCCGGATAGGCTGAGAGACTACGTGATCCTTCACGAGATAGTGCACCTTTACGAGCACAATCATTCGGCCGCCTTCAAGGCCCGCCTGAAGTCGATTATGCCCGATTACGCGGACAGGGAGAAGGAGCTAAAGAACTACTCTCCTGTTCTCATCGGTTAGGGCTTTCAAGCTGTGAAATGTCCGTGAAATGCCTGCAAACTGCCCCATCCCTTCGGGCAGGGTTCCCTGCGCGAACGAGCGGCATCCACCCGTACGGTGCAGCCCACGCAGGGCCGAAGCACCTCTCGGACATGGCCTTCCGCGCCTCATTGGTGTTGAGCTTTGCCTTGCACAGCAGCTATCGCGTTATGTAGGTTAGAGCAATTAATAGGTTATAAATGGCTATTCATCTCTTGGCGAGAAGGATAATTCGTGCCCCTTTCCATAACTCCCATAAAGTTAAAAAGGGGCGCAAAGTTCAACTGAATTGACGCACATAAGCGAGCTAGACCAGATCCTTGATGTGACGCGCGCGCAGAACCGCTGGAGAAGGAAGGAGACGATAAACCTGATAGCCTCTGAGAACGTGATGAGTCCGTTGGCCCTTTCCGTTTACGCGAGCGACTTCGCCTCCAGGTATGCCGAGGGAACGCCCGGTAAGCGGTTTTACCAAGGGGTTAAGTACGTGGATGAGATAGAGACGCTGGCTTCGTCTCTCGTAAATCAGATATCGGGATCTTCCTTCAGCGACCTCAGGCCCATCAGCGGTACCATAGCTAACGCGGCGGCCTTCAGGAGCGCCGCTTCGTGCGGCGACAAGGCGTTGGTCGTGCCCGTTCAGGCCGGCGCCCACGTCAGTCACACAAAGTTCGGCACGCTTGGGGCCTTGGGAATCGAGCAGATCTTTATGCCCTATGACCCGGCCAGCCTGAACGTGGACGTGGACAAGGCCATAAAGATGATATACGAGGTTCGCCCTAAGCTCGTGATCATGGGAGGGAGCCTCTACCTTTTCCCGCATCCGCTGAAGGAGCTCGCGCCGCACGCTAAGGCGGTAGGGGCAACGGTAATCTACGATGCCGCGCACGTCTACGGCCTCATAACTGGAGGCGCCTGGCCAAACCCGCTGGACGCAGGCGCAGACTTGGTGACGGCCTCAACTCACAAGACGTTTCCAGGTCCTCAGGGAGGAGTTATTCTCTCCAGAAGAGAGGGGGAGTTCAAGGCCGCCTCGAAGTCGATCTTCCCGTGGTTCGTGAGCAATCATCATCTTAACAGGCTTCCTGCCCTCGCAATAACGGCGCTGGAGATGAGGGAGTTCGGAAGGGATTACGCCAACGCCGTGGTTAAAAACGCCAGAAGGCTGGCAGAGTCCCTGGCGGCTAGGGGCTTCAGGGTCGTGGGCGAGGGGCTTGGATACACGAGAAGCCATCAGGTGGCTGTTGACGTGTCCTCGCTGGGCGGGGGAAGCGCGGCCGCGCAAAAGCTCGAGGAAGCCAACATAATAGTCAACAAGAACATGCTTCCGTGGGACGACCCGTCAAACGTTAAGGACCCAAGCGGGATAAGGATAGGGGTGCAGGAAATGACCAGGTTTGGAATGGGCGAGGACGAGATGGAAGAGATCGCGGAGCTGATGAAGCAGGTGCTTATGGATGGCAGGGACCCTCACCAGGCCAGAGCGGACGTGGCGACGCTCAGAGGCTCCTTTCTCTCGGTTAAGTACGCTTTTGAGGAAAAGGGATCCGATATCTCGTTAATAGAATTGTAAGGGCTGAGCACTTCGGGTGACGCGATTTGATGATCCGTCAGCTTAAGGCCAAAGACCTGCCGGGCGTTCTGTCGGTTGCGGCTAGCTCGTTCAAGGAGGAGGCCAGGAGGCCCGAGGTCATAGGTCCGGGCTTCATAGATGGCATAACGAGGTTTCCCTCGCTTCAGATAGGGGCTTTTGAAGGAGATAGGCTGATCGGTTTTGCCATAGGTGAGCTCTCTGAGGACTGGGGGATCTTGGACTGGATAGCCGTTGCGCCGTCGCATCAGCGCATGGGCATTGGTTCCGAGCTGCTGAAGCAGTTCGAGCGCACTGTTTCCCTTAGCGGTAAGCAGCGCGTTAGGCTTGGAACGCCATTCGCGGTTAATTTCTACGCTAAGATGGGTTACGCGTGCGTTGGGGTGCAAAGGGTCCTCCAGAAGGTTGTGGTGGGAAGCGATCAGCCCTTTGACAGCTCCTTCTCAATAACGTTGAGCGATCTTGTTGACATGCTCGAGAGCTTCGAGCTTGACTCCATGAAGTGCTTTTTCAGCCCGTCCTGCGTTGCGGTGGGCAGGAGAGACGTCGGCGCTATTCTCGCGACCGAGAACCGCTGGAGCAAAGATCAGATCGACGTCGTGTTCTCGAAGTACGAGGGATCAGAATCGCACTTTTCCCTTTTGTCCCAGCTTGAGGCTAAGGCGAGGGAGAGGGGAGCTTACCTCATCACCGAGAAGTTCGATGAAAGCGAGGTCGCGGCTGCCCTAGGCAGGGGATGGGAGGAGAGCCGCTCCCCCCTGGCATGGACAACTTACTACATGGAGAAGCGGCTCCGAGCGCGCCTGAGGGCCATCACCAAGGCCGCTGAGGATGCCGCTAACGCCGAGAGCGCCAGGAAAAATCCCCTGAAGCCCAAGGCGGTTGCGAGGAAGCCACCCCCGAAGGTGCCAAGCGTGCTTCCCGCGTTCACGAAGGAGTTGAAAAGGCCTGCGCGCCTTCCCCTTCCTCCTGGTTCCCTCTGAGAGTAGGCCATGGAAGAAGAGTGGTACATGGCGAAGGCAACACCCCTTCCGGCCTGTATGGCAAGGAATGGCGACGGTATAGAGATGATCGAGTAAAAGAGGTAGACTGTGGAAAAGGCGAGCGACCCTGCCACCATGACCGCGCGGTCTCCCAGCGCGTCTGTGAGCCTCCCTCCTGCGTGCATGAAGGGGATCTCCGCTGCCGAGCCCGTCGCTATGACGGCGCCCACGAGGAAAGTCGAGGCGCCAAGCTTCCCAAGGTAGATTGGAAGAAATTGGTTTCCGGCCCCAGTCGTAAAAGAAACGGCGAAAACCGATGAGAGAAAAAGGGNNCCGTGCTTGGATGCGGGCGCGCCTTCCGGTTTTTGCGCGGGCAAGCGGGTATCCTTTCCCAAGACAAGCGGGATAGCCGAGGCGAGGCTTATGGATGAGGCCAGCAGAAAGGCGTCCCTTATGGACCTCAGCGCGATTGCCCCGAAGAGCAGGTTGCCAACGGTCCACCCTATTGATCCAGCCATGCGGAAGTTGCCCATGCTTTTTCCCATGGTGTTGTTCGATCCCTCATCAGCTACCATGCTCATGGTCGTCGGCAAGAAGGGGGCCGTTGCGGCGCCGTAGAGCGATGCCCAAACGCACTCCAGCGGGAAGGCCGCAAAGGAGACCATGGCGACGATGATGGCTCCGCGCGCAACCACCGAGAGAGCTGCCAAGTACTGCCTCTTCCCCCTCAGCGCGTCGGCGGCCTCGCCGAAGGGCGGTTGAAGGAGGGCCGTGAACGCCCCCATGAGCCCTCCAACTGTTCCCACCTGTATTAACGAGTACCCCAGAGAGTAAAGGTAGACCTGCAAGAAAATGCTGACGACCACCTGGCTGGCCCACGTCATCGAGTAGGATGAAAAGGACGCCGCGAAGGCCGAAAGCTTGGGCTTCAATTTTGTAGCGTGGCCTGCTCGCTTAAAAGAAGATCTGGGCGCCGCTTTCGCGTGGCTTTT
>DAYW01000002.1:3770-4213 GCA_002507085.1 archaeon UBA168 | reverse complement strand
ACGGCTTGAACTTGATGGCGATCCAAATGGAACTATATTAGAAGGGCTGGATCTCTCATACGCTTACGACAACGGGCGCGTCGTGTTCCAGGGGGTCAGCGTCGCCACGCACGGAGATGAGCTTGTCGCCATAGTCGGCCCATCGGGGATAGGAAAATCCACGCTGCTCAGGATATTGGGCGGCTTCATCGCCCCGCTCACTGGGGAGGTCAGGCTGCTGGGAAAGAGGGTGATCAGGCCCATACCAGAGATCGCGCTGATCCACCAATCGATAGTTACCTTTCCCTGGATGACCGCGCTCGACAACGTCAAGCTGGCCCTAAAGAGCAGGAAGATCGGCGGAGATGAGGCTGACGAGATTGCTAAGAAGGTGCTCGCCCTCGTTGGCCTCGAGGGCTCAGAGGAGCTTTACCCAAAGGAGATGAGCGGCGGGATGCGGCAGA
>DAYW01000002.1:821-3726 GCA_002507085.1 archaeon UBA168 | reverse complement strand
TCAGAGGAGCTCAGGCAGGACATATACAGCATGATATTCAACTCCGACATACCTCTCAGGTCGGCGGTGCTTGTATCGCACAACCTTTACGAGGTCTTAACGCTCGCCGACAGGATATACGTCCTTAACGGCTGTCCCGCGAGGGTCGTGGGGGAGATAACCGTGGAAATGGATAGGCCCCGCGATCCCACCTCTGCTAAGTTCTCGGACTACATGCACGAGCTGAGGAGTTACTTGACGCCCGTTAAGAGGGAAGCCGCTTGAACCCTTACTGGCTGATATTCCTGGCCACACTGGCCACAACGGGAAGGGTTTTGGGCCTCATAGGACTTTCCGTGGTCACTGGGTGGTTCCTGGGATACGCGGCTATCAAGAGCAAGGTTTTTGAGAACGTCTACATCGCGCTCATAGAGACCCTTGAATCCGTCCCCGTCATATCTTTCTTCCCCGTGGTCCTCATCTTCTTCATATACAACGTGGGAGGTCCTCTGGGCGTTGAGCTGGCGGCGGACTTCCTCGTTTTCACGGCGGTGGTTTGGAACATATGGGTTGGCGTTTATCAGGGCTTCAAGACCATACCCAACGAGATGGTTGAGGTCACAAAGAACTACAACTTGGGCTTTCTCTCAAAGCTGAGGCACGCCTACATCCCCTTCGCGATGCCAAGGGTTGCCGCCAACCTTTTCCCAAGCATAGCCGACGGGTTCTTCTACATAACGGTCAGCGAGGTCCTGAGCATAGGAACGACCACCTATTCCACCTTCGGCATAGGCACGGTGATAGACGGCTTCGCCGCAAGCGGTCGTATGCTTTACGTTTACGTTTCCCTCATATTCGTTGCCGCGGCGGTGGTGCTCACGGTGCTTGCGGCGAGGGAGTTCAGCAAGTACGCCGTGGCCAAGTACGCGCTGGACACGAACCAGCCCATAAGGAAGGGAAGGGGGTTGAGGCTGTCCTACCTGATGTCGAAGAACCCGTTTCAGAAGCTGTCCTTCTACTCGCTGGCCCACAGGAAGCCGGCTCAGAGGCCCAAGGGGTTCCTCGAGCAGCCTGAGGAGGAGCGCGGAAAGAGCCCCCTCAGGTTCCTGCCAGCTGCAGTTGGATTGGCGCTGCTTGCCTTCATCGCTTACGGTAGCTACGAGGTAGTGAGCAAGGTGTCCATGTCCACTTGGCATTCCCTGCTCTCCATGACCCCCTATTTTTTGTACAACATGCTCGTGGACTACGTAAGGGTTGGAGTCATTACCGGCATATCGCTGTTGATAGCCGTGACAGTTGGGTACTACTTGGCGGTCCACGCGAGGGCTGAGGCATCGCTGGTTCCCATAATCCAATCGCTGAGCGCGTTTCCCGCTCCCACTTATTTCCCCGTGCTCTTTGGCCTCACCTATGGCATAGCGAGCAGCCTTTTCGGGTCCTACACGGTCGAGTTCTACGTGCTTCTCATAGGCTTTACCAGCACCTTTTACTACATATTCTACAGCTTCTGGATGGGCATAAGGGCGATGCCCCAGGAGTACTGGGACATAATGGAAAACCTAAACATGGGCTTCTTCCAGAAGATGAGGTACGTCCTGCTTCCCGGCACCTTTCCCTATATAATCGCCGGCGTTTCATCCACCATAAACAGCGCGTGGGGAGGCCTCATGATAGGGGAGTATTGGCCGGACATAATAGGCGGGCGCACGCTTGAAGTTCGCATCGGCCTCATGAAGCTCATAGACGTGTACACCGCGCAGGGCCAGCTGGCTTACGCCTCGTGGGCATCTCTTCTTTTTGGCGTAGTGGTAGTGGCCTACTCCATACTCTTCACGAGGAAGATGATGGACTTGGCGAGGAAGCGCTACGTAGCCGAGGAAGGCGTTTACGCGGCCTAAGGCATTTAAGGTTTGGCGCCAATAGCTTATGATAAAGGTAGGCATAATAGGGGTTGGAGGGCACGGGGTGGGAAGGCATCTCTTACCTTACAAGAAGTTGGATGAAGTAGAAGTCGTTGCCGTGGCTGACGTGAATGAGGAGAGGGCAAAGCAGGTCTCCGAGAAGTACGGGGTGCCAAGTTACTATCGCGACTACCGCGAGATGCTTGAAAGGGAGGACCTTGACGCGGTGAGCGTCGTCACGCCCAGCGGCCTTCACGCGGATGTGGCGAAAACCGTGGCTCAGCACGGCGTTAACCTACTCGTGGATAAGCCGTTGGCCGCAAATCTTGACGCGGCACTTGACGTCGCGGTGACCGCAAGAGACCACAACGCCGTGCTCATGGTGGGCTACTGGTCTAGGTTTTCGCCCTGGCTTCAGCACGCGATCAGCCTGAGAGAGAAGGGCTTCTTCGGGAAATTCTTTTTCTCGTATGCCTCGATTTTGAGGCGCAGGGGAATACCGGGAAGCCCAACGTTCATAGATGAGAAGCTCTCGGGAGGAAAGGGCGCGCTCTTTGACATAGGTTGCTACGCGTTGGACTCGATGCTCTCGATCTTGGGATTTCCAAGGCCCGTGAGGGTAACGGGCCGCGCCTACACGGCCTTCGGCAACAAGGAGGAGGAGACCAAGATGAACTGGGGGACGTGGGATCACAGGAACTTCAAGCTTGACGACTACTCCGCGGGTTACGTGACCTTTGAGGACGGCAGCTCGGCCGTCATAGAGGCCAGCTGGGCCTCCAACCTCCCGATAAAGGGAGAGGTGTCCAACGTTAGGGTTCAGGGAGATATGGGAGGCGTTGAAGCGAACGGTGATGAGTCGCTCAAATCCCTCGTGCTTTCCTCAAAGCGCGAGGGGAAGGTTTACGACGAGGAGGTAAAGCTGCAGCCCGTCGACGAGGCCTTTGAGATGATCAAGGCCTTCGTTCAGTCCTTGAACACAAAGCGCCCGCCCGTGACCGCGCAACAGAGCCTGGTCCTTCACG
>DAYW01000002.1:372-794 GCA_002507085.1 archaeon UBA168 | reverse complement strand
GGTCCCATCGATCTGAGACGGGCCTCGATCTTTGCCTTTTCTTCGTTGCTGATGTACTTTTCCGCCATGGCGAAGGGCCCGTTATCCTCCCTGAATATGTGTTGCTTGAGCAGCGATAGGAGGTACTCGCCCTTTTCGGAAGCGGTCTTGGGATCCGCCCTCATCATGGCGTCCCTCATCTCCTCCACGGTGCGGGCTATGGCCATGTGCTCAAGCTTGAGCATCCTTATGGGCTCTTCCTTTGGCAGATAGTTTTTCAGGGCTTGCTCGAGGGGCGGAAACAGCACCTCTTCCTCGAGCTTGAAATGGCGTCCCACGACGTCCTCCGCCACGTAGTTAACGAGGGCCTGGGCGCCAACGTAGTTGCCGCTGCGGAGCTGCGCAACTGCCTCCTCGAAGCGGGGCATCATCTGCATGGTTTT
>DAYW01000002.1:0-309 GCA_002507085.1 archaeon UBA168 | reverse complement strand
CTTCAGGAGCCTAGCGAACGCTATCCTGCCTATTGCCGACAGCCCAGACGAGGGGTCTTCTTCCGACCTCACGTAAACGTGAATCGTTCCTCCGCTGAACGAAAGGGCGGCCAAGGCAGCGTCCAGGAACTCCAGGGAGCGTGACGGGAGGTTCATGACGATCCTGTTAGCCCATCCTCTGGCCTGGCCCTCAGCCACCGCCCTTGCGTCTCCTGGAAAAGTCCTGATATTCACCCTGTTGAGCAAGGAGTTCTTATCGAGAAGTTCGAGGGCGTAGGGATTGACCTCGCAGGCCCAAACAGTTGCCCC
>DAYW01000038.1 GCA_002507085.1 archaeon UBA168 | reverse complement strand
ATAAAAAGGGTGAGGAACGCTGACGCTCGCTTTGTGGGAATCGGAGGCGGAACCGTGGCCGCCGTCCTAAGAAAGAAGGGATATCCCGCTGTGGCATGGTCAACCGCCGTGGAGACCGCGCATCAACCCAACGAGTACTGCAGGATATCGGACCTTCTCGCCGACGCAGAAGTATTTTACGCCATGACGGCCGACAAGTCCACGTGAACTTCGAAAGCTTTTAGCCTATTTTTTATTATTGGTATGGACTACGTCAACTTGGGAAACACGGGAATTAGGGTATCGGCCATTGGGATAGGCGCGTGGCAGGCAGGAGGAAGCTTCTGGGGCTCTGATGTTAATGATGAAAGCGCTGTAAGGGCGCTCGTTAAAGCCCATGAGCTTGGCGTGAACCTGATAGACACGGCGGAAGCCTACGGAGATGGCCACTCCGAGGAGGTTGTGGGCAGAGCCATAAGGGAAATAGGGAGGGACAACGTGGTTGTGGCCACCAAAGTCCACGGTGGCCACCTTCATCGCGACGACCTCTTGAAGGCCGCCGAAAACAGCGCGAGGAGGCTTGGCGTATCTGAGATCGACCTCTATCAGGTCCACTGGCCCGATCCCTGGGAGCAGGTTCCCCTGAGGGAAACCATGAAAGCCATGGAAGAGCTATACAAGAAGGGGCTCATAAGGGCCATAGGCGTTAGCAACTTCGCCGTCAGAGACCTCAAGGAGGCGAGAGAACACCTTTCGGTGATTGACATAGCTTCGAATCAAGTGCGTTACAACATGTTGCAGAGGGAAATAGAGGAGGAGGTGCTTCCGTACTGCAGAAGGGAAAACATAACCGTGCTGGCCTGGAGCCCCCTGGCGCAGGGAGCGCTTACCGGGAAGTACGGGCCTGGGAGAAGGCCATCAGACGACGTCAGAAGGGGCAACAAGCTGTTTTCAGATGCCAACATCTCCGAAGTTGAGAAGCTAATCCGCGTCCTGGACGAAATCGCCAAGGAAAGAGGAAAAAAGATAGGACAGGTGGCCCTCAACTGGCTCCTGAGGAACGGAGGCACCATCCCAATACCCGGGGCAAAGAACGAACAGCAGGCCCAGGAGAACGCGGGGGCAGTGGGTTGGTCGCTTACCGATGCCGAGCTTAAAAATATCGAGCGCGCTCTCTCCTCCTTGAAGCTCACCTACTATCCCTGAGCGCTGAAAAGCTCCTTCACTTTTTCCAAGTCATCTATCTCGTCCGGCTTTTTATCGGTCCTCACAGAGATTATGCGCGGAAACCTCAGCGCGTAACCGCTTTCGTAGCGAGCGCTCTTTTGAATCGACTGAAAGCCCACCTCAATCACCAGCTTGGGCAAAACCCAGACTGTGTTTCCCTCCTCTCCTATCTTGTTTTTTGTGAAGAACTCGTGATAGCCGCGAAGCTCCTCGTCAGTTAATCCCGAGTAAGCCTTCCCTATTGGCACAAGAGCTGGGTCATCTTTTGAGCGCCTGACCGCGAATATGTAGTCGGAAAGCAGCCCCTTCCTCTTGCCGTTGCCGTACTGGGCGCCTATGACCACTACGTCGAGCGTGTCAAACACCTTCTTTAGCTTCATCCATCTCTTTCCGCGGGCGCCGGGCTCGTAAGCCGATCCTGGATCCTTTGCCACTATTCCCTCATTTCCTCTCGCGATCGATTCGCTAAATGCCCTCTCCACCTCCTCAGGAGTGCTTGCTTCCCTGAAGGGCGCGCAGCCATCGTAACCCAGGGCGAGGAGCTCGCGCTTCCTTTCAACAAGGGGAAGATCAAGCAGCGGCCTTCCGTTTGCGTATAGCACGTCGAAGGCCACAAATTTTAGCGGATGTTTCTCCCTGCGCCCCTCGTTCCTCAGCAGCTTCTGCAGCGAGAAGAACCTGAGCTTTCCTCCTCCCTCGTAAATGAGCTCTCCATCAAGCGCGAAATCCCCGCTCACCTGGGATATCTGCTCCACAACCTCAGGGAAAAAGCGCGTCACGTCCTCCATGGCCCTTGAGTAAAGCCTAACATCTTCTCCTTTCTTGTGCACTTGAAGCCTTATCCCGTCGTACTTGTCCTCCACAATGCATTTCCCCATGTCATCTATTATCTGGCGGGCACTTGAAGCGGGCTCTGCCAGCATGGGCCTGATCGGCGTGAAGAGCGAGAAACTCGCATTCGAAAGCCTTCCCTCTTTTGCGATCATGGCAACTCTGCTCATATCGTTGACCACTAGGTACGCCTTCCTAACCGCGCCCAGGGGGGCCGAAAAGGCCTCGGCTATGGCCTCGGCAACGAGGCCCTCGCTTACCCCGATCCTCATGTCAGAGGTCAGGATCTTGATCAAGTACTTCGCCTCAAGCGGGCTGGCGTCTAACAGAAGCCCCACCAGAGCCATCGCTTTCCTCCTCTCCGATCCCGCCCCCTGCGCCGTCGAGATCTCGTCCATGCAATCCCTTACCCTTTTGAGCGTCAGCCTCTCTCCAACCAATGCCGTCGCATGCCCTGAAGATAATAGCTCCGCAGCTACCTCTCCTAGATCTCCATGCTCCCTGTAAAGCTGAAGGAGCCGATCGTCGCTGAACGTCACCAGCTGGGACAGAGCATCGCGAACGGTCGCAAAGGCCACGTTTGCCCTTCCCTCTGGGCCACCAGCGCGCGATGCTCTTCCAAGCAAGAAGTCAACGGCTATCCCCAAGTCCCCGGACGAAAGCGCCCGGAAGTAGGAGGAGAGCAGGCTCACCTTTTCGGCTTTAGATGGCGTTAAGGAGAGCCTCTCGCACAGCGTTGAAAACTCCAAAAAAAGCGCTGATGTCGCAGCCTTCACGAGTTTAACGCATCGACAGTTATACGCTTTTTTTCACATCCGCTGCGTCCAACCGCTTTCCCAGCGTCTCCGGTCCTAGAAGGACGCCTGCTATGAGAACGACGGAGCCTGTAACGGCAAAGAGAGCCATGCCTCCAGCCATCTGCGCTCCCAGGCTGGCAGCGGGCATTACGTATTTTCCCACGACCGGTACCAACGAGGGAATCCAGCCGGTGATCAGCAAGTTGCCATTGTAGACCAGACCTGAACCCGTCGCCCTTCCAACAGCGGAGGAATACCTCTCGCTGAAGTACGACGGCAGCACGGCCCACGTGCCGGTGAATATCCCATACGCGGAAACCGCGACTATTAGGTAGAGCAGCGATGGCTTAGCAGTCCAGAACGGCCCCACGACTGGAGCAAGGAGGAGCAGACCAAGCGCGCCGGCTAACATTGCTTTTTTCCTTCCCGCGGCGTCGGCCACGTGGCCGAAGAGGAGAAACCCAAAGAGGGCAGTTGCATTCATGAATATGAGCACTAAGAAAGAAGAGCTCACCGAGAAGCTGCCGTAGCGGGCAAGCGATGAACTGCCGTAAAGCGCAGTTACGTAGTCGCCGTAAAAGGCCAACGTCGCGTAGATAACGGTAAATATGCCCACGCTTATGAGGAAGGTCTGTGCAAGCGCCCTGGCGTCTACCTTGAACTTCTCCTTGTTCTGCTTGGCACTGCTCCACACCTTCGACTCCGGGAGGGACCTGCGGACGTACACGGCCAGAAGGGCGGGAAGGGCGCCCAGCACAAAGGCTATCTTCCAGCCGAAGGCCGAGAAGGCGGCGTTTCCCATGAAGCCGGTTAGGATGAACGGGACGAGGGCGGCGAGAAGCTGCCCCAGGGGTGCTCCGGCCTGCATAAACGCCGTTGCCCTTGCCCTTATGTCAGGGGGCAGCAGCTCAGAGGCGTAAGGCGCGCCAACAGTCCACTCCCCTCCCAAAAATATGCCAGCTGCTATCCTGAAGGCCACGAAAAGCGCTATGACGCCAAGGGCAAGCGAGGCGCCGTAGAGGAAGGGCTTGACGAGCTCAACCGTAAAGGCCGTGAGGACCGTGAACAAGGAGTACCCGAGAAGGGTAACGGTGAGAGGCCCCTTCCTCCCCCTCTTATCGGCCACCGGCCCAAATACCATGGCGCCCACTGCCCTGGCCACGAGCGTGGCCGTCAAGGCGCCGGCGGCGTAAACTGCCTGAACGTAAGCCCCCGCGCCAAGGTAAGGCGCAAGGTAAACGCGAGCTATGACGAGGCCCAG
>DAYW01000033.1:2028-5873 GCA_002507085.1 archaeon UBA168 | reverse complement strand
GTCACAAGGCCCTGATATACCGCCGTGAAGAATGGTTCATCCACGACGTAGAAACCAGTCGCGGGGTCTAGGGCATCAGGTGAGTATATCTGGCCCATCGATCCCAGGTCAACTAAGGTGTTCGGGTTCGGAGGAGATATGGTCACGGTCTTAGTTGTCACCTTAGCAACCGGTTTGGACGGAACGTAATAGTGCTGGTAGGCCACGTACCCCACTGCGCCTACCACCACTATGACTATCACTATAACAGCTATCAGCAAAGTGCTGATGGGCTTCTTTCCTTGAGATCCACTTTGATTTTGCTTGCTTTCAGACATTTTAGTTTAGCAAAAGTGCGCGACATATAAGGGTTTCGACCTTTTTTTAATCCTCCACGATTTAAATCTGTCAAAAATTCAAACTCATCTCATTTTTGAAAAAAATCATTCAGAACCATCCTGGCTTAATTGATTACTTCTAGCCGATTCCTTGGCGCCCCTCACTATTTCAGGGCCGAAGGTCGGCAACGAAGAAAGAAAGGAGTCATCTGCCCTTAGGAAGTCCTCGACGCTCCTAATTCCGTTCTCAAATAGTATTCTCGCCCTTACCCTTCCTATGCCCTTAAGCCCGATTATCGGTATGAGCTCTTCCTTTATGCCCTCCTTTACTCTCACCGAAAGCCTGTAGTATTTCTCCCCGGCTCCTCCCCTCCTAAGGGGAGCGGACAACCTGTAAGCGGCGTAAAAAAGCCACTGGTACGTTTCCCTAAGCTGGTACAGATCGCCCGGGAGGACCCCGTACTTCTTCTCAATTGCTTCAATCCCGGCCTCATCCATCCAATCCTTCAGCACGAGCGCTGTCTTAAGCGAAGATAACGGGTCCTCGCTGTCATAAACGCGATCCTTCAGCTCATCGCCCATTTCCCCGTCAAGCCTTTCGAGCGCCTCTTCAAGATCATCTTCTTCGCTTTCCCTTGCCCTGACCGTTCCCGCATCGGGGCTTAGCGCCACGGCGAATATGGCCATGAGGTCAGAGGAATCCGGCTTCATGGACTTCAAGGCGGCGCGGATTATGACAGCCGTTGCCGGCTTTACGTACAGCTCCGCGGTTCTTTTTCCAAAAGGCAGCGCCCGGTACCTCATTCCATCGAAGCGGACGAATCCCTCTGCCTCCAGGTAATCGAGAGATGACTTCACCTTGCCCTCTACAAAATCGTAGCTCGCCTTATATCCGGAAAAAGAAAGCTTAAAGAACTGCACAATGCCCTCCAAGGTATCCTCATAGCCCGATGCGATGGAGGCCAGCGTTTGAAAGTCGACCTCATCGCTCTGAAGGAGGTGCCCCTCTATCGGCTCCGGCGGAGAACGAACGTAAACGTCAAAGAACTCCTGTGGGTCGCGATCGTAAAAAGCTATGGCCTCCCCTTCCCTGTCGTACTGGGGCCTTCCCGCTCTCCCGCAAAGCTGCCTGAACTCCATAACGGATATGGGCGTCATGCCGTAGCCAGATTCGTAACGCATGACGCTCGGAATGATGACCCGCCTCGCGGGCAAGTTAACGCCAGCAGCGAGCGTCGGGGTGGCAACTATGCCCTTTATCAAGCCGCGCTTGAACGAGGTTTCCACCGCGTTCCTCTGCTCAGGAGAAAGGCCGGCGTGGTGAAAGGCGATCCCCTTCTCGATAAGCGCTGCGAGCTCCTTTGCAATCTCGGTTCCATCGCTGGAAGAGATCGCCTTGGCCACGGCCTCGAGCTCTGGGCTGCCGCTGTACCTGTCGGTTACCGGGGCAAGGTCCTTTGCAAGCTTAACGGCGTTCCTCCTGCTGTTGGCAAAAACCAGAAACTGCCCTCCGTTTTTCAGCGAATCCTCTGCCAAGCACTTCACGTAGTGCGAGGACTCGTCCTTTGGCTCGCAGACCTCGCGCTCCGAGCCGTCGTCATAAATAACCTTTCCATCGGTCATCACCCCAATTCTCAGGGGCACGGGACGCCAGTCGGAGCTAACCAGCGAGGCGTTCAGCCACTCGGCGAGCTCTTGAGCGTTCCCTATGGTTGCCGACATCGCTATTACCTGAGCACCTGGAAGCACCCTGACGAGCCTGGTCAGAACCGCCTCAAGCGTGGGTCCCCTGCTCTCGTCATTCATAAGGTGAACTTCATCTACCACAACCACTTTTACAGCCCCCAGCCAAGAGGGCCTTTGCCTCAGGAGCGAGTCAGCTTTTTCGTTGGTCGCTATTATAAGATCATAACGGGCAAGCCACTCGTCTTTTGAGTCGTAGTCGCCCGTTGTAACGGCGACCCTCATCCCTATCCGCTGCCACGCCTGGGAGAGCTCCTCGTACTTCTCCGACGCCAAGGCCTTCAGGGGTACCAGGTAAAGGAACTTCGAGGTGGGATCCCTCATGTAATTCTGAGCGATGGCTATCTCCGCAACGAGCGTTTTCCCGCTGGACGTAGGGGAAGTTATCACGACGTTCCTCCCCTGAAGCAGTCCAGCATCGAGCGCAGACTCTTGAGGAGGATAGGGCTTCTCATACCCCCTCGAGGCAATCATCTGAGCCAGCCTGCGATCAAGCCACCTTTCCCAGTACACGATGAACATCTAGGACATATTCTATAAGCCTATGTCACTTGTCTCAGGTTTCTTGCGTTACGCCATATGAGGAACAGAAGCGCAGCCACCGGGACTATAAGCAAGAGGTAGCTTAGCTTAAATCCGATCGAGTCGATCATGACCCCGGCCACCGTGGGAACAATCACACCTATAATGGTCATAACCGAGAAAAAGAGGGAGTTGGCGGCATTTCTCAGTTCCTCGCGGAAACCCCTTCCTATGTAGATGAGCGATATCGGGAAGGTGAAGCCGTGAGGGAACCCAAGTATGATGAAGGCCAAGGCAAGCAGCATGAAGTTGGGCGATAACACCATCAGGGAGAGGCCAGCAATCGTCAAAGCCACTGACAGATAAGTGAGCTTGATCAGCTGCTCAAAGTGCTTCATGGAGAGAAGAAGCCTCATCGAAAAAGACGTGGAGAAGAAGAGCGCGAAGAGCAACTCGATCTGCGAGTAGCTAGCGTTGAAGAAGTCCTTGGCGTAGATTCCTCCAAAAGCGGTAAGCATGGCAAACGGGATGTTGTAGGTTAGGTTGTTGTAAACCGCCGTCCAGAAGTAGGGATTCCCAGCAACCTCTTTGGCCTTTGTATTTGAACGCTTTTCCGATTGCGGGAATCTTATCGTCGGGGCAATGGCGGCCACTAGGACGCCTAAAGGCAGGAAAAGCAAGAAGACCTGCTTCAGTGAAAACTTCAGCAGCATCACGCCCTCCATAGATGGACCTACCACGAGACTTGTGCTGAGGGCAAGAGTATAAACAGCTAGCACCCTTTCCCTTACCTTGGGATCGTCATACAGACCGGCTGATGTAATTATGTTTGGCATAAGAAGGCCCATGACAAAGCCGCCAAGTACCGAGAGAAGCCATATGGTCATTGGCGTCGCCAAATAAAACAGGGGAAGAAGCGCCGCAAAGGCGATGCTTGCTCCCATGAAGTAAACCCTTCTTCTGCGCGCGCATATCCTTGAGTTATAGAGCGTGGCCGCAAATGACGCTAATGAGAAGGCGCTCGAAAGCAGACCTATCTCAGTTGCACTCATATAGAAGTCGTACTTGGCCACGAGAGGCACCGTCGTTACCATCATGTTGTTGCTTGCCCTCAGAGCAAAGGTGATAAGGACTATGAAGGCCACTGTCAGCACGAGCTGCTTTCTCATCATACGCTAATCTGATCGCGGCGTAAAAACATTGCCGGCGCTAGCCTTACTTCCGGCAGGACCTCTAGAAGGGAACACCGGCGTGTTGTCGAGC
>DAYW01000033.1:0-1950 GCA_002507085.1 archaeon UBA168 | reverse complement strand
CGGCCGGGATTTGAACCCGGGTCCGCGGCTCGAAAGGCCGCTATCCTTGTCCGGTCTAGACTACC
This sequence comes from archaeon UBA168, assembly GCA_002507085.1. Taxonomy (GTDB): domain Archaea; phylum Thermoproteota; class Thermoprotei_A; order Marsarchaeales; family UBA168; genus UBA168. The sequence continues at coordinate 1,885 of DAYW01000033.1, read as the reverse complement.
GAGGCATGGTTTAATCTAACACACTTAAAGGGTTTTTTAGAAAGACCTCAGCCCGTTAGGTCATCGATTATGCGCTTCAGTCCCAAGACGTCTATAAGCGACGAAAGCCTTGGCCCGCTTTTTCTGCCTATTATGCTCTCGTAAACGCTTGAAAAGGCCACGTCGATCGGCACTCCAGTTGTGCTTGATATATCCCTCAGCTTCTGGGACGCCTCGGCGCCGCTTTCTTTTCCCGTAAGCGAATTTATCCACTGTAGCACTATGCCCTCGGCCTTCTTTGGTCTGTACACTACGCGGTACTCTTCTGGAAGCTTATCGCTTTTTACCCATGCCTCCACGTAAGGCTTCAAATAATCGTCATCAAGGCCCATCCGCCTCTTGGCGCCTTCCCAGGTGCCCTCGATCTCGTAAGCCAGCAACAGCGAAACGAAGCGAACCTTCCACGAAGGAGATGGGTTTGAAAAGTGTATAGCCAGTCTCTTCTTCTCATCTCTCGGCTTCTTCAAGTTGTCCTCAAAGTCCTCGATCAACCTTATGAGGCCCTCGCCTGAGTCATCCAAGTTCTTGTCCTTCTCTATGTCGACGCGTAGCAAGAAGTACTTAAGAACCTCAGGCGGAAGGTACTTCATGAGCTCAGAAAGGGATCCGACCCCCTGAGACTTACTCATCTTTCTGCCGTTCAGCAACACGAAACCCCAGCGATAAGTCAAGGGAGGCTCTCTGCCGAAAAGCTGCTTGTGAATGGCTTCTGCCGTGTCCCAGCTCCCACCCCTGGTGTGGTGATCCTTGCCCGCGCCTTCAAGCGTGACGCCAAGAAAGGCCTGCCTTGTGGGCCAATCCAAACGCCACGCCATCTTCCACTTGTGCGAGCTTATGGATACTTTTCCGCTGTGGCCGCATCCCTTCGCGTATCCGACGTCCTTGTCGTCAACGTAATATATGTATTCCCCGTCGAAGCCCGTGACCCTTGTCGTGGCTATGTTGCCGCACTTCTCACACACCGGCATCACTACGTCCATCCATGAGTCTGGAAGCTGCTTCAATGAGGTGACGCTTAGGATCTCCCTGACGGCCGGAAGCCTCTCAAAGAACATCTTTACATATGAATCGTAACGCCCAGCTTGGTAAAGCTCGGTAACGGGTATAACCCTTGGAAATACCCCAAGCTTATGCATAAATGAAACCGTGTCATCCAAAAAGTGCTGGCCGTAACTGGAGTGGCACCCATAAGGATCGGGCACGTCAACTAACGGCTTCCCAAGGTAAGGCTTCAGGTCGCCAGGCACCCCGCTCGGAACCGAATCAAACGCATCCATTATATCACCTATGAATATGAAATCAGGATCGTCTCCCATTTCTCTTAACCTGTTTGTTATCACTGAGGGGAAGAAGAACTCTTCAACGGTTCCTAGGTGCGTGGGGCCGCTGGTCGTGATAGCTGAAGCTATGACGTGCTTACCAGGTCTACTCATCACCTTCTTGGCGAGATCGCCAATCCAGCTTTGCGCATCTTGACTCAAGGTACACGATCATGTAGCCCTGCGGGGCTATAACGATTGTGGTCGGCATGGGTTCCTGCATAATTTCCCGGGGAACTTTCAAGGGAAGGAGTAACAGGTGATTAGAGCCATAAGGTTATGGCAGCCAAGAACTCTAACCACTGGGATAAGTCTGCGGATAAGGAAAATAGGCCTACTCCCAAGCGCGATTGGCGAAGGTACAACGAGGAGCTGGTAGTAGGGGGAGAGTTCCTTTTCGACGTCTTTATCGTCAACGCGGCCGGCTGTATGACCCGGAGGCAGTATGGCCAACGGGTTGACTACCGCGGTTTGGAAGGAATAGCGCGCTTGCTGAAGGCGATCGGCCTTATCCCAGATGCGGAGGA
>DAYW01000040.1 GCA_002507085.1 archaeon UBA168 | reverse complement strand
ATCGCGCTTCTTATATCTCTCAGCGTTGCAATGCCCGCCACATCCTTCACCTTTCTGTAAAACTTGTCAAAGTTGGCCTCAAAGCTCTCATCAGATATGCCCAGCGCGCTCTTAATTCTCTCCTGTCCTTCAAGCAGCCTTTGAATGGCAGACGCGACGTCAGGGAACGGAATAGAATAGGACACCGATTTGCCCGAGCGCCTTTCCACTAGCTCTCCTGAAGACAAGAGGTATGAAATCGCCTCTTCTACTTCTTCTCTCTTATATCCTCTTTTTTGCATATCTCTGAGGAGCTTCGCCCTGCTAACAGAGGCCTCTGCAATGACATAGCCTTTCAGCTCCTCCGGCTTCATGAATCACTACGTGCGACAGCCTATAAATGGCTTACCATCAAAATGTTTTATAAGTAAACCCCTTTGGAAGGCCGGCTTCTTCTCGTGCTTAGGCCGGCACCACCTTGGAGATGGTACACCGATTTTCTCCAAATTCGATCTAGGAGGCTTATGACGCTCTGAAACGTTTTTATCCTGACGTGAAAACTTATTCATGAAAGTAGTCCTAGCATTTGAGGTACACCAGCCCAGAAGGATTAAAAGGGACTTTTTCTGGTCCGACCTCATGGGAACGCACCCAAAAACACCGTTGCAAGACTTTTACTTCGACAAGGAGTCCGATAGGGAGATCTTCTTGAGGGCCTCAAAAAAAGCCTACACTCCAACCAACGACATCCTCCTGGACCTCATAGATCGGCAGAAAAGCGACCCCAGGGGATTAAGGGTCGCCTTCGGCATATCTGGGCTGTTCCTGGAGCAGTGCGAGGAATACGATCCCGACCTACTAGAAAGCTTCAGGCAACTGGCGAGAACTGGCCGTGTTGAAATAATGGAGGAAACCTACTATCACTCGCTTGCCTCGCTTTACGATGACATGGAAGAATTTGACGAACAAATCCAGCAACACCACAAAAAAGTGAAAGAACTACTGGGCTTCGAACCCAAGTTTTTTGAGAACACCGAGCTGATATACAACGACCAAATAGCAAATCACGTCTCATCGCTGGGGTATTCGGGCATATTCACCGAGGGAGCGGAGAGGGTGTTGGGCTGGCGTTCTCCAAACTACGTCTACGTGCCCAGGGGAAATCCCAAAATAAAGGTCCTTTTCAGGAACTACAGGCTCAGCGACGACGTGGCTTTCAGATTTTCGGCCAGGTGGTGGACTGAGTGGCCGCTTACGGCCGACAAGTACGCCGACTGGCTTTCCAGAACCTCTGGTCAGTACGTTGGGCTTTTCATGGACTATGAAACTTTCGGCGAGCACCAGTGGCCCGAAACCGGGATACACGAGTTCCTGAAATCGCTGCCATATGAAGTACTTAAGCACGAGAACCTGAGGTTCGCCACTCCATCCGAGGTTGTAAAGGAGGAAGATCCCGTTGATGAGGTTACCGTTCCCCCTAGCTCGACCACCTCGTGGGCCGACATAGAGAGAGATACCAGCTGCTGGCTTGGGAACGCCATGCAGTGGGCCTACTTCAGAAGCCTTCAGAAGATCGGGCGCGAGCTCAAGGGCTACAATGGCCCAGAGAGGGTAGTTTGGAGGTACTTCCAAGAAAGCGACATACCCTATTACATGTACACCTACGGAGGAGGGCCGGGCGAGGTCCACAACTACTTCAGCCCCTATCCCTCGCCCTACGACGCTGCCGTAACCGGGCTCTCAGCGCTGTGGGACTTTGAGCAGAAGATAAAGCAGGCGCTAAGGGTGGCAGATCATCCCTTCGTTTTCACCCTGGGCGGAAACCCCGTTGGCCAGGTAGCCTACACGATTGAGGGGATGATCAGCGTGCTGGACAAGGTACCCGAGCAATCCCTTAGAGAGCACATGAAAAACGGTGACATATCCAGGTGGATAAGAGATGAGCTGGGGTTGCCGGAGGCCGCTGCCAAACTGGAAAGCCTAGACGCTAAATCGCTGTATCCAAGAGAAGAACTGAGAACGGCACTGAAGGCCATCTTAAAGCCTTAGCCCGATTTGTCCTTCTCCTTCAGCGGGCAGCTCTCAGGGCTGATGCAGTATTGCCTCTTCGCATCCGGTATGAACTGATTGTAAAGCCTGCAAAAACCTGCATCGTAGTATTGGCACCGGGAGGGAGGATCGTCGGAAGGATCTGCGTCAACGTAGGCCATCAAGCCCTTCACCTTCCCTTCATCGCTAGCCTTGCGCGACAGACGCCGCCTTGACTCGGCTTTCCTGTATATCTCACACTTTTCGTAGTCTCCCTTACACCTGTAAGGCATAACTACCGCTTTTGCCAACGAAGCGCTCTTCACGGCAGTACACATTCCATTCTTGTAATAGGGGCACGCCACCTGGTTGGGCCTCAAGCTGCGCCAGGGCTAGCCCTGGCAGGCTGCTTTATCCTGCTTCCTTCTCCTCCTACCTTAAACAGGGGCTCGTACTTTTCTCCCCTGAGCGCGTACACCTGTCCATCCACGAGCTTCGCCCAGCTCCACTCCTCTAACGCCAGCCCTCTTATCAAAGTCTGAGTTATCCAAGGTTGCGCCCGCGCGTTGACCAGGTATATGGATCCTCCAGCCAAAAGCTGTTCGTACATCTGCCTCCTTTTCTGATCCCTTTGAGGGCTTCTTATTACAAAGGGGTTAAAGTAAGGATCTCCAGATGATGAAAGAACCCCAGCCTCGAGTAGATCCACTGCATCCTTTGCGGATAGAGGCCTGATAAGCCACTGGTCATCCATATCTCTCTTGAGGATTATAAACGTGTTGAGCCTGCACTTCTTAGTGAACTTGTCCTTTCCCATGAACTCCTTTGGATCTGCGAGAAAGCCGTCCATGACAACCACCGTCTTTACCAAGCTGCTTTCTCCGTCCCGTTTCTTAGAGCGCGATAAAATCCTACGCAAGGTCAAAGACAGGGAAGGCATGCCCTTGAAGTAGTGCTTCTTTTCCGGAGAGAAAGCGACCTTGCTTTTAACATCAGCAAAAAGCCAACCATCGGAGTGAAACTTAGTGGTGCCATCTTCCGTCCAACCCGCAAGCCCATAAACATGCGTGCTTTTGCCGAGGCCCTTGGATGCCATTATGCACACGCCCCTTCCCAGCACCTCAGCACATGACCCATTCACGGATACGTACTTTCCAGACCTTTCGCTGAGCTCGCTTGTAATCAGCCTAACCCCGACACTCTTGAGCTCATCGTAGCTGGCGGGGTTTATCACCACGTATTTCATGAGGTCTGGGCTGAAATACCCGGTGCCGTCAGATGGCAATCCCTCTGGGCAGCTCTCCCTTGGAACGCGCAAGCAGTAAATTTGCCCATCGGGCCTTCCCTTCGACCCCTCCCAGTTTGCAGACCATATGGACGTCATGCCTTCATCATCGCTCAAAAGCTCAATTCTCCACTTGAAAACTCTGGCCAGCCTCTTACTAACTGGGGCCTTCGTGATGGGGTTTATTCCCTTGTCAAATGAATCGGTTATCCACCCGAACTCCTTTCTGAAAGCTTCTGCGTCCATTACCTGGAATTTTAAAGGGGAGGGAGTCGTGGCCTCCCAATCGTATGTGAACGTGGCCAAACTACTCTAGCCACCTTTCGGCATTTATATTTATCTCTACGATCATAAAATAAGTTGCTGAAGCCGACGAATTCGGCAGTTTTATAAAATCCCTGCTGGATTATAGGAGATGTTCAAGAAAGTCCTCATTCCCATCGACGGGTCTGAGTACTCACTTAAAGCCCTTGAAATAGCATCGAAGATCACCGACCCTCGCACGGGAGTCGCNNCAGGCGTGATGCAGTTACCTCAGACTTACTTAGAAAGGCTGAGCATGTACGACTCATCTTTGCCCACGGGAATAATTCCCAAGGGATCGCACGACGAAGCGGTTGAAAGGGCAGAGCTTATAGTGACAAAGGCGCATGAGATACTTACCTCAGCGGGCATCAAAACTGAAATGAAGATACTCAGGGGAAAGCCCGTGAAATCCATAATAGACTCTGCCAAGGAGGAGGGAGCAGACCTCATAATCATAGGAAGCCACGGCCTTGGAGGTCTGAGCAAGCTCCTTCTTGGCAGCGTATCGTCCAAGGTGGTTGAAGAGGCGCCGTGCTCTGTTTTAGTGGTCAGGTGACGACTGCTCAGAGCCCTGCGGATCGTTTTAGCGCGCTTATTAATCCATGTGATGCGTCTTGTACGCGATTTTTCGCCGTTTTCAAGGGCTTTCCGGAAAGCCCTGAGCATTTTGAAGCACCTGCTGTATTCGCAACCGAGTTTCTTCAGGCTAGTTTAAGGTGGCTCCGATTTTTGCGGGGTTAGTGGCTTTCCAATGTTTCCCAAAGAAGTTAAATGCCAGTACGTGGGTCACCTCATGAGGGTGCTCTTGGTTGCTGCCCGGTTTGGGGGTGTAAGCGGCACTGGACAGCACGTAGCAGGCCTCTACAAGTACCTTACAAGAAGCGGTTTCAATGTCGACGTTGCTACCGCTGATAACTCGCCCCACCTGAACGTGCCCGGCCTAAAGACGCCATCGTTTGCGTTTCTTTCGGCGTTGACGCGCGCTGGAAAACGCTATGATGTGATTCACGCGCACAACGTGCCGCAGGCTCTGATTTTCAAGACAACCCGCGGCAAAAAGGTGCTAACGCTGCACGGGTTTTTCGCCGAGCAAGAAGCCATGCTCAGAGGGCCGTTTGTCGGCGCCGCCGCAGCCGCTCTCGAAAAAAAAGCCTTATCGTGGGCGGACTCTGTAACCGCCGTCTCGACGGTGGTGGCGAGCCGCGCAAAGCGCTACAGGCCAGATATCCAATACATACCGAACGCCGTGGACACCGAGCAGCTCCCCAACCCGCTTGGCCCCGATCAACGCACGGGCCTAACCTATGCGGGAAGACTGTCGCGCGAAAAAGGGGTAGATATGATC
>DAYW01000030.1 GCA_002507085.1 archaeon UBA168 | reverse complement strand
GGCAGGGTTCCCAAGGCTCCTGGCAACGGGGAGTACTCCGTGACCAAGGAGACCGCCCTGAAGCTGGTGGCCGACGCCTTCAGAATGCAAAGGTTTGACGGCAACGTGGACCTGAGCCACTTCGTGTTTTGGTACCTGCCCAGGGCAGCGACCTCGTTTTGGACCTATTGGTTGCCGGGCATTCTTGAAAAGAAAATTCCAAAGCTCGCTAGCATGCTGGAGCGCTTTTCAAAACCTTGGATACAAGAAAACGACACATCGGTGAGCCAGTTTCTCGAAGGTTACGTTGGTGATGTGCAGGGAAAATGGAACTGGCTGGTTGAGCTGTCGTCTGAGATATTGAACTCAAAGATGAACAAGGGCCTCATAACGTGGTCCAACTGGGCGGCCAAGGGGTTTGAAAAGGACGGCGTTGAAAGGGAGAAGATATACGTGGTTCCTCTACCCATGGAGGCAAGGCCTAAGTCGGCAGAGGCGTATCATAAGCCAGCTAAATCCCAAAAAACCGTGCTCTTTGTTGGACTTGACTACTGGAGGAAAGGAGGCGACACGGCCCTCAGGGTGCTCAAGAAGGTCAAAAAAGAGGTACCGAACTCTAAGCTGATATACGTTGGTCGCATCCCTGATGAAAGGGTAAAGGACTACGAGCTGGACTGGATAGAAAGGTACGATTTTCTGGAAAGGAATAAGCTCCTCAGGCTTTATTCTTTGGCCGACGTTTTCTTCATGCCAACCAGGGCAGAGGCGTACGGATTATCAATATTGGAGGCCATGGCCTCAGGTACCCCGGTGGTCAGCACTAAGGTTGCCGCAATACCGGAAATCGTGCCAAGCGGGGCCGGTTTCCTAACCAACGATGAAGATGAAATGGCGGAGAGGATAACGGATCTTCTTGATGATGAGGAACTAAACCAAAAAGTCGGGACAAACGCCGCGAGCGCCGTTGCACAAAGACATGAACCGCGCGCAGTATCAAAGCAGGTATATTCGGTTTACGCAAATGCGCTGGGGCTGTAGCCCATCAATGCTTTTTAAGTCAACCTTTAAGCGGCCGGCGGTTGCTCGTCGCGTTCGGCGCCCCTTTTAAGCAATCCCTCGAGAACCTTCTGAAGGCCAATGGCTGAGTAATTCATGCCTATCATAGTGGTTCTGCCCTTTCTCTCAACCTTGACCTCAGTGCTGAAGAAGCCCAAACCCTTCAAAGACTGTATCCCTTCCCAAAAGGCCGTGTGGGCCCTTGGCTCTACCCCGTACTCCTCGCAAACGGCAAGGTACTCCTTTTCTGCCTCTCCAGTGGCTATTCTTTCTTTACCCGACGATATAAGTGCGCGCGCAACCGCCAAAAGCGTTATAGCGGATTGGGTAGGCAAAGAAAGCAGCTCTTCCTCATTAGGAACTCCTTCTATGTCCCCAAACACAACCCTTACATCTTCCGGTGCCACGGAGCTTCTGCCTTCGGCTTCCGCTCTCTTTCCAGCTCTCCAAAGGAGCTCAAGCGCCAACCTTGCATCTCCTCCCGAGGAAGCGCCCAAGCTCGCCGCCTGCGTTACGACCTCATCATCAACCGCTCCTCTTTGAAAGGCCTGAGGAACCCTCTGCATTAATATGTCTCTCAACTCCGCGGCGCTGTAAGGTGGAAAGACCACCTGATTGTGAAGCAGTGTGCTCTTTGTGCTTTCGTCAAGCCTTCCCATAAGGGCCGGCGACCTCGATATGAATATGAAGTTTATCCTTCCGCTTCCCCTTTCATCGCGAGTTAGCTCGTATACGGCATCCGATCCAGAGGCATCGATTAGATAATCAACCTCATCAAGCACCAGCAACAAATAGGAATTGTCGTTTTCAAGATGCTCTAGCACCATGCGGTGTATGTCCCTAGCAGAAAACCCCTTGTAAGGCTGATAAGGGTCAAGCGAAGATATTATTGCCTGCAAAACGGAATACAGGGTCCTTTCTTTCCTGCAATCAATTGATATCGACCTGAACTTTAGGCCAAACCTTCCGCTTGCCTCCTTGGTAAAGATCGAAGAGAAAAGCTTTGTAACGGCTGTCTTTCCGACACCCACGCGTCCGCTGCACAGGACCTTCTGGCTTACCTTGCCCGGAGACTCCAAAGACACCCTGAAGAAGTTTACCAGATCCCTCATCTGGGAATCCCTGTGGGGCAAATAGCTCGGCACGTAATCTGGAAATAGAACTGCCTCCTCCTTAAAGATCTTCCTAGAATACCCTATTTCGTCAAAGAGGTGCTCGTAGCCCCCATCGCTCATAATTTAAGCGCCGTAATTAGTATTTCAACTTAACCATGGGGGTATGGTGAAACTGTTGCAGCGGAAGCCTTCCCGCCACTTTCAAAAGCCAAAGCTTATTTCGCAATAAACGCTCCCCATTATGGAAAGCGTCGACAAATTCAAGGACTTATTAGATCGCGAAGGCGCCAAAGGGTTGCTTACCCACATTAAGGAGGAAAGGAAATACGACTGGATAGGAATATACGTTAGAAAGGGAAGCAAGCTCGTGCTGGTCATCGAGATCGGCGCGCCGGCCAACCATCGTGTCATAAACGTTGGGGAGGGCATCTGTGGACTTGCGGCAAAAGAGAAAAAAACGGTTGTAGTTGATGACGTCAGTAAGGAAGAGAATTATCTAGCCTGTTTTCCATCGACCAAATCAGAGATCGTGGTACCCATACTAAGGGGAAGCGACGTCCTAGGAGAGATCGACGTTGACAGCGATACGCTCAACGCGTTCGGAATAACCGACCAAGAAATCCTTTCCAACGCGGCAACAGCACTATCTGAAGCATGGGATAAGCTCGACTTTCGAATTTAAGCAACGTGAGCCGCCCACCTTTTTGGTGGGCTCGCTCATTGGCAAGCGATGGCTGCGCACATAGCAGCCCGCGCGGACCTTAAGCGATCTCCGCGGGCTTGAGGCTAGGACGCGCCAGCCCATGCCTTGCGCATCAAGGCGGATAA
>DAYW01000023.1:450-3640 GCA_002507085.1 archaeon UBA168 | reverse complement strand
GAAAGGTCAAGCCCGAAGGTAGCCCTTGCCATGGAGAAGGTTATCTTCTTTGCGACTTTGAGCGAGAGCGGGTACATGTTTCTTATGTACTCGGTGTCTTGGAAGATGAAGGTCTTGTCTGGGTTAAATCCGACTGCGATTATGTCAGCTATGTTGTCAAGCGACCACTGCCTTGTCTGATCCAGGTCGTATTCCTGGCTTCTCAGGAACTTCTCGTCATCGGTTATCTCGATGTAGACGTTAACCCCAAACTTGTCCTGCAGCCACTTCGTGAACAGAAAGGGGATGAGGTGGCCTATGTGCATGGCCTGCGAAGGACCCCTACCGGTGTACATGAAGAATCCCCTTCCCGACCTGAAGTCCTGGAGGATTAAATCGAGGTCCCTGTGCGAGAAAAACACGTCTCTCCTTAGCATGACGTGTAAGTCGCCGGCCAGTTCCTTTATCTGATTCTTGAGATCTTGAGTTATTTTTTGGGTTCCAAACTGCTCTATGAGCTTGTCGTAGTCAACCTTTCCCTTGACTTCCCATGGGGTCACCTTGAAGGTTTCGTCCATGACGAGCATGTGAGGATCGATTTTAAGCGTTGTGATGTACTTAAATGATCATGAAAGGCTTAAATTCTGCCTATAAGTGATCATATGGCTTCGTATGAAAAAATCCGGTATGATTTGCCACAGGATGAGATTCCAAGTCAGTGGTACAACATAGTTCCCGATCTCAGGGAGCCCCTGCCCCCTCCTGCTGACCCATCTTCCGATGGCCATCGCATGAAGGCCTTTTCTGAGGTTTTGCCGAAGCAAGTCGTGCAGCACGAGATGGGGTCTGAGAGGTATTACAGCATACCCGATGAGGTTCTGCAGATGTACGTGCAGGTAGGAAGGCCAACGCCGATACTCAGGGCAAGAAGGTTTGAGGAGTACCTTAAAGCCCCCATAAAGATCTATTTGAAGACGGAGGCTTATACCCACACGGGAAGCCACAAGATAAACAGCGCAATAGCCCAAGCTTATTACTCAAAACTTGATGGGGCCGAAAGGGTGACTACCGAGACCGGCGCAGGGCAGTGGGGTTCGGCGGTTTCGTTGGCTTCCTCCTTGGTGGGGTTACAGGCGGACGTTTTCATGGTTCGGGTCAGTTACGAGCAAAAGCCCTACAGGAGAACTCTGATGAGGCTCTATGGGGCAAACGTCCATCCCAGCCCAAGCGATCTGACCGAGTTCGGGCGCAGCGTTCTGAAGTCGAATCCCCAACACCCAGGGTCGCTTGGCATAGCCATAAGCGAGGCCGTTGAGTACGCCGAGCAGACCAACGGAAAGTACAACGTTGGGAGCGTTGCCAACGCGGACATAATGTACAAGACAATAGCCGGAATGGAGGCCAAGAAGCAGTTGGAGCTCATGGGCGAGGACGTGGATGCTGTGATTGGAGTGGTGGGAGGCGGCTCCAATTACAGCGGGCTGGCCTTCCCCTTCCTCGGAGAGGAGCTCAGAAAGGGCACCGTAAGAAGAAGGTACATAGCCGCCGGTTCGCTTGAGGTTCCAAAGATGACTCAGGGAGTTTACAGGTACGACTACGCAGATAGCGGTATGGTGCTTCCACAGCTCAAGATGTACACCATAGGAGCTGACTTCATCCCACCTCCGGTGTTCGCCGGAGGACTCAGATACCACGCGGTGGCCCCCACGCTGAGCTTGCTCATGAAGGAGGGGATAGTTGAAAGCAGGGATTACGATCAGCAAACGTCATTTGCGCTGGCAAAGGAGTTTGCAAGACTGGAAGGGATAGTGCCGGCCCCGGAGACCAGCCATGCCCTACCCATAATCGTGGAGCTTGCCAGGGCCGCAAAGCAGAAGAACGAGCCGATCAGCGTGCTTGTGAGCTTCTCCGGACACGGGCTGCTGGACTTTCGTGGGTACTCGGACGTTCTGGGCTTGTAGCTTCCGCTAGAACCTCGTCGAACATCTGAGATCTGGTCATGAGCTTCCCCATCCTCGAATCCCATATCGTTGCCATCCTTCTTAGCGTTTCCGAAAACCTGTCCGAGAGGTAGTATTTTCCCTTCTCCCTTCCAATGATGCCTACTCCTAGAAGCTGCCTTATGGCCGAGTAATAAGACGCTTGCGAGATACCTGGATGCCTTTTAAGAAAGTTTTTCCAATCTGAAACAGGCATCTCTCCTTGCCTGGCTATCTCGTTGAGTATCATGCCGGCGACGAGGGAGAGTTCCTCCGGCCTTCTAGGAAACACGCACTTCAGCACGTCTTCCATTGTAGCCTCTCCCCAGTCAGACCTCGGCTTAACCATCATCAGGGCGCTGGTCTTCATGAAAACAACCGCGAGACAGAGCTTTTCTGGTTTTCACCGAAAAAAGACGTTATCGACGGGCAGGCGTTGTGACAGATCTGCAGCCGTAACGGCTCACCTATTGCGAAAGTATTCTCAACGATGGCATTTGGTAATAGATTTAAGGCACATACGAATTTATCTGAAATGGATAGCTTCGTTGTGGTCGATGGAAACAGGATTCACTACATTGAGGAGGGAGAGGGGAGCAAGCCGTTGCTCCTGTTTCATGGATCAAACTTTAACGCAAGGACTTGGGTTGACGTCGGGACCGTTGCTGCTGCCGCATCAAGCGGCTTTCGGGCTGTATCTGTGGACTTCCCAGGTTACGGGCAATCTCAGGGCGATAGGCAGGGCCTTTCAAAATTCATAGGTGACTTCATAAAAGCGCTGAACTGGGTAAAAGAACCGGTCTTGCTGGGAGCGTCGATGGGAGCGAGGGCCGTGCTTGAGTACGCTTTATCGATTCGCGGCAAAGACATCAAAGCGCTCATATTGGTCGGTCCCGTTGGGTTGGCTGAAAACGCCGAAAGACTAAACCTGTTATCTGGCTTGAGGGTACTCGGAATATGGGGTAGCGAGGACAGCATCTCGCCAGTGCGCAATGCGGTATTTCTTCAGAAGATAGGCGCTACGGTTGAGATAATTGACAAAGCGCCTCACGCCTGTTACATGAAGGAGCCCCAGAAATTCAACGAAATAGTGGTGAAGTTCTTAAAGTCGCTTTGAGTGAAGTTGGCGCGCAAGGCGCCGTGGGTTGAGACGCCAGTTACGTTGTGCATTTGTTGTGCTGGCTGCACTTGCGAAGGCCTTCAAAAATACTTTCAATCATGCGGCGCCATGA
>DAYW01000023.1:0-399 GCA_002507085.1 archaeon UBA168 | reverse complement strand
GATTTCACAATAATTTCAGCGTTTAGTTGATGTTCATGAGGGGTATTGCAATCCTGAAGAAAAAATGGCGAAATGCCCATATGACGGAACGGAAGTAAAGCATCCGACTAAAACATGGACTATGATCGGAAAGCCCATGGGAGGCAAGAGGGTAAAGCTCACGAACGGCATATTCCACTGTCCCACTTGCAATAAGAACTTCAGGGCCGTAATAAAGAAGGAAATAATTCCAGCTTGATTTTTTATCTGGAGCCATGGGTCTTGGCGGCATAGCGGCGCCACCAGGGCTTTCTATGTAATGAGCTTTACTCTGAGCTTGGCATTAGCTAACGCCTCGATTTACGTCGGATGCGGCTCCATGCCCGTTAGTAAGCCATGCTTTTTTCTTGAGCTTTGGGC
>DAYW01000027.1 GCA_002507085.1 archaeon UBA168 | reverse complement strand
AGCGATACTACTTCGGCGCTCTTCTACGCCGTACAGTACGCGGTTGATAACCACCTTGGCCAGGTCATATCAATGAGCTGGGGCATTGCCGAGCCCCTAGAAGAAGAGGTCACGGGTCCTGGTTCCATAACGTCGTTTGACGCGCTTTTCTCGCAGGCCGTGAGCGAGGGCATGACCTTGGTGGCCTCCTCCGGTGATGACGGAGCGTACAACGGCCTCTCCTATCCCAACGTGAATTATCTAGCATCTGATCCCAACGTGCTCGCGATGTAAGGAAAGAACCTTACTCCCTCCTCGCAGGCTTACGGAACCGCCAACTTGGAAGGGGGTCCCATCAGGAAGACTGCCGAGTACCTGTGGGATGAGAGCGGAGGAGGCGTAAGCAAATACTTCGCGGAGCCATACTGGCAGCAGGAGGCCGGCATTGAGGTGACCACGAGCAGCGGCATGAGCACGCCAACTGGAAAAGCGGTTCCCGACCTCTATTACGTTGCCATGTCGCCTTACGGTCCCACTGAGTGGGCTGGCCTTTGGATATACGACAGCACCCCCTGCACCCTTAAGGTGCAAAGCGCCGCGGGGCAGGTCACAACCTACGTGTTGTCTGGGTGGTACGGGGTTGGGGGCACCAGCTGCGGGGCTCCCCAGTGGTCCGCGCTGATCGCTGATTTCCTTTTTGCGGGAGTTAGCAGCGGCGGCTTAATTGCGCCAACGATATGCTCTCATTCAACGCCTTACGAAAACTACTTCAATGCCGCGAGGCCTTGGGGCTTGCTTAACAACAATGGCTACTANNCTGATCGCCGATTCCCTTTCTGCGGGAGTTAGCAGCGGCGGCTTAATTGCGCCAACGATATACTCTCATTCAACGTCTTACGAAAACTACTTCAATGCCGTGAGGCCTTGGGACTCGCTTAACAACAATGGCTACTACTATTACTCTAAGGGATGGGATGCGATAACAGGCTGGGGCTCGCCAAAGGCCAGTTCCCTACTCACAATTCTGTAGCAGCGACCAAGCGCGAACGCTGAAACGCGAAAGCGACTTTTTTATGCGTGAAAGGCGTAGCATTAGCGTGTTGGCGTGCTGAAAGCAGAATGTCAAAAACGATGATTGAAGTTTTTGCAATTTCGGCCCGCGTGGAACGGCCATTGCGGCTGCAAAGGTTGCAAAACTAGCGTGCGCCTAAAACCTTTTACAGGAAAGCTCTGTTCTCACATGGGTTCCTTTGGCGAGAAGATCGCGGCCTTTTACGCCCTTGAGGCGGGAGTTGCGATCGCCTTATTTTATTGGCTTGTTGTGACTTCGACCGAGGCCGGCGCCCAAACGATCAAGGCAAACGGCATCGTGGGCACGTTCTTCACCCTTGGCATCTTGGCTTATTTCTTTGGCCTTGCACACGCCCTTGACGCAGACCACCTCGCAGCAATCGATAACTCGACGAGGAAACTGGTTCAGGAGCAAAAGCCCTCCCACTTTACCGGTCTCTTCTTTTCATTGGGTCACTCCACTGTCGTGATCGCTTTGGCGCTTTTGCTAATGATTGCTACCAGGGCGGTAGCAGGGGCTTTGCCAGGGCTTGAGAACGTCGGTAACGTTGTGGGAACAGTCGTGAGCGGCGGCTTTCTGTACTTAATAGGTTTTCTGAACTTGGTCGTGCTTTTTGAGATACGCAAGCTCTACAGGGATGCTAGAAGCGGAAAGCCGATAGACGTTGACGCCGAGCTGTCGGAAAAGGGCTTTATGGGGAAGCGCATAAGGACGCTGTTCAAGGCAGTCGACAGGCAGAGCTACATGTATCCCATAGGCCTGCTCTTCGGGCTTGGCTTCGATACCGCAACTCAGACGGCCCTGCTCGCAGTTTCAGCTGCAGCTGCGGGCGTTTTCCTTAGGATTCCCCTTCCTTCCCTTATGGTATTTCCGCTGCTTTTCACAGCCGGCATGACCACGGTTGACTCCACCGATGGATTCTTCATGAACAGGGCTTACCAGTGGGCCATGACGGGTAACCCAGTCAAGAAGATCTGGTACAACATGACCATGACCGCCGTTTCAATAGTTGTGGCCTACTTCGTGGGGACGCTCGAGCTCCTTGGCCTTTTGTCCTCTGAACTGGGGTTGGCCGGCTTGCCGTGGAGCTGGCTTGAGGCTGTGACCGGTGGGACGTCATGGGGAGAGATCGGCGCCATGATAATTGGGATATTTGCGCTCACGTGGACGATTTCCTACTTGCTTTACAGGAGGCCAGAAGAGCGGGGGCTGGGATAAGCATTTAAGTGTACGCCCTATCATGGCAAATGGCTACACAACCCAACATAGTGCCCACGGAGCCTGAGGTCGTGGAGTTTGAGCTTGAGGAGGAGCCCAAGTGGATAAGGCTAAAGCTCAAGGACGGGACGGTGCTTGAGCTAAAAAACGAGATAACCACGGTTGTGAAGGTCGGTTATGATGCCAATACAGGGATTCCCGTTTACACAGTTCAGTCCGCCGGGATAATGAGGGTTAAGTACGTGCCCAAGGAGCTCATAAGGAAGCCAGGTCAGAAGAGTGGCCCGGCTTATCAGTGATTATTTGGCCCGTGGGCATCTGCGGAGTAGGTCCCATGTATGCTAGACCCAGCACTCGAAAAAATTCTGATCGGATCATGTGATGGTGCGGCTTGTTGCAGGCATTTTCCATCATCTTCTGAGCGCTAGTCCGCAGTTGCCGAGGAAGCAAGGTCTAGGTATTAAATGGAAGCGGCGGCCGCCGGGTTAAGCGTCAGCGTAGTTGTAACTGACGTTGCCTGAAACCTGCTAGGAAGATGTTTAGTGCCTTGGAGTTAGTGGGAAAAAATGTTCACTATGGGGGGATATCCACGGGCTACTTCAGCCCTGAGCCGAAGAAGCG
>DAYW01000043.1:4159-8182 GCA_002507085.1 archaeon UBA168 | reverse complement strand
GGCGCCGAACTTTCATTTGGGGCGTTCAGGAAGGCGAAGATATGAAAACGCTTTTATCCTGTTTTCGCCCATAGGCTATGAAGGCCGTAACGGGAGTTTTGTTAATTGTAGCGCTGATCGCGGCCTCTTATATGCAGTTTGTTGCCGCTATTGGAGTACAGCCCGTTGCAGTGGCATCGCAGCCTTATTTCTTGGCCTATGCCCAGTGGGGGATCAACGGAAGCATGCTGGCGTATCCGGGTGGTGTCTCGTTACCCTTGATTATAAAGGTGACGTACGAAGGACCCGTTGAGCTTTACGGCGTCAACGCGACTTTTTATCCAGAATATCCGTTGAGTTTTATCTCTGGGGAGAAATCTGAGCAGCTGTTGATTCCGGCACTTGAGCCAGGGTCAACGTTCGAGCTTGCCGGCTTTTTTGATGTGAGTGCGAACGCGCATGATGGCCTATATGAGCAGCGCTTGCTCGTGAGTTACGAAATCGAATCCTCGTCCCAGCCCTTAGAAGGTGCTGAGTGGGTGAACTTCACGGTACCGATCCTTGGCCTTTCGATGCTTAGACTTCAGGCCTTTGAGACATATCCATCGGTTATCTACGCAGGCGAAAGGGCAGGGGAGCTGAGGGTTTACGTTGTTAACAGCGGAAACGTCACCGCTAGCGGCGTTTTGGTTTCAGCGCACTTCTCTTACCCCCTATCGCCCCTTTACGAGGGCTCTGATCGCGTATACGTTGGTTATCTGCCGGCTGGACGGTCCGTGAACTTAACTTTTCCCTTTGCTTTGGCGAACATAACTCAATATGTTAGTATCTCCTCAGGCCGCTCGGTCGCCGTTCCTAGACCAATTGTGGTAAACGCAACGGTTACCCTTGCCAGTACATCTGAATCGAGAAACTTCAGCGTGCCCATAACGGTGATGCCATCAGCCTACTTTGCCGTTAGCGGTACCGAGCAATCATCCATATCCGTTGGTTCATCGGATGACTACGTGGAAATAAGGATCACTAATGTTGGGAGTTCTTCGGCTAAGTACGTAACGCTTACCATGCTTATGAATCCAGTTTTCACGCCTTACGCTCCATCTAGCGAAAACCCCATAATTTCGGTTGAGTCAATAAATTACACTTTGGGTGATGTAGAATATGGAAGCTCGGCTAACGCTACGTTTGTAATCGACACAGCTTCTGGAATCAAGCCGGGGACTTACTACCTTCCAATTCTCGTGACTTGGTACCAGGAGCCTACTATGCAGGTCATGCACCAAGAGTTGCTTGTGCCGGTTAGCGTGAAAGCCGCGTTCTCAATTTCCTCAATGCCTTCTGGCGAAGAGTCGACGTTGCTGACTTATGCGCTGGCAGCTATAATAATAGTTATCCTCATCATCTTGGTAATTATAGGGATTAGGAGGAAACGATGACCGCCCTATGAGCTCCTTTCAGCCCAGAAAAAATCCCTATGTCGTGTTGACGGTTTTAACGCTCGCGACCATGCTTACCACTTACGTGGAGGCCATGGTGATACCATCACTTCCGTACATAGAGTCAGCCCTTTCTGCGAATGATGAGGAAGCCGCTTGGATAGTATCAGCTTTTCTCGTGGTCGGGGCCGCCGTTTCACCCCTATTTGGGAAGATGGGCGATATCTTTGGAAAAAAATCCCTATTCATGGTATCTTTACTCGTTTATTCGGTTGCTGTGCTCGCGGCCGGTTTCTCTCCCAACGTTTATTACCTAATAGCCGCAAGAGCTGTTCAGGGCTTTGGCTTCTCTCTATTTCCCTTGAGTATAGCTATAATAACCGAGGTATTTCCTAAGGACAAAGTCGCTATGGCCCAAGGGATCATAAGCGCCACCATGGCCATAGGAATGACTGTAGGCATGATCGTTGGAGCTTACATAGAGGCTTACCTGGGATGGCGTGACATGTTTCATTTGGCCTTCATCTTGTCCGTCGCTATGATGGCGATTTCGTACTTCAGTTTGGACCAATACCCGCCCAAACTTAAGGAAAAAATAGATTACCTATCTACAGCGTTCTTGGCCCTAGGTATTGCTCTCGTACTGGTTTACCTTACCGAATCGCCTTACAGGGGTTGGCTATCCTCAGCCCAGATAGCTACGCTGCTATCTGGGATAGCGCTTTTCGCGGCGTTCGTATGGCATACTGCTAGGGTTTCCAACCCCATTTTGAGCTTGGGCGTTTTGAAGAGGAGAAACGTCATGGTAGCGAACCTGGCAGGGCTGTTCTCTGGCACAATAATGTTTACCCTTTACTTGGGAGTCATATACTACGCGGAAGAAGTGCCTCCCTATGGCCTTGGGCTTACCGTCCTTGAAGCAGCGCTTACTCTTCTTCCTGCAACTCTAGCCATGATGTTCATAGCGCCTTTGGTGGGATCGGCCACAACGAACCTTGGACCCAAACCGGTACTGCTCTATGGTTCATTGGTCGCGGCGTTGGGCTTTTGGATGTTCATCTTTGATCGCGGAGGGACGATGCAACTGGCCATTGATTCGTTCGTGACGGGAGTGGGAATAGTTTCCCTCATGGTTCCAATAGTAAACATGATTGCTGTGTTCACGCCTTCTGAAGAGGTAGCCGTTGGCCTTGGCTTCAATACGATGATGAGGTATCTCGGTGCTTCCCTGGGTCCTGTGCTGGCAGCCACAATAATGACTGATAATAAAAGCTGGATCGTTTACTCCAAAAGCTTTAACCCCGAAACCCTTGTAACGGAGGCAGGGCCGCAAGCCTTTTACCTAATTTTTATGATGGGCATTGCCTTCTCTGTTGCAACCCTCTTCGTATCCTTTGCAACTCACAACTATCGTCCGAAAGCCGCCGAAGCTTGATGTAACAGCTTGCAGGACGAACGCGGTTAAGCTTCCGATCCTGGAATTTTTCACTTAAGGGCTTGCTGAGCAACCCAGAAATAACCCCCTTGCCATCGTTCATGAAAAATGTAAGACCCCAAGGGAATATTGACTTTGTTTCTGTGTAAAAAGGCGATGGCTTTTAGAAGCCCATGAAATTTGCTGATGAGATCACCTCCAAACGCTTTTATGCCTGGGATTGAATTATCCATCGGGATGATCGCTTCACATGCATGCCTATGCATGGCCCCGCTCAAGCAGGCCACTGATCATGGCGTCACAACTAATAAGCTCATCTCTGGTGAGAGTTGGGCCAAAGTAGAAGCTTATGACTGATGAGAAGTCCGAGGATCAAAAACTGGTTGCCCTTGTAAGGGTGAAGCCCGGAGCCGAAGATAGGGCTGCGAGAGAGCTGAGCGACCTTTTTGCTAGGTTCAAAGTAGGAGCCGAGGTTCGCGAGAGCGGGGTGGGAGGAAACCTATTCGTGTTCTCTTCTGCGCCAAAGGGTTATGTAGCTGCTGTACTGGCCAGGGCAAGGCTCGCTTACTCTGAAACCATATTGCTCGTAGACGCCACAAGCGGGGTCGACGTCGAAAGCATAATCAAGGCCGCCTCAAGAGCTTTAACTGATTACCTCTCGAAGAAGAGGGTCACCAGCTTTAAGGTGAAGGCTCGTGTGCGCGGCTCGCAGATGGAGGAGAAGGAGCTTGAGGTAGTAGTGGGAAAAGCCCTAAAGGAAGGGGCACGTCTTGAAGTGAACCTTGAGAACCCTGACGTTACGGTGTACATCAGCATAGTCGGAGATGTGGCCGCGGTCACCGTGGCCTGACAGCGCGGCATCGCACGCTGGCTTCGCCACGTTATAACGGCATAATAAGACTTTTATCTTCGTCATCAATTAAATCGAGAAATGCCTTCTAAGAGGTTGGCCGAACTTATCCATTGGTTTGAGCCTTTCAGTTCAGTTATGGTCGCGTTTTCTGGAGGAGTAGATAGTTCCGTAGTTGCGTACGCCGCGCATGAGGCCAAGGGAGATCTCTCTCTTGCGGTTACGTTTGACTCGCCCCTTCTTCCGCCCGGGGAGATTGAAGATGCCACCTCTATCGCTAGTGCCATTGGCATTAGGCATGAGGTCATAAAGTCGGACGTTCC
>DAYW01000043.1:0-4104 GCA_002507085.1 archaeon UBA168 | reverse complement strand
TAAGCTCGCGAAAGAGAGGGGTTTTGAAGTAATTGTCGATGGGACAAATGCCAGCGACCTCAGCGGGGGTTGGAGGCCAGGGGCAAAGGCGCTGTCCGAGGTTGGCGTCAGAAGTCCTCTGGCTGAATTGGGAATAAGGAAGGACGAGGTCAGGGCTATAGCGAAGGAAGCTGGTCTTCCGAATTTCAACAAGCCGTCAATGGCTTGCTTGGCGTCTCGCTTTCCTTATGGCCATAGGATAACACTTGACGAACTGAAGAGGGTTGGTGCCGCCGAGCTTTACATAAGGCAGCTGGGCTTTAAGATAGTTCGCGTTCGCGACTTTGGAAGCGTCGCCAGAATAGAGGTGGGAAAAGATGAGATTCCGATGCTCTTTAATAGCGGCAACTCGGACAAGATATACGCGCGCCTTAGGGAGCTTGGCTTCGACTACGTGGACGTCGACATAATGGGCTACAGAACGGGGGCTATGGACGAGCCGTACACGGCAACTAAGCCATGATGCCCCAAGGCAGGGCTTGTTTATCACCAGTTTTTACCTGATGAAAGGTTTGCCAGCCTTCTGAGCATCCACCTTTTATCGGGATCATCAAGCCTTGCCTGCCTTGCAACTTCTTCGAGCTCGCGGATCGCTAGGTCATACACCTTCCTGTCAACGGGATAAGGAACCCCGTCTTTTCCTCCCACGGCAAATGAGAACTTAATGGGGTCGCGCCACGACGGCTCCTCTCCATATATAAGCTGAGCTAGAAGCGACAGCGCCCTTATGGTAGCTGGGCCTGCGCCGGGAACTAATAGCAGTTCTTCGTAAGACGTCGGAGGGTTTTCATACATGGACTTTACCGCCTTCCAGTTGACCTTTTCCGGGAACTCAACTTCCTTAGGCAAGCGGGGAAAGCCCTTGTTCTCTTGACTTGTGAAAGCGTCGAGGGTTGTGCGCTTAGACGACTCGAAAACGGCCATTAGCCTGTCTGTCTTCTCACGAACAAGGTCAAGCGATGCCCTGCGAGCCCCATCGGATTCGTGGTCTACCATGTTTAGCACGGCGTCCTTTTTGAGGCCAATCACGGACTCTGGAGGGTCGTTCACGAATCTGCTGGTTTCAATCCAATGGTACCTTCTCGCTGTTCTGTCCGTAGAATTCATGCCCTGCTGGACGAGGGTCCAATTGCCTTTTTCGTCAACAAAAATAGCTTGATGATAGAGTTGATAACCGGCCTGCACGGCTGACGTGTCAATTCTTGCAGCCAGCCTGCTTGCCCTCTTGAGCTCGCTTGCCTTGGAGTCCCTAATGATGTTCGCATCAGCCATAACGTCAACCTCGTCAAGGATCAAGCTCATCATCCCGCCCTTTCCACCCAGAACCATGACCCCGTGCGAGTCGATGCTTAGCACCTCACGTAACACGCCAGTAAGAACGGTGGTGACGCCAGAGCTGTGCCAGTCGTAGCCCAAAGCGGAGCCAAGTGCCTGAAACCAGAGCGGATCGGCAAGCCTTTCTAGCAACACCTTTGTGCCATACTCTTGCACTATTATGCTAGCGATGGCTGAAGACATCCTTTTCATGCGCTCGACGAGGTACGACGGCGCTTTACCGTCGTGAAGGGGAAGAGTGGCTACGGCTACGTTTTCCATAATTATGGACTTGCAGTCGTTTTTAACCGTGATTCACTTCAGCGTCTATGGTTTTCGGCACTATGAGGTCAACTAGGTCGTAAGTGCGTTCAAGCACTTGCTCCATGGTGGCCTGAAAGGCAAGCGTCTTCATGAGGTCGCATCCTTTGCCCGTTGCCTCGAACTTCAGCAGATCTGAAAGCTTTGATCTCCGTTCAAGCAGAGATGGCACGTCTTGAAAGGCATTAGAGAGCAACGCCTCTATAGCTCTCCCCTGAACATCCGCGACCTCATCGATAAAAGTCCTGATGGAGACGTCTTCTTTGGGTCCAAGCACTTGCTGCGGGGCAACTGAGCCCGCAACCTTCACGGCGTAGTCGGCCAGGTTTTCCAACACCTCAGATGCCTCTCTTATGTCAAGCGCCAGTAGCGGGCTGATTTCCAGTCTTTCACTTATGTAAGCGTTTCCTATGGCTCCCCGCGTAAGCCTTACCAATAGAAAGTACAGCCTGTCTACCTCATCATCTCTTTCTTTAACGCCTTGGGCCAGTTCTGCGTCGCCTTTCACGAAAGCCTCAACCGCTTCGCGTTCCATCCCAGTCGCCACAAAGAGCTCTTTTCTAAGGTACTTATCTATGAACCCTGGTCCAGCCTCCAGCAACGTCCCTATGGTTATCTTGTCCTCTTTTTCGTCGATTATCTCAAATCCCGCTAGCCTGCTTATGGCATCCTTTATGGCGGATTTCTCCTCTTTGGATATGGGCCCGTTTCCTACAACTTCCACTAGGTCTGCTCCCATGAGGTAGCTCCACGTTATGTGTCTCGATATGTACGGAGCCATGTGAAGGGTCACCTTGATTTCCTTGCCCCTCGCTTGCGGAGGCCTAATGATAAGGGATCCGTCGGGACCCTGCGTTACCATAAGCGCCTCTTGTTTATCCAAAGAGTTCTGCGTGGCCCATTCCTTTGGCAGCGATATGAGGTACGTGCCCTTTGAGGTTTTTTGGACTTTTCTGTAAGACATATACTTATGCATCTTGAGAAGATAAAGATATATGCATGCGCTCCTGCGGCAATCGTCGATAGCTGTGTACTCCGTAGGTGCCCTGCATAGGAACGAATATGCACGGAATTAGGGATTTGATAACCATCGACCCTTTCCTCTTCTTTATGAGCAGTAGCTCTTGCACGTCCGTTCCCACTGGTACGATCATCTTGCCACCTTCGGCCAATTTCTCAAACAGCATGTGAGGCACTTCTGGGGCCGCGGCAGAAATGACCATGGTGTCGGGCGGCGTGCCCAAGGGAGGGCCCAGCGAGCCGTCACATGCAATGACATCAACTCTGTCTTCGATGCCTAATTTGCGGAAGTTCTTGGCCGCGCGGGCAGATATGCTCTCGTACAGCTCAGCTGTTATTATTTTTCCATCTGGTTGCGCGAACGCGCATATAGATGCCAAATACCCATATCCGCATCCAACTTCAAACATAAGCGAAAAAGGGAGCGCGGCCTCGCACATGATGGCCACTATCGAGGGAGCGGAGGTTGTCTGACCGCTTTCTGTTGGAAGCGGCACGTCTTCATACGCAGCTGTCTCGTAGCCTTTTGCAACAAACTCATGCCTTGGAACTGCTCTCATTGCTTGCTCTACGGCTTGCGAACTAATGAACCCCTCTTGAACGAGAACGTCTACCATGCGATTTCTTTCTTTTTCGTACACATTATATGCTAAGCGTTCGATTTTCAGCTTGACGTTTGTTGATCATTAACTTAACGGCGGTTGAGGGAAGTCCCTTTGTATAAAGATGGGGTTGACGGGCGTAGAAAAATTTTGTGACGACTTGGGATTTTCTCGTTGAAATAGCCAGTCAAGGAGACCACGGATCCGAGCTCGATGTGGAGACCGCCTTTCCGTAAGCCTCAGCAGCGTAAGGTCCTTACAACTCTTTGAAGCGGCGTCTCAGCTGCGGCCTCGAGGGATTGATCGTTGAAGAGGGAATGCCAAGAACAGGGTGCTCGTTGAGGTTCCGCGAGAAACCTCTGAGAAAATAAATGAATCACAAAAGGAACGTGCCATATGCTTGCAAAGGCCGTTGATAACTCCCGCAAAGGGCACGCGCGGGATATCGCCGCATTGGCAGTGCTCCGTAGCAGTTTTTAAATGGCTCTTGCAATCTGTTCCAATATTTCCGTTAAATCCGGGGATCAGCTTCGGGCACGCGCCAGCGGATCGCTCATTCCATAAGAATAGCGCTTACGGCAGAGCGATCTTCATAAGCTCTGAGCTTAAGCTAGGAGAGCGCTTCTTTGCAAGCCTTGGCGCCCTGCCACTGGCGGCATGTGAAGTGGGGTTTGTTTCTGCATAAGCTTCACGCTTTTTAACCACCGGCATGATGCACATATGGCGAGCGTGGCGTTCATGGGGTCAGCTGATCTCGCTGACGGTTTCGCAGCCGCAGGAGCCCAGATTTTGAGCGCGCCCGACAGGG
>DAYW01000029.1 GCA_002507085.1 archaeon UBA168 | reverse complement strand
GGAAGTACGGATACGAAAACTGGGACTACAGGGGAGGAGGAAGGTCGAGCGCCAGGGAAACAGCGGCAAGGGTTGCCGGTGGGGCAGTGGCGAAGAAGCTCCTGATGCTGACCGGAACCGTTATCGCGGGCTACGTGAGAAGCGTCGGCGAGCTGGAGGAGCCCAGCGATCCAGCTTTTGAGGACGTGCTTCGCTCCAGGAGGTCCGAGGTTAGGTGCATTTCGATCGAAGGAGAGGTGAAGGAGCTCATAGCCAAGCTGGCCTCTGAAGGGGATAGCGTGGGAGGAGTTGTGGAGGCGAGGGTGAAGAACCCTCCGCGGGGGCTGGGGGAGCCGGTGTTTGACAAGCTCAAGGCCGACCTCGCCAAGGCGTGCATGTCGATACCGGCCGCGGTGGGCTTTGAGTACGGCATGGGATTTGCGGGTTCAAGGAGAAGGGGAAGCGAGGCTGCTGATGAGATAAGGATAAAAGGAGGCGAGCCTGCCTTTTCCAAGAACGTGGCAGGAGGGATTTTGGGAGGGCTGAGCACGGGCGACGAGATGGTCATAAGGGTGGCTTTCAAGCCCACCAGCTCAACAAGAATACCGGTCAGAACGGTTGACCTGCGCGACATGAGCGAGGCCACGCTTTCCATGGGAGGAAGGCATGACCCCTGCGTGGCCATCAGGGCCGTTTCGGTGGTGGAGTCGATGGTTGCCCTTACCCTTGCGGACCACGCCAAGAGGGCAGGGATAATCCCTGCCGACAGGATCGAGCGCGCGGAAGAGGTGCAGAGCAGATGGGAGGAATACTTGAAGGCGCGACGGGCAGGGCGTGCGCTTCCGCCAGGGGAGGCGTTTCCGTGGTGAACGCCCTGGGCTGTGGCCTTGGGTCCACCATGGCGGTTGAGCTTAGGGCCGAGAGCTGCGCCTTCGCGATGCCCTTCGACGACGTGAGAGAGGGCTTGATGAGGTACCTCTCGCTTTACGTTAAGGCCTTTGGAGCTGATGTGAGATTTGAGGTCAGCTCTGAGATCCCTCCCTCGCAGGGATTGAAGAGCAGCAGCGCCGTTTCGGTCTCGGCCCTCTCGGCCGCCCTATCTCTGCTGGAAGGTCCCATTCGAAACGCCAGCGGTTCCGCTGCAGGAGCTCCTCCCTCTTCAGCTGGAGCCATGGGAGCTGGAGCTTCTTTCGAAAAGCCGCTATCCCCCTTTGCTGTCGGCGCTCATAACCAAGGGCGTGGGGCTTTCAGTAACGGGGGCCATGGACGACGCCGTCGCCAGCTACCACGGGGGCATCAGCTTTACCGATAACGGCCGCTTCACCATGATGGGCATAAGGGAACCACCTGATGATGTGTCCGTTCTGATATTCATAATGCCCTATGGGAGGGGGGACGTGCGGGCGCTGAGGGCTTACGAGGGGGAGTTCAGAAGGGCGTTTCTCAAGGCGCTTGGCGGGGACCTGTATGAGGCCATCAACATAAACGGGAGGGCAGTGGCTATAAGCATGGGTTATTCGCTCAAGCTGCTGAAGACAGCGCTTGCCAAGGGCGCGCTGGGGGCGGGCGTGAGCGGGAACGGGCCGTCGGTGTTCGCGGTGACCAGGGAAGGAGACGAGGGGCCTGTTATCGAGAGCATGCAGAGGTTTTCGATTGGAATGATCATCACGAGGCCTGCACGCGTTGATGCTTGAGGTAGATAAGGCGGTCGTGGGTGGCACGGTCAGGGCGCCCCCGTCAAAGCCCCTCGCCATGAGGTTCCTGCTGGCCTCGCTGCTGGCCGAAGTGACGCTGGTAGGCCTTGATGGCGTGCTTGCGCTTGACTTCCAGGCCGCTCTCAAGGCGCTGGAAAAGCTCGGAGTTCGCGCCCGCAGAGAAGCGGGCGCCTTAAGGCTGTCACCGCCTTCCTCTTTTCCGCCTTCTGTCGAAGTAGACGCCGGGGGATCTGCGTCGTTGGTAAGGATGCTTGCTCCCGTGCTGGCGGCGGCCGGGGTTAGGGCCCGCTTCGNNGACCAATCCCTCAGGAAGAGGCCCATGACTTCCCTTGTGAAAAGCTTGGAGGCCGCCGGCATCACCGTGGCGCACGAGGGATACAGGCTGCCCATGGAGATAAGCGGGCGCCTAAAGGGCAACGAGCTTTTGGTTTTCGGAGAGGAAAGCAGCCAGCAGGTCACGGGCTTCGCCTACGCGCTGGCGCTCCGGGGAGGAGGAGAGCTGATCGTAAAGGGGCTGACCTCGAGGTCTTACGTGGAGCTCACGCGCTGGGCCCTGTCGCAGGTCGGCGTGGCCGTGGAGGAAAGCGAGCGGGGATTTTCCATCGGCGGAGCGAGAGGCGGTCGCTACGAGTTGGCGATAGGCGGGGATTACCTCATATCTTCTTTTTACGTCGCGGCCTCCATGCTTACCGGCGGCAGCATAAGGGTTGAGGGCCTTTACCCGCAGCTCAACTTCTTCGGTGATCACTCCGTGGTAAAGGTCTTTTCAGAGCTTGGCGCGGAGGGAGGGTTTCGCGACGGCGTTTGGGAGGTCGACCGCTGGAACAGGGAAAAGGGGGCGCTGGAGCTGGACTTTGACGAGTCGCCCGACATGGCAGTTTCGGTCTCGCCGCTGCTGGCTGTGACTGGAGGGGAGTTAAGGGGGGTATCCAGGCTGAGGCTGAAGGAAAGCGACAGGATCAGCGGCATAGTCAGGGTAGCCAGCTCGCTCGGTCTGCGGGTTGTGGAGGA
>DAYW01000032.1 GCA_002507085.1 archaeon UBA168 | reverse complement strand
GATAGCTGAAGCCCATTATCCCCTCGTAGTATGAGATGCGCTCCCTAACGTATGCCTCGGTCTCGTGCTTGTAGAAAGCGGAAAGGGAGCTGCCCTTCAGCTCGTCAAAGCCATGGTACTCGCCGCGCAGAAGGAAGCGGCTACCGTCTACGACCCTTAGGACGGAGGCCGCCTTGGCGTAAGCCCTGGCTATCCATTGAGACCTCTCGCGCAACAGCTCAGCAGGATCCACGGAAAGCCCCCTTGGAATTACAAGCGTTATCTTTGAACTCGTTACCCTGATATAGGCGAGCTTTGACCTTCCCGAGTAAACCTCATAGGGCAATCTCACGCTGCTCCCTGTCGGAGTGAACATGCCCGAGGCAAGCAGCACCCGCCTGGCCCTCTTCATAGTAATGCCATGCGCAATGCATTTAAATGTGCGGTCCGGATACGCAAATGGGATTCGCAAAAGACCCGATAGAGCTGAGCAGGACCAAGAAGATGACCAAAGAGGAGATAGCGCTGGCGCTGAGGGATGACCTCGAAGCTGAGCTCGACGCGGCAAACCTTTACCTGGAGCAGGCTGAGCTGATCGACGACGAGCAGGTGAAGGCAACCTTACTGGAAGTCGCAAAGGAGGAAAAAGTGCACTTCGGGGAATTTCTCACCCTTCTGAAGAAGTACGATCAAGAGCTGACCGGCGCGATCTCCGATGGAGAAAAGGAGGTAAGCGAGAAGGCAAAGGGAAATTAAATCGTTTTTTTGAGCATGCTTCCCTGCAAGCATCCACGAGAAAGTCCAAGAGGCCCTGTAGGGGCACGCCGAAATCTATGCTTAGATAGGGCATTATCGCTTGCTCGATGACGACCCTTAGATCAAAATCTCCCCTTTCCTTTAGCAATTCGCAGACCTCACCAAAGCCGGGCTCGGCGGCCAGCTCGCCTGCGAGCCCCTCAACGCCGAGATCGCTGACGTGCTTCTGTATGGATCCCTCGGCTTCCCAACTGGCTGCCTTGCGCCTGAAAAGGTCCGCGATTAATTGTGGGTTCATCTTTAACCGGTATGGGCGCTAGCTAGCGCAAAAGCCTTTGCCGATCAGAGCATAGGCCGCTTTGAGCCGAAGAACGACGCAAGCAGCAGGTCCTCCCTTATCCTTCCCACCGTCAGCACGCTCCTTCCGGTCGCAAGCGTGAACTGCGCTGCTGAGAAGTCTCCCAAATCCACCGAGTAAAAGCCGCTCTTCATAAGGGAGTAAAAGTCGACCTCCAAGTGCGTCGGAGGCAGAAGGCCCACGTTCAATCCTTCGAGGGCTCCTTCTTCCAGTTCGTAGTACGCGCTTCCTCCGTACCTTATGGCGTCGTTTGCCATTCCGTTGGCCCTGTCGTCGTCCCCGAAAACGGTGGGAGGCAAGGGTGCGCTGCCGTAAGCCGCCTTGACCTTCTTGGGATCAAGCCCGAGCAAGACCAGCTTGTGAAGGCCGGTCTCGGCGACGGAGCTCGCAAGCCTTACCGACATCGTCATCGAGGAGGTCCTGGCGATCACCACGTGAAGGTTATCTGGCTCGACTCCCACCTGCCCGCTGATCCAGCTCAACGCTTTCTCATCGGGATAGCGAGAGGTCTCCAGCAGCAGGAATGCCTCGTCGCTTGTTTCCCTGTGCCCTATTAACGAGTATATCTCGGCAGGAGAATAAATGCGGTAGCTGTAGGCCTTTTTCTCCAGGTTTTCCCTGACCCCCTTTGGAAGAGCGCGGTTAAGTGCCAAAGCCCTGGCTGGCCCAGATCCTATGGCCCTGAAATCCCCAAATTCGATCTCCCAGTCGCCGTAGGTACCCCCGAGGAAGGAAAGCGCCGGCATGTCGCTGTGGACGTGAACGGAGGGCAGGTTCACGCTTCCGTAATTGGAAAGCCCGAAAACTAGGTCAAGCATGCCGCTCGCGCACATCTGGCTGACCAGCTTTCCGGCCTCGTGCGAGCCCACCGTTCTCACGCCCGCGTCAACGATCGTAAACTTGCCGATCCTGACCTCCATGACCCTCAGGGGCTCGGGATTTTCCAGAAGCGCGCGGTAGTAGGGCGCTGCCGTGGCGTTCAGGCTAATGGGCAAATCCCTCACCTTACCCTCTTCCTGTAAGCGCCGAATATGGAGAAGTCATATACTATCTTCGATGCACCGCCAATCACTATCGGAACAGTGACAAAGCCTGCGGCCAGCAGCGCGCCCGTTATTGGAGATCCGGGAAGCGCGCTGATCGTTCTGGCCGTGTTGGTTATGGCCACCGCGGATACCCTGTCATCGCTGCTGAACAGGTCTGCCATGAGCGCCTGCCTGGCAGGAACGTCCATCTGAGAAACGCTCTGCCTCAAGAAGAGGAAGGTGAGCGCCGCACCTAGGAAGCCGGAAAGCGGGATCATTATCAGGAAGACGTTTGAAAGCAGGTGGGAATAGAACATGGTCCTCAGGTTGCCAATCCTGTGGGCTATGTAGCCAGACGCGATTATGGATATGGCTGTTATCACGTTTACCACCATGAAGATAGGGCCAAGGAGCTTCAGAGAGACGTGGTAAGTGAA
>DAYW01000008.1:6044-7190 GCA_002507085.1 archaeon UBA168 | reverse complement strand
CCGGAAAGGTTTTCGCTAAATCCTCGCGAATGGGAAACAAAATCAAAAAATGGCAGCAGCCGTCGCAACCGCGACACACTTAAAAAGCGTTGTGAAATTAACATGATCCAACATGAAAATACTGTTGGCGGTAGATTCGGAAGACAAAATACCCATGTCTTTGACAGCCGCGGAACACCTATCAGAAATGCCAGAGGCAGAGGTTGTTGAGCTAGTTTATCTGAACGGCGGTATAGCGGCAGTTGTCGAAAAGAATAGAATAGCGTCAATCCTCAAAAACCCCAAAATACAAGTTTACGCTTGCGGCACTTCCATGGAAGCGCGTAACATAACGAAAGACGAACTGGCCCCAGGCGTGATATACGTACCTGCCAGCCTCAAAGAAATAATCAAAAGGGTGCAAGAGGGCTACATATACCTAACGCTATAGGGACTAGATTTACGGTAAAAAACTTACAGGCGTTCGTTGCAATCACAACAACGTTTTTTTAAGTCTGCTTTAAAATCTTAGAATTGCAATGTAAATCCCGTAAAATCTTAGTAACTATGCGCACCGACCTTGAAGCCGACCTTGAAGGCGAAGTTCGACGACGCGATCATAGCTGAAGATCAGATGCAGCTGTTTACGCTGCGTTTTAAGAGGCGGTGTGACGACCGCGTTTTCAGGAGATGATCTGACCGCAGCTGAATGCCATGAGGGGTTTTCGGGATACTTTAATGGTGTCCTGAAGGGAAAGGAAATTAATGCCTTCCCCGGTGTAAGCCCTCAGGGTTATATGCGAGCTCTCTCGCTAGCCAGCCTTGCGCAAGTGAAAAAGCGGTTTGCATCCGCCTCAAGTGGCTGCCCTTACTGATGCCCAACCAATCCCACTATTGCTCCCACGAACATGAGCAGCGATCCCACCATGAAGCCCCACATCAGCGGAAACGCCAGCACCGCGCCCAAAAGCGCCAAAACGGAACCCAAAGTCACGTCTGGCTTGTCTTTCCCCAGAAGGTAGACGGAAGTCGCTCCCAGCGCAAGCGCCACGACCCCGAATCCCAGCCAAAAGCTGACCCACGGGTAGACGTAGGGATACGCAGCGCCGCGATAGTAATAGCCCATCATTCCCATCATCCCTACCCCGAAGCCAAAGGGCCAGGCTA
>DAYW01000008.1:5140-6006 GCA_002507085.1 archaeon UBA168 | reverse complement strand
ACCCGGACAGAACTAGCGCAAAAGCAGCTCTCTCATCGCTCATCTCGATCACCTCACCACCAGCTGCCCATACATGCCCATCTGCGCGTGCCCCGGATACGTGCAAATGTACCAGTAAGTTCCAGGCCCTATCTCGGTGACGTAGGAGTAGTAGTAGGCTTCTCCTTCCGAGTAGTTGGCTGGCGGCAAGAAGGGGACCATGCCGTGCCCCATCTCGTAGGGCATGGTGTTGTACGGATAGGGAGGAGGCAACGCGGTTACCACGAAGTTATGGTACATGCTGCTATCCAAGTTAATCGTGGTCACGTTAATTGTGGAGGCTCCCTCAAGCACGATGGTCGGATCTATCAGGCCATCGATCACGAATACGTCGTGGGTGGCGTGCTCCGGGAGCGAGGCGCCCGTGAGGTTAACCGCTCTCTCGTGGCCCATGGTGAAAACCAGGAGGTCTGCGTTTGACGAGTAAACCACCACGCTGTCGTTAGAAGAGAAGGCCCTCGTTCCAGGCAAGACCTCGTGGAGAAGGCGGACGGAGGCCTCGATGCTTATCTCCGAGTAGCCTCCGTATGGACCGTATCCCATCATTCCGAAGCCAGCTCCTCCTGGTCCCGCGGCAGAATCCCACCCACCGAAAGCCCAGTAACCGCCTGACGCAAGGGCGCCGCGCGGCTTCCCATGCGTGTAAGCGTACTCTCCCCGAAACGCGGAGGCGGCCAAGGCGGCCGCTCCCACTGCCAGCAGCAACAAAACCGCGACAAGCAAAGCCTTCATTTTATCAAATTTTAACTTTTGGCAGCATTTAGAAATTTCCTGAAACGATCCGAAACGACCACGAAACAACGCCATCAGCTAATGAGGAGTTTCAT
>DAYW01000008.1:0-5073 GCA_002507085.1 archaeon UBA168 | reverse complement strand
TTCCGCTCGGCTTCACCGTGACCAAGTTCCTCTGCTGAAGCCTGCTGACCACCCGATGCGTCTTCAGCCTCGTGAAGCCCGTATCCTTCGTTATATCCCTCTGCAGGCATCTCCCTCCGCGCTTTCTGAGGCAGTCCACAACCTTTCTCTCGTCCGGCATAAGCGAGGCGTAAATCGCAGCAAACCCTTCCTGCGCGCTGGGTGGGCGTTCGCCTGCGCCAATGGAAACTGCCAGCCCCGCGATGCCGAACACGGCCATGAGGCCTATGGCGAAGAAAGAGGCCATGATCAAGGACATGGCGACGTAGTTACCGTTGTTTCCGTACTGCATGAGTTTATACATGCTGTAGCCCGATAGGTAGAGAGCCAAAGAGAGCAGGACAAGCGCTGACGCAGATACCGCAAAGATCAGTGCGAAAACGCTCTGCCTGCGCATGGGTACCCAACTACACAGATTGTCTCGTCCAAGGATAAAAGCGTTGGCCGTGCATATCAGCAGTCACAAGAGCGCGCTGCCCATCCAAGAGAATTTCCTGGATGCTTGGCGACTAATCGCTTCTCAGCCGCGAAGGAGAACTCAAGAGGTGCGCCCTAAAAGGGAGACCCTCAGCGCGGGCTCCCTGTAAGCCACCTGTGGCACCGTCGCAGCGAGCGCTACCAAGCCTCGCGTGCGAGCCAACAGACGACCCTCAAGGAATTCCTCTGATGGCTTCCCAGCAGAGCATGTGCATCTCTAAAACGTTGCTGCCAAGCTCGTCTTTGGTCAACCACGACAGATCGGGTCTTTCTAAGATTTCAAGCTGTCCGTCAAAAGATCCAAGCCTTTCCANNCCTCGGGAAAAAGCCCGCTTAAGGCACGCCGAAAACGCGTTTAAATTTTACAGATGAAAGGGTTATGTCATGAGGGTCCTTCCGGAAGGGCTGTATGGGATAACTGTAAGGGCGTGGGGTTTTGACCACTTAAGCAGCGCCAAGCTGCTACTTGAGGCGGGTGCGAGGATAGTGCAGTTCAGGGAAAAGGAGCTCCCCACGAGAGAGATGATAGCGCAGGCAAAGAAGATCAAGGAGCTCTGCGAATCTTACGATGCCATACTCATAGTCGATGACAGGGTTGACGTGGCTTATGCCTCGGAGGCAGATGGGGTCCACGTCGGGCAGGAGGATTTTCCAGCGAACCTCGCGAGGAAAGTCCTTGGGGACGCTATCCTGGGCGTTTCAGCGAGCAGCGTTTCAGAGGGCGTCAGAGCCCAAGAAGACGGAGCGGATTACGTAGGAGCTGGCTCCGTATTTCCAAGCAGCACAAAGCCCGAAGAGAAAGTGCTCGGCATCGACGGACTCAAAGAGCTGATGAGGACGATAAGGATCCCAGTTTATGCCATAGGAGGAATTAAGCTCGAGCACGTGAGGACGCTGCGCGATCTCGGCGTGAGAGGAGTCGCCGTCATATCCGGTATTTTCGCCTCGCGTGACCCAATGGATTCTGCAAGGCGCTTTGTGGAGGAGTGGAAGAAAGCATAGGGCAAACTTTTAGCCATAGGGCTGATTTTCTTCATGCGCTTTGCCATGACCATAGCCGGGTCGGACTCAAGCGCTGGGGCCGGACTGCAGCAGGACCTGAAGACCTTCACGGCCCTTGGCGTTTACTGCGCCACGATCGTGACCTCGATAACCGCGCAGAACACTTTCGAGGTAAAGGCCATACACGACGTCCCTGCGCAAATGGTTGAAGCTCAGATAGATGCCGTGCTGGCCGACTTCGACATAAGATACGCGAAAACCGGCATGCTAAGCAACCGCAACATAGTTAGCTCGGTCGCGAAAAAGGCCAGAGAGCACGGCCTGAGCCTCATAGTCGACCCCGTCATGGTTTCAAAGAGCGGGGCCGTTCTCCTAAAGGAGGAGGCCATAGGCGCGCTGAAGGCCGACCTCCTGGGCACTGCTTTCATGGCTACCCCTAACGTTCCCGAGGCGGAGATCCTCTCCGGCCTGAAGATAAATGACGTCGCGCAAATGGAGGAGGCAGCGATCAAGATAAGCGCGCTGGGCCCTAAGTACGTGATAGTGAAGGGAGGCCACATGCAGGGAGAGCTGGTGACGGACATTCTATATGATGGCAGGTCCACCAAAAGATTCTCTTACAAGAGGGTAGCGACAAAAAACACTCACGGAGGGGGAGACACGCTTTCAGCTGCAGTAACGGCTTACCTGAGCAGGGGATATGATCCGATGAGGGCCTACTCCCTTGCCAGAAGGTTTATGCAGAGGGCCATTGAGCACTCGCTGAACGTGGGCAAGGGATATGGCCCCGCAAACCCAGCCTATAAGCTGCTTAAGGACAAGCGAGAGCGCGATNNCAAACCCAGCCTATAGGCTGCTGAATGACAAGCGAGAAGACGTGATAAAGAAAGCGGGATTTTTCTGGGCCGCAAGGCGACCTTATGCCCCTTGGATTGGCATAATTAGAGCCTAAGGCGATCAAGCGGAACGCCCGCAGGGATTACGCCACGGTCTTATCCCGTGCAGACAGGTCACGTTAAGAGCCTTACGCGATGTGTTAGGCTTTTCCCGCGCTTATGTNNCGACGGCTTAGGCGTTTCCCGCGCTTATGTACTCATCCTTCTTATGCACTTATCCTTTTTGTGCCAGCTACGCCAGAATCCCTTAAGCCAATCTCCCTGCCTCTCTTTGGCGAAGCATCTCTCCAACGCAAAGTTACCGGGCCAGCGCAAAAATTGACCTTAAGCCCTTTAGACGAAAGGCCTGAAAACCCTGTAGCATCGCATCCCTAGGAACAACAGAAACCCTAGAACGACTAAGGAAAATACGAGAGGTCAAAACATCGCATCCCTGGCGAACAACCGATTAACCCGAGGCTTTCCCTTGGGGCTTCTTTTCAGCCATCTCAGGAATCGTGTACCTGTTCCAGAACAGCTTATACAGTCTCAAGGCGTCAGGTATATCCCTTATGCCAGGTATCCAAGGCAGGAGAAGAAGAATCAAGAAGAACGCCATTATTATCAGCTCGTTGTAAAGCGAATGCCACCAGCTTATCCCGTCTCCCCATGCCTCCAGAGCGTCGTAGGGAGCAAGCCAGTAAGCGCCAATCTGCCATGGTTTCAGGTTGTACTTTATCATCCCCATGTACTTCTCGTTCAATTGGTACTGGATCCCCTCAACGTTGTGGATCAAGCCCATGTCGGTGAGCAACCTCATCTCATAGGTCTCGTCCAGGCCGCTGCGATCGTAGGTCTCCGACGTCAGCACGCCCCCATAGGTTCCCGCCTGCGCCATCCTCGTCAAAACGGCTGCAACCTGCTCGATGGGATTCGATGAGTTCAGGGCCTCTGCTATGGAACCGTTATCCTCGAAATACGCGTAGGCCTGCGAAAGCTGGCTCAGCCTTTCGCTTTGGCCTTCCGAACTAAAAGCTGCCAGCTCGTTCCGGAAGCCCGTCATGTTGACGTACTTCTCATAAGGCACAACGACGTAAACCTCGCTCGTGTTTACGTACGTGATGGGATCTCCGCTGTCCGCGTACGGGTTCACATAGCCGATGGGGGAGAGCTTGGCGTAAGTAGCGGTGCCAGACGTCCCGTTGTACTCCAACAACAGCGTGGCTGCGAAGTCATCTGGATAGTGCTGCGCTGCCCACGTGGTATTAAGGGCCGGAATGAGGGGATATGCCCAGAGGGGACCTAGGGCAACTCCAAGCGCCACCGCCAGGATCAGAACCCCGGCCGTCCGCTTGAACATCTTCCCGTGATCGGCGGGCACCATACTGTACCTGATCTCCTTCCTGTGGGGTGTGCTGATTCCTCTGCGCTCGACCAATATGAAGTGAACTCCCACAAGCACGACAAGAATAAGGGGAACGACCATGACGTGCCAACCGAGCACGGCACCGAGGTTTTCGGGGTTAACTATATACCCCAGAAGCAGCGAGTTCCAGAACCCGGCAGCGCTCTTGTCGTTGTACTGCGCGACGACCGTGTTGTTTAGCCCGACGCCAAAGGCGTAAGTTATCAAGGTGACGAGGAGAAGGAGAACCCCGACGACCCACGTATCCTTTCTTCTCTTAAAAGCAGACGTTGAGAAGTTCACGAAAAGGTGAAGAAACAGCAACGTGACCAAGAGCTCCGCGGACCAGAAGTGCACTTGGCTCACGTACATGCCTATAACAGTATAGTTCCACCAGTATGGCCCGAAGACGAGCATGATCCCACCCGTTATCCCCAGCAGAACTCCAAGGGCTATTATGAAGAAGCCGATCTGGAACCAGAAGCTGTTGCCGTAGGACGGGACTTCTTTAATGTAAAAAGACTCACCGAACTCCTTAAGCTCGCGATAAAGCCCCACCCAAAACGAAGCGGACTTTTCCTTGCCGTTCGACAATATGCGAGGTTTTAGTGCTCAACGTTTAAGTGTTGCGTGCTGTCTCGATTGCTGCTTAATCCCCCGAGAACTTTTATGAGAAAAAATAAGTAGTGGTTAGAGCCACGAGCTTATGGAGGGCGAGGGCTCTAGCCACTGGGAAATAGCTCCCGCGAAGGGAGAAGTCTAGCTCAAAACGCGACTGGCGTGCCTACAGAAAAGAACTAGTTATGCGGGAGTTCCTGCTCAACGTATAAAAATCTTCAATCGCTGGAAGAAGAAATTACTTGCCACCGCAGCCGACGCGCGAACTCGCAACGACGGTACGCAAGCCCGTGAGGGAAAGGAAGAAGATCGCTTTCTCTCATTTTCAGTTGCAATTCCCCGAGCCCGACTTTTACGTCCCCAATAAACGCGCCATTTTCACCGATTCAATCCACCGATCGTAATCTCCTCCCTTGCCCAAGGGAATGAACTCCCTCCTTGGCTTCCAATTACGCCTTATGTCGCTGTCTTCTAGCTTTCCAGTGGCCATAGCCGCGACATAAGCTGCCCCCAATGCGGTGGAGTCAGGCTCTCCCCTCTGTACCGCGAGCCTGCTCACGTCCGCCTGAAACTGCATCAAGAAATCGCTGTTGCTTATGCCGCCATCGACCTTGAGCTGCCTGAGGGGGACACCTGCTGCCCGCATCTCCCTCAATA
>DAYW01000005.1 GCA_002507085.1 archaeon UBA168 | reverse complement strand
ATGAACAAGTCGAAGGTCTTTCTGCTCCCATCCAGGAGCGAGGGATTAAGCACGTCGCTTATCGAAGCCATGATGCTCGGGCTTACATGTGTGGCGACCAACGTAGGGGGGAACGTGGAGCTTCTCTCCGACGGAAGAGGCCACCTTGCAGACTGCAGCGTTGGCTCGCTTGAAACTGCGCTAAGAGAGGCGCTGCTAGAGGAACGCGATACTTCACCCTCCATGAGGTATGCCCGCGAAAACTACAGCTGGAAGGCGGTCGTGAAACGGTACGCTGGCCTTTATGAGGCGCTGCTCGCCAAAAAGCGACACAAATAAGGGAAAGTCCAAGGCCAATTCGGCACGCTTATAGGCTTCTCGGCCCCTTTCATAGTTCCCTTTGATGAGAGCGCGGTGATGCAAGTGAAGGTGGTAATGATAGGGGGGTCGGGCTTCATAGGAAAGCACACGGCAAAGTTCATGAGCGGCAACGACCTTTGCGTTTACGATCTTGTTCCGCCTGAATTCGAATCCGAGTACGTCC
The DNA here is from genome assembly GCA_002507085.1 of archaeon UBA168. GTDB lineage: Archaea > Thermoproteota > Thermoprotei_A > Marsarchaeales > UBA168 > UBA168. The sequence goes on along the minus strand of DAYW01000005.1, from coordinate 3,265 downwards.
AAGGTAACGTGCTTGACGAAAAGCGTCTGGAAAAGTGCGTAGATGGCTCTGATGCCGTGATCTTCTTGGCATCGCTCATAAGCGTCCCGCGCTCGTTCGACACAGTAGCCGAGTACATGAACGTGAACGCCTGTGGTGCGGCTTCCCTCGTGGAGGCCATAAAAAACGCCAGCAAGAGGCCAAAGAGGGTGATATTGTCCTCATCTGCGGCCGTTTACGGGGAGGGAGCGTATGTATGTGACGTGCACGGAAAGGTGTACCCACTTCCTAGATCGCAGGATCAGCTGAACAAAGGATCATGGGAACCGCGCTGCCCTTACTGCGGCAGGGAGGTAAAGCCGCTGCCCCAAGCCGAGAACGATGAGCTAAAACCGCTGTCGCCTTACGCGCTCACAAAACAAGTTCAGGAGTGGCTCATAACTGCCATGGCTCCGCGCCTAGGATACAGCGCCGTCGTGCTAAGGTACTTCAACGTTTATGGTCCTGGGCAAAGGCCTGATTCGCCGTACTCGGGCGTGATCACGAGGTTCATAAGCCAAGCCATGCAGGGAAGGCGTCTGCAGGTCTTTGAGGACGGCCTGCAGACAAGGGACTACATCTATGCGGACGACGTGGGAGCGGCAAACGCCCGCGCCCTTGAGCTGGAGGAAAGCGCCACGATTAACGTTGGAACCGGGATCAGAACCACGGTGCTCCAGCTCGCGAAGCTGATAGCTGGCAGGCACGGCGTCGACGTAGCGGTAGGCGGGTACAGGCAAGGAGATATAAGACACTCTGTGGCCAGCGTTGAAGTTATGAGGACAAGGCTCGGGTGGCAGCCTCGCACGGCCCTGGAAGACGGAATCGCTGCCACCGAAAGCTGGATGAACGAAAGCGCTCACCTAAAGAGCGAAAGCACCCCATAGTAAACCGAACGAACAAGGTGATAAAGGCCTTCGAACCAGCCCGCGTTATTCCCGAAGCCATATACCAGAAGAGCTATGGACGATCCCAAGAGGGCACCAGCCACAACATCACTTGGATAATGAAGGCCCACATAAACCCTCGAGTAACCGACAAGAACCGCTTCAGCTAGAAGAGGGATCGAATACCTGCGCTTGAAAAACAGCAAACCTATCGTTGCCCCCCCGAACACGATCAAAGCGTGCCCAGACGGGAAAGAGGAGTCAGAGGGCCTTGGCATAAGGACCTTGGCGGTTGGAATGTCAAGGAAGGGCCTTGGCCTGAAGTAAACCGCTTTAAGCGTTAGGCCCACCGCTATTATTATCAGGAACGCGATGGCCATCATAAGCGCTCCACGCTTGTACCTCTCCCCTCCCAGCACCCATGCCAAGATTACCACTGGGATCCAGAAGTAGGACCTGCCATAGCGCGAAATGCAGATGAACAACGCATTCAGCGCGGGGACGCTCCAACGCTCGTTTAAGATGATGAAAGCCCTCACGTCGAGGGGCTGGAGCACGCCGCTTGCCACCAGCGCGAAAATCGCCATAAATGCAACCAGAAAAAAGTACCCCCAGGCTCTAGCAGACCTGCGCTCCAACTCAACCACTGCTTACTGCTTCGCTTTACGAGCTGGGCCCTTCCAAAACAAAAGAACGCCCAACGCAACGATTAAAGTCAAGAAGACCAGCGAGGGAACAAGCGGCAAGCTTCCCGTCCTCCACACGTACCTGAGTAATATGATAAGCAGCACCAGCACCGCTGCAAGCCCGACCTCGGCCCACTGAGAGTAGCTTAGGCTTGAAGGTTTGCTCAATCTACGCTATTACTGAGCGTCTTTTTAAGTTTGCTTCTCGTAAAAAGCCCTCAACCAAACGAATGGATTATCGCGATCGACCCACGCGCTTTTCGTGATTTCGAGTTAACTGTAAAGGTTTATTATTACAGCCCTATTGTTGACTAAGCATCTCAGCTTCTTGTCGCTAACGATGAACGGGAACCAAAACCTCATCCTATAGGCCTCGTCGATTGTGACGTCAAGCATGTTTCCCTCCAACTTGTAGACCTCAACATCGTGCGGCTGATTTGACATGAGCAACCTAAGGGTCAGCCTTCCATCCCCGTTCACGTCCCTCTCCACTAGTTGCACTGGGTCCATGTTCGAGAGTTTAAGGTGCACAAAGTTAAAAGCCTAGCCCAAGGATAGAATTATGTACGTCAGAAGACCTTCTGCTTCCGGCTTTTATCCAATGAGTGGGCCGGAGCTTAGGCGTGCCATTAACGCAGCCGCTACATCGAGGTTCGGCCCAGGTTTTCCCCTAACGCCCGTGAAGGGCAAAGACGAGATAAAGATATTGGGATTTGTTGTGCCTCACGCAGGTTACTCCTACTCAGGCCCCATAGCGGCGCATGCCTACGCCGAGCTCTCATCTCAAGGAGCACCCGATTCCGTGATAATACTGGGCCCCAACCACATGGGCTACCCCGGGACGTACATCATGAAGGAGGGAAAGTGGGAAACCCCATTTGGGATAATAGATGTGGATGCTGCACTCAGCAACTCCATAATAGATAGAATGTCAGCACACGTAGACACAAATCCTTTAGCTCAAGATGGAGAGCACTCCATAGAGGTTCAAATACCTTTTTTGCAAAGCGTCCTCGGCGACAAGTTCAAACTTGTTCCCATATCCATGGGGACGTACACGCCTCAAGTGGTAAGGGAGCTCGGAGAGGCCATAGCCGGAAGCGTGAAGACAAGCGGTAAGGACGTAATAATCTTCGCGACCACCGATTTCACGCACTATGGCCTTAACTACGGATATACTCCCGTGGGCCTAGATGCGAAGACTGCTAAGAAGTGGGTGTACGAGGTCGATAACCAGCTGATCGATCTCATCGTTTCAATGAAAGCGGAGGAGCTAATCGAAACCGTCGCCAGCCACGGGTACACTATGTGCGGTTCGGGCCCGGTGGCAGCCCTGCTGATAGCGCTTAGAAGGCTGGGAGTCAAGGAGGGAAGGCTTCTGAAGTACGCCACTAGCTATGACATAGCTGGTGGCGAGGAAAAGGTCGATGCCATGGTCGGATACGCGGCGATAGATTTCCCAAAATCGTGAGAACGACCTAACTTGCCGAGCTCGCCCTCCAGGAACAGGGCCAAGGGATACAGGGCAGAGAGAGAACTGGTCTACTACCTGAGGCAAAGAGGATGGAGAGCGTGGCGCATACCGACATCCGCAAGCTCCTCTGAAACGCTTCCTGACGTGGTTGCCGTGAAAGACGCTGATCTGGCGGCCTTCGAGGCCAAGTACAGGACAAG
>DAYW01000062.1:8655-11175 GCA_002507085.1 archaeon UBA168 | reverse complement strand
CAAGCCATGGCCAGCAGCGTGGGGTCAGGGCTGCCCGTGTCAAGCGGGCCCGAGGCCGTGGCCATCTCCATATTCAAAAACAACTACTTCTTGGCGCTGCTTATGGACATACCGCTGGCGGGACCAGTAATGGCGGCCTACATATCCTTCAANNNNAAGCCATAGCTAGCTCAACTCCCTACGCTCAGATATCGGGAGTCCAGGAGCTTCTGGCCTACTTCTCCGTGCCGACGTTCTGGCTTGAGTTCTTCGCTTACACTCTCGCAACGCTGGAAGGCATTTACCTTTTGGTGTCGCTTTTCATGAGGAAGTTCATGTCCGAGCTTCCCAAGTTCGTGGTTGTCGTTATAGGGGTTGCGCTCATACTCTTCATAAGCGCGGAGATCGAGGCCTTCTTCNNAGACTATGATCGGACTGCTCAGCACGCTTTTGGTCGCGACATTGGCGATTGACCTGATTGCGGGAGAGCCTCCTTCAAGGCTGCACCCGGTAGTTTGGATGGGAAGCCTGATATCAAAGCTCCACGGGCAAGGAAGGGGAAGGGCTTACGGGGCTCTGGTTTTCGCGATTACCCTTCTGTTCGCATGGGCGCTGTGGCTAGTTCCGTATCTCGTTCTCATCAGAGACGGGCTATTCCTTGTGCTGCTTTTTGCCCTTTGGGTTTACCTTTTGAAGTCCTCTTTTTCATGGAAGCTCATGAGGAGCTACGGGCAACGCATAGCTTTCGCCCTGGAGTCAGGGGATCTCGAAGCCGCCAGGAAGCTGACCTCTGAAATAGTCAGAAGGGACCTCACGGACGCTGATGCTGGGCTGATTGCATCAGCTGCCATTGAGAGCATCGCTGAAGGAGAGGTTGACGGCCTTACCTCTCCTCTCTTGTATTATCCGCTTGGCGTTCTGGGACCGCTGACGCAGAGGGCCGTAAACACTCTTGACTCCATGGTGGGGTACCCATATCCCCCTTTTCGCGACGTTGGATGGATATCCGCGAAGGCTGATACAGTGCTCAATTATGTGCCCGCTAGGATCACCGCGTTGCTGATTGCCGCGGGCTCTTTTTTGCTTGGGCTCGACTGGAGGAGATCGCTGGTTATCGCGCGCAGGGATCACGCCAAGACCAAAAGCGTTAACGGAGGATGGCCCATGTCTGCCATGGCTGGCGCACTCGGAGTTAGGCTGGTAAAGCGCGGCGAATACGAGCTGGGAAGCGGCAACCTTCCAAGCGCGTCCCATGTTCGCCTTGCCATAAGGGTGTACGACGTATCGGTTTCCATGTACGCGGCCATGATCATAGCGCTCTGCTTTTTCGTGCCGTTTACAGCTTTGGTACCGTAACGCGAAAGCCAAGATCACCGGAACATGATAAAGCCGATTTATCTCCTTTCCGTTTATTGCTGGTGCGCATACAAGGCGCGATATGCCGTTGTACGTGCTGATTCCTAGGTTATGGTTTTGCATGACAACTATTTGTCGGCGATTTAAGTTAGGAGTAAAAGGAAACAGAGCTCAGTTAAAGCTGAGCTAAANNTAGAAAATGATAAAGCCCGTTTCTCTCTTTTTTATTGGCTGCTGGTGCACATACAAGGCGCGATTTGCTTCAGCACGTGCCGACTCCTGGGTTATGGTTTTTGCATGGCAGCTATTCATCGCCTTTAGAGTAAAAGAAAACAGAGGCCAGCTAAAGCTGACCCAATTCAAAAGATTTTCTCATTGTGCGCCCGCTTTCAGGGCATCCGCTATGACCTCAGAAACCGTCGGATGCCCATGTATCACCGTGGCCAGCTGTTCTAGCGTGGCGTTGAACGTTATCGCCGCGGCGAGCTCCTGTATCACCTCAGATGCGTAAGGTCCAAGCATNNTCCTCGGATGCGTAAGGCCCAAGCATAGTAGCGCCGATTATCCTGTTGTTCTCATCAGCTATTATCTTTATAAAGCCGTGAGTCTTCCCGAGCGATAGGGCTCTCCCGTTGGCAGCCATGAAGGCGCGCGCGACCTTGTACTTTATGCCCTTGTTCTTGGCTTGTTCCTCCGTCAGGCCGACCGAGGCAACCTCCTCAAAGGTGTAAACCGATCTGGGCAGCGCCCTGTCATCGTAGACGGCTTCGTGACCGGCGGCGTTGAGCGCAGCTATGGGTCCCTGGACGAGCGCCACGTGGGCAAGCCCGCCTCCCGCGGCGTCACCTATGGCGTAGAGCCACGGCAGGTTCGTCCTGAGGTGGTTGTCCACCTTTATGAAGCGCCTGTTGAACTGCACTCCGAGCTCTTCAAGGCCGAGGTTAGCCGTGTTGGGCGTTCTTCCTATTGACATCATGACGTATTCGGCCTTGTAGCTTTCCGTCTTGCCATTTCCGACGTCGGCCACCACCTCTTTGAGGTCCCCGGAGTCCTTTATCTCCAGCACCTTGGCGCCCGTGTGGAACTCTATGTTGCTGAACTCTTCCGACAGGGCGTCCTGAAGGGCGTTTGCGATGTCGGCGTCCTCCAGCGGGAGAATATGGGGCATCATCTCCACGACTGTGA
>DAYW01000062.1:271-8542 GCA_002507085.1 archaeon UBA168 | reverse complement strand
ATCCCCTTGATCGGTGGCCTTGAGGGCGACGAGCCCGTGGCTATCACGACCGCCTTGCCGATCAGGATTTTTCCCGCGTCTTCCCCGCTTTCTATCTTTACTTTCCTTTCACCTACGAGTCTTCCCCTGCCGCGGTAGATCTTCACGCCCGCGCTCTGAAGCATGAAGGTTACGCCCTCTCTTAGCTTTGCCACTATTTCGTCCTTGCGGGCCATGGCCTTTGAGAAGTCAAGCTTAACGCTTCCGCTGATATCAATGCCGTACTGGGCGCCGTCCCTCGCGTTGAGGTATGCCTCCGTGCTGGCCAACAGGCTTTTGTTTGGGATGCAGCCCCAGTTAACGCATGTGCCTCCCATAAGGCTCTCCTCTATGAGAGCCACGCTTTGTCCAAGAGAAACGCTCTTGAGGGCCCCCGCATATCCTCCAGGCCCTCCTCCTATGTATATGACGTCGTACTCCTTTTCTTCGATCTTCTCGCCCAAAACAGTTCCTGTTTGAGACATAAGGTAAGCCTGCTCTCACTTATAAATATGGCGCATTGGATCCATATTAGATCGCTGCGCTTTGCTCGGGTGCTTTCTCGCGTAGCGATAAAACGCGGCACCCAAACGACATCTTCTGTTGAAAGTGTAACTCCAAAGTCAAGCAGTGACATCCTCATGGCATAAGGGGCTATGACCAGCGCATTTGTGGTGAAGATCAGCTCTTTTATAAAGCGTAGATTGCTCTTATGATCGCAAACAAGAAATGAGCTCATTTAGGCGTTTCGATCCAGTTTCATCATGTTTGGCCAGTTCTTCATCCAATCATGTGCGAATACCTCTGCGCGGCCAGTTTCTATGGCGTTGATTATCATGTTTGCAACATGAGCTGGGTCGTCTGGAGGATAAGGAGGATGACCTTCCTCGGGAGGGACATCGTTCTTAAGCGTGCTGTCCTCGAAATTTGTGGCGGTCATGTAGGGATACACCACGCTGACCGATATGTTGTCGCGCTCGAGCTCAACTCTAGCCGTTAGGCTTAGCCCAACGAGCGCGCGCTTTACCGAGGAATAGGGGCCGTTGAAGGGAAAATACGTCAGTGCCGTGCCCGAGCTGACGTTCACTATGCTTCCCCCTCCCGCTTTCCTCATGATCGGTATTGCTTCCTGCATGGCAACAAGAGGGGATATGAGGTTGAGGTTTATTATGTGCTGGTACTTGGTAAGGTCTATCTTCTCTACCGGTGCATCGTATCCCTGTCCGGCGTTGTTCACGAGTATATCAAGCCTGCCGAAGTGCTCGACTGCATGCCTCACGGCCGTTCTTGCCTCTTCGGGATTGGAAAGGTCGGCGCATATGGCTATGGAGCCTGGAAGCTCGTTTGCGAGCTCTTCAAGTTTTTCTCTGGAGCGAGCTACAAGCGCGAGAGTAGCGCCCTTCTGCGAGAGCAGCCTTGCGGTGCTTAGCCCTATGCCGCGCGAGGCTCCGGTTATCAGCGCTACCTTATCTTTTATTATCATAAGACGTGTCAGGGCTTGCTTTAAAGCGGCTCGCCGGGAAATCACTAGATATTTTCATATGAAAGCCTTAAATTTGCACGCGTGTTTATCGTGGTCAGAATGACTCTTCAGGAAACCATTGAGGCCATTCAGAAGAATCCCAAGAACGGCTTGGTAGAGTTCAAGGCCGATGTAGTCAGCATAGGAGGATTGGAGGTTGTGGCCACCAGCAGGGACCACGCCATAATCGTAGATGAGCCCGCGGACCTTGACGGGAGCGATAAGGGCGCCAATCCCGTGGAGCTTCTGCTCCAAGCTCTCGGCGCGTGCAACACCATAGCCACGATGGCCTTCGCAAAGGCCATGGGAATAAAGGTAGATTCCATAAGGACTGAAGTAAGTGGCAAGATGGACTTGAGGGGATTCTTAGGGCTTGATCCCAGCGTCAGACCCGGCGTCTTAGAGATCAACATGCAAACCAAAATAAAGAGTTCAGAGCCAAAGGAGAAGATAGAGCAGCTGAAGGAGTACGCAGAGGCGCACTGCCCGGTAAAGGACACGCTATCAAAGGGGACAAAAGTCTCAAATAAGCTGGTATTGGAGTGATTTTTTAAGGAGCGGCTAAAAAATCAGCCCTCTATGAGGGCTATGGTTGTCCCGCTTTTCACCTTGCTCCCTCCTTTTACCAAGATCTTCTTGAGAGTGCCAGATGCGGGCGCCTTTATCTCGGTGCTTATCTTGACCGCGTTGCCTGTGGCAAGCACGTCTCCCTTTTGAACGTTGTCCCCTTCCTTCTTCTTCCATTCAACTATGGTTATCTCGCCTGTTGGTCCTCCTGCTGGTGCCTTAACTTCGATCTCCATTTTTGTCCGCTAATTAGGCAATCTACGTTTTTAAGATTTTTCATTTGAAGCCCGGCGGTGATCTCCGCGCAACCCCTGTGCGGCTTTTGGCCTGCGTGGATGCCCCTCCTTCCGGTAACGCCGGGCAATGCAGGTCATCTCCGCTGACCGTCCAGTGAAGGCACAACCCATTTAACCTGATCGGGACGTAGGTTATGCCAGGGCTCGAGGAAATAGTGAAGGGCTACGCCCCGACGGACCTATTGTACTTGAGGGATTCCTATATGAGGACGTGCGAATGCGAAATCGTTTACTCTAAAAAAGATGGAAAAAACGCCTACGTTTTGGCTAAAGCCACGATTTTTCACCCCAAGAGCGGGGGGCAGCCAGGAGACGTCGGACGTATAAAGGGAGAGAGCGGCGAGGTTGAGGTTAAGAAGGCCATGGGGGNNTGGGCGTCTGGACAGATGACGGCTATTACGTGATCCACTACGGCAAGGGGTTCGTGGAACCCGGTAAGGCAAGCTTCCAAATAGATTGGGAAAGCCGTTACCTTTACATGAAAAGGCACACCGCTGCTCATCTGCTGGATCACTGTCTGGCCGAGGCGACGGGAGCAAAGACGGTCACCTTGGGTTCGTGGCTAGGAGATCCCGCGTACTTGGACTACGCTGGCTCCATGCCTTTGGAAAGCCAGATAAGGGCGGCTGAGCGCTTGGAGAACGAGTACATTCAAGAGGGCCTTCCCGTCAGCTTCTCGGTTGTCCCGGCTTCGGATGCAGTGCGCCTTGATGCTCCAAACGAGGAAAGGCTGCCGAAATCGGCAAAGGAGCTTAGGCTTGTAAGGGTTGGAGATTTCGAGTGGATACCTTGCGGAGGGACCCACGTCAACAGCACAAAAGAAATAGGGGGCTTTAGAATTAAGGGGGTTAATCCAATAGAGGGCGGTTACAGGATATACTTTGACGTGGGTGAGGCTATCGGATAGGCAAACTTAAATGTCGATTCACAGATAGTTCAGGTGCAGATCTTTTTGCATCCACACGGAAGAAGAGACGGCTGGAGGGTGAAGGGCCTGCGCTGGTGGATAATGAGCGCGCTGTCTGAAGGGCCCAAGAACGGCGCTGAGATATCAAGCTGGATAGAGGGAAGAAGCGAGGGATTTTGGCGTCCCTCTCCTGGTTCGCTTTACCCCATGCTTGCCCAGCTCAGCGAGGAGGGCATAATAAAGAGGTGCGAGGACGGCAGGTACCGCCTTGTGGTTGGGTTGGGTCCGAGCTTCTGGAGGGTTGCCTCAGGCCCAGTATCGGTCGACGTGGCCATGAACGAGGTCGAGAGCTACATAGCGTACATAGAGGATTTGGCCAGGATAGAGCCGGAGAAGCTCAAGGGATACTCAGAAAAAATAAAGCAGATGGCCGAAAGGCTTCAAAAGCTCGGCTCCACTCAGCGATACTTCTGTTCTATGTACGAAGTGAGGTATGAGGGATCAAGGCCTTCTCCAAAGGATTTGTTCAGCAGTTCCTTTGGAGAGTAAGTGGCGCCCCACCTGTGTATTTTTTCCCGCAGCCATGACTTAACCTCGTCAAGCTCTAGCCTGGAGACCTTGCCGTAAAGGTCCTTTACATCGATCATGGCGTGGTACCTTGCCTGCGCGGCTATGACGTTTCCTATCGTGTATGCGGGAAAGCCTCCCAGCCCTCCGCTCCAGTGGATGTCCTGAAGCACGCCTTCGGCGTCGTTCTTTGGCCTTATTCCAAGGTACTTCTCCATCTCTTCGTTCCAGAGTTCCGGCAGGTCGTCCACCTTTATCTCGTTCGCCATAAGCTCCTTTTCAAGCTCATACCTTAGAAGTATGTGGAAGTTGTAGGTTACCTCGTCGGCCTCTACCCTTATGGGGCTGGGGCTTACGTGCGCGAAGTAGACGAAGACCTCTTCTGGATCGTACCTCTTAAGGAAGTCAAGGTGAGAGCTGAGCAGGGGAAGCGCGCCCTCGACGAACTCCCTCGTCCGCGCGATCATGTTCTCCATGAACCTTGACTGAGATTCGTGGACCCCGCTAGACACTCCTCTGGCCAGAGGCGTGTAGGCTAGGGCTGGATCGATCTGCAGCTCATAAAGGGCGTGCCCACCCTCATGAAGTATCGAGAAGAGCGTGTCTTTGAAGTCATACCCCTTTCTTCTTGTGGTTATCCTCACGTCATTAAGCCCAATGCTTGTAGTGAATGGGTGGGGCGAAATGTCTACCCTGAACCTGCTTTCATCGTATCCTAGACGTCTAAGTATATCCCACTCGGCCGCCTTCATGTCATCGTCTTTGTACCGCTCCTCCTCCAGCTTGCTCCTCCTGGTGAAGTAGCCATCACTGACGATCCTGTCAAGCGTTTTCTTCAACGACGGAGCTAGCACTGAGAACATGGCGTCGAGGTCCTTCACGGTTATGCCCTCTTCGTGGAGGTCAAGGAGCGCGTTGTAGGGATGGTCCTCATAGCCCAGGTAATTGGCCATCTCCCTCATTAAGCCGACTATCTTTTCGAGGTCGGGCTTGAACTTTGAGAAGTCGCTAGCCCTCCTGGCCTCTCTCCACGTGACGCTTGCCCTGTTTGTGATGGAGGCGAGCTGTTGCACGAAGGCCGGGGGCAGCTTTGTGTAGACCTTTGTGTCCCTTCTGAGCACCCTGGCAAGTCCTTTCTCGTAATCGTTGAGGCCCTCAGAGCGCTCCAGCTTGTCAAGGAGCGACAGGAAGTCTGGGCTCGTTATCTTCTCCTGAAGCATGAGCTCGAGCTGGGCGTCTGCAAACCCCCTTTCCTCAGCTCCTAGCTTAGGCATGTAGGTTTCCAGGTCCCATCCCAAGAGCGCCATGGACTTATGAAGCGCCCATATGGGCCTGTATTTCTCCGCGAGTTCTTTAGCATATGGGTTTTGGAAAATCTCGAACATTTTTTCCTTTTAGCCGGGCCTTAAATGGCTTTGCCTCAAGTGCCCTCCTCAAATCCGGTGAGGTATTTGACCTGTTCGTCTGTCAGCGTGTCTATCGTTATCCCCATGCTCTTGAGCTTCAAAAGCGCTACCTGTTCGTCCTGTTCCTTTGGGATCGTGTACACTCCTGGCGCAAGCTTCTTTCCGTTTTCCTTGAGGTAAAGCACGGACAAGAACTGGTTCGCGAAGCTCATGTCCATAACTTCGGAAGGATGCCCTTCAGCTGCTGCCAAGTTGACGAGCCTTCCCTCTGCGATTAGATACAGCTTTTTCCCGCCCAGGTCGTACTCGACGTTATTGGGCCTAATCTCTTTTTTGGCCTTGGCCAGAGATTCCAGGGCGTTAACGTCTATTTCAACGTTGAAGTGCCCTGCGTTTGCCAGAATGGCTCCGTCCTTCATCAGTTTGAAGTGCTCTTCTCTTATGACCGCCTTGTCGCCGGTTGCGGTGATGAATATGTCGCCTATTGGTGCGGCTTCAATCATGTTGGTCACCCTGAAGCCGTCCATGCGGGCCCTTAGAGCTCTTATCGCTGAAACCTCAGTAACAACCACCTCGGCTCCCATGCCCCTGGCCCTGTTGGCAATGCCGCGCCCTACGTGCCCGTATCCGGATACAACAACCGTTTTCCCTGCAAGCAAGACGTTTGTGGCCCTAATTATGCCGTCCAAGGCCGACTGTCCCGTGCCGTACACGTTGTCGAAGTCCCACTTCGTCTCAGCGTCGTTTACGGCCATTAGCGGAAACGTCAGTTTCCCCTGCGACGCCATGGCCCTGGCCCTCACTATTCCGGTGGTCGTTTCTTCGCAGCCTCCCAGCGGCTTCTTTCCCTTTTGAAGCATCACAAGAGTGAGGTCCCCGCCATCATCGACTATTATGTCGGGGTTCTTTTCCGCTACCTGCTCAATGGCCCAATAATACTCGTCTTTACTCATTCCCCTCCACGCGTACACGTCTATTCCCTCCGATACCAGAAAGGCCGCTACGTCGTCCTGCGTGCTCAAGGGGTTGCTTGCCGCGAGGCTGAACTCTGCCCCAGCAGCCTGAAGCGCTTCCGCGAGCACCGCCGTTTCCTTGGTCACGTGCAAACCCCCTCCTATGACGAAACCCTTTAGGGGCTTTTCCTTTTCGTAACTCTGTTTTAGTTGCATAAGAACGGGCATGCGCGTCCTTGCCCACTCCACCTTTAGTCTTCCAGCCTCCTTTAGCGAAGGATCTTTGATCTTAGACATATGCGTAAGTGGGGGAGCCTTTTAACGGTTGCGAGCACCGCGCGCCCTCGCATTAAGCTTAAACCTTTCTTCTCTTTTACTTTGAAAGTGTCGATTAGCTTACCGCTTGAGATACAGGTCGGGGATAAAAAGGTAATAGTTGATGAGAACGTTCATGCCATACTCAGAGAATACGTTAAAACGGGAATGGGCATAGATGAGCTAGCCGAAAAGCTGGGCTTTGACAACTGGAGCGAGGCCTATGAGCTTTTGAAGCAGGTTCCCGCATGGTTGCTTTGGCTTCCACCATCGGTGGTGAAGAGCTCGGTGGCCCAAGCGGCGCAGCAGCCGAAAGAAGAGGAAGGCGAGAAGAAGGAGGAAAAACCGGAGAAAAAGAAGAGGACTACGAGGAAGAAGGCACAAAAGCAAGAAGAACAGAAGGGCGAGGCCGCTGGCAAGGAGACCCAACCTCAAGTCAGTGAGAATGAGAAACCCAGCGAAAAGCCGTCTGAGGAGCAAAAGGCGCAACGAAGCGCACGTCTATGTTGCGCTTAGGGCTGCTGTGCTTTGACATTAGCTTACTTCTGACCGGAGAAGGCTTTTAGTGTTTTGCCCTTATTGAGGACCTTTGCATAGGAAGCTCCCTGTGTTGCGTACATATCCGCAAATGCAAAAGTTGTGATGAGAAGTACCACAACCGTCTGATTTAAAACCATTGCATTTGCCTTGAATTTTATTACCGTGTTATATAACAGCGAGGGTGTTAAGCNNCCAGCATCATTACCATCAACGGTATCGCGACTGGTGACGAGTAAGTTTGCGATAGCTTCAGGTAAGCTGCTAAAGAGATGAGGCTTTGCACGAAGAATGCTGCGGAGAAAAGCGTTAAGCCCAATGTAAAAGTTGACCTCAGCCTCAACGCTTTGCTTGAATAAAAGTACAGCATAAATCCTGTCAGAATCGACGCAATTACTGCCAAGGATACGTCAATTATCCAAAACGCCCCCATCATATGGATCCCTCACCTCCATCTTTGAGCAGCCTCCTTATTAGGGAATAATTTTCCTTCAATGAGTCGGTAGCAAAGAACGTGAGCCCGTACCTTGGTCCCTCTGACTTTATTATCCCATTGCTTTCCAATACCTTCAAGTGGTGCTCGATTGTCCTGTAATTTACTCCTAACCTTTGGGCTAGTTGGTTTGCGTTGGCTGGGCTTTGCATTAGGCTTTCGACTATTTTCAGCCTCATTTTCCCACCTCTTGATCCAACAAATATCCACCAATACATGTGCTCTTTGGAATCAAATGACAAACCTTGTTAAAAAATCCCAAAAAATTTATGCTTTTCGTGAAAAGTCGCCCTCAGGTAAAGGTTGGAGTGGAGTATCCTGGTGCGGCAGAGGATAAAGGCGCAGGCGATACCTGCCATGTCTCTGACGNNGGTGCGATACCTGCCATATCTCTGACGTTATGAGCCAGGTGGATCCAATGTAGGAAAAGGTAAGCGTGTCGTTAACGTTGAGCAGGATAGCGTGAGGATACTTATTCGTGCTAGAGTTAAACGGGAACACAAGGAACTGGAGCTTGGCTTTCGCCATGGCGCTAGTGCCTTGCACGCTTACGTAAGGTGGCTCTTCGGCGTACCACACGACGTACTCATAAATCGAAGAGAACTTGCTCCACACCGACGTTATGTTTGAGGCCCCTATGTACTTGCCGTGAAGTGGCCCGCCAATCCAATTAAGCACGGCCTCTTGAGA
>DAYW01000062.1:0-217 GCA_002507085.1 archaeon UBA168 | reverse complement strand
TTGTGCTGGGTATCCAGATATGACGCTTGACAACGGAATGGGGCTAACTTTCCACGTTTCCTCTGAGATCAAGAACCCAAGCTGAGATGTGCTGCTCTTCACAAGGTTTAGCGTTTCTGAGACGTTGAGTACGAGCAAGGACTCTGGGTCTTTTGTGGGAGCTACTAGGAACTGGACTGGGGCGGTAACGGTGTAATCCGAGGAGTTTATCTGATGC
>DAYW01000036.1:553-10388 GCA_002507085.1 archaeon UBA168 | reverse complement strand
ACCGGGAGGAGCTGGGCAGCCGACCGTGGTGATAGCAGGATGGTACGGCGTGGGCGGCACGAGCTGTGGTGCTCCCCAGTGGTCCGCCCTGGTGGCTGACTCGGAAACGTCACATTCCGCCCCCTACTCCGCTTCTTCGGAAGGGTTTGGTGCGAGCCCATCATACGCCTTCAGCACAACCCTTCAAGCGTCATCTGAAGCGATGACAACTTCAACCGGTTAGGGGCTCATAGCGCCCAAGCTGTACGCGGAGAGCGAAAGCTACCCGACGTACTTTAACTCGATAACGTACTTTGACGGCCTTAACAACAACGGGTACTACTATTACTCAACTGGATGGGATGCCATAACCGGCTGGGGATCCCCGAAAGCTAGCGAAATACTGTCAATTTTACGAAGGTAAAGATCGGCATCAACCGATTTATTTTTTTAGTTATAAGGAGATTCGCCGCGGCGGTNNGTGGAGTGACGCAATCCCTCCGCTTTCCCAGCGCACCGCCCCTATTGGCGTTTGATTGGTTTTCTGAGATCATCTCCTTTCACGCCGAACGGCAACATAGACACCCTCCTGAGGAATCACGTGGACAGAGCTCAGAGCGCGGCCTCCTGCGGGCCAGGCAATCCGGGGGAAACGCTGTCGATTTTGCGAGAATAAAGATCAGCGTCAACCGATTTATTTTTGCAGCTGTGAGGATATTCGGCGCGGCGCAGCTCCGCGCGCTCACCAGCACGCCAAAGCTACCGCCTTCGGAACACCGAGAGGGCTGTGAGCGAGAGCGGTATCGCCAGGGCCAATGGAAGCGTGAACTTGAAGGAAGAACCGGAAAGCTTGCCCAGAATCAGCGACTCAAGTGACGTGGAAAGGACCACGGTAATCCCTGAAATGGAGGGCGCTCCGCCGTACACGGTCCCCGCTATGGAGAGGGAGAAGGCCATGAGGAATGGAGAAAGCGCCGACAGGGCCATCAGAGGGTAGAGGCGCGAGCTCAGCCTCCCCCTCAGCTCGGTTACCTTTTTGGAAAAAGACGAGAGCATGGACAGGGATATCGGGTTCAGCTCTCCCGTTTCGACCGCGGATATAACAAGCCAGCTGAGCAACGACGACAAGCCCTCCTTCATGGGGCGAAGCCTAAGCCCTACCCCCAGCCTCTTGAGGTTCTCAGTCAGAAAGCCCCCTATGGGAGGCAACGAGAGAGACGAGGCGGCAGCGCGAAACGCCTCCGCAGATCCCCTTCCCACCATGGCCTCCGCCTCGAGGGACGACAGGAAAGACGAAAGGGCCCTCGAGCTACGGGCGTCCTCCCTCTGAAGCCAGAGGTACTGGACGCCGACGCAAGAGAGGGCAGACACGCCAGCCGAAAGCGCAGCCAGCGCGGGATGACGGAGGAGGGGCAAAGCTATCAAGGACGAGATCGAAAGGGAAAGAGGAGAGGGGGCAAACTTCATGTAGGTGCGCAGCGACGCCCTGCCCGCCGTGAAGGCCATCCCCATAAAGCTGCCCACGAGGGCAAGCCAGAAGTACTCGCCGTAGGCGTTGAAGGAGACATTGGCCGCTGAAGCCATTATCCAAACCAAGGGCAGCATGGAGAAGACCGCAAGCGCCAGCTCGCCAAGCGTTTCGGCCCTCTCCACGACGTCCGACCAAGCCGCAGATAACGCTGAGAGCGCTTCCTCCATCTTGGAGACAAGGTACTCGTGAGCTCCGCTTGTCTTCATCCTGAAGGCGTATCCGGAGAGCAGCTCCGCTAACGCCCTGCTCTCCTGCCGCTTCGCAAGCGCCTCGAGGGCAGACGCTGGATCGCCGTAAAGGTGGAAGAGCTTCGTCAGCCTCGAGCCCTGGGCCTCTACGGCCCTGAGAGGACTTCCCCTCAGCCCAGTCAGGGAAGAAAAGAGAGAGATGCCAACCTCTGACTGACTGGCGGCGTAGGTCAAAAAGAAGGGCAGCTCTTCGTCTATGGAGCCCGATCCTCCGACTTTTTCCATAACGAGGGAGGAAAGCGGCAGAAGCGCGAGGAAGGCCAGGTAAGGAGAGGAGAAGAGGGAGAGGAAAACGGAGACAGGCGCGCTTACCGCCAGCGCCCTCGCAAGCTCCCTCCTGCGATGCCCTGCGAGGCGGCGTCCAGCAGCTGCCGCAAGCGCCCCCCACGCCAGTCCCACCCAGGCGGCCTCAGCCTCAAGCAAAGGCTTTCGCCCTCCCCTCAAGCTCCCTCGCCAGCCTCTCCTCGGACCAGCCCCAGGCCTGCGCCACTTCGCGCAGCTTGACGCTCCTTTCCACGAGCTCGCGGGCGTCAGCGGGATAGAACTCGTCGCTTCCGGGCACCCACTGGAAGACCTCCTTGACCTTTCCGTCCACGAACTCGGCAACGCTCGCGTTCCTGCGCCTATAGCCCCTCTCGTCAGAGCTCTTCACCATGAGGGAGAAGAGGGAAATTAGATGGAGCTCTGAGGGACCAATGGAAAGAGGGGGAGAAGAAAGCCTCACGAGGGCCGCCTCCGGGGACTGCGCGTGAAACGTGGTCATGGCCCCATGGCCAAGGGCAGCTGCCTGGAAAAAGGCCTGGACCTCTGGTCCCCTCGCCTCACCCAAAACCACGTAGTCGGCGTTGTACCTAAGCGAAAGGATAAGTAGGTCCATCAGTCCCACGTCCCTTCCGCGCCCAAGCCTTGACTGCCTTGAGATGAAGCGCTGCCACCTGGCCGCCGGGACGCTTACCTCGGGGACGTCCTCGATCGTTGCCACCTTTGATCCCCTAGGTATCAGAGAACAAACCGACGAAAGGAGAGTGGTCTTCCCCGTCGACATCCCTCCGACTATTATCATAACTGCCCTCGACTCCACCATGATCCAGTAGTAGGAGGCCATCAGGGGAGAGAGCGTCCGCGAGTGAACTAGGTCAGCCATGTTCAGCGGCCTTTCAGGAAACTTCCTTACCGAAAAGCTGCTTCCCGGCAGGCTAACCTCCGACGAGTAGGTCAGGGAGATCCTGTTTCCGCGCTTGTCCACGGCATCGAGATACGGAAAGGCCAAGCTTACCTCCTTTCCAGCCCAGTGCGCCATCCTCCTTACCATGGCCTGAACCTCAGCCTCGTCGGAGAATGTCACGTTCGTGCGCATCCAGCCCATGTCCCTGTGGCGCCTGTGTATGACCGAGAGAGGGCTCCTGTAGGACTCGAGGGCCACCTCCTCAAGCGAGGGATCGCTGAGGGGAACTGAGAGCTTTCCCATGTAAAGGAGGTCCCTCCAGACATAGTACGAGAGGGACCTGAGCTGCGCGGGGGTGGGCTGGGAAAGCCCGAGCTCCTCAACTGCCCTGAGCACCATGGACTCTTCGCTGCCCTCCGGGCCCAAGGGATATGGTGCCTCAATCAGGTGGGACTCGATCTCCTCGAGGAGCTTCCTGCCGCTCAGCTGATCGACCTTCGCGGGGATCAGGAGGCGAAACGCGGAGAGGCGCTTGGACGTCAAGGAGGTGGATAAGGGTACGGGAAATGACAAATGCGAGCGAAAGGGCGAGCGAAAGGATAAGAGGCCATGGGCACGGGCCAGCGAAAAGTCAAGCGAGGGCTCCGATACCTCGTAAAGCCCCCCTTCCTCATCTTCGTAAATGCGCACCTTCGCCTCCCTCACCCTGTACTCCTCGATCAGCTTCCTGCTGCGCAAGGATAGACACCCGTCGCGTTGAACTTGATCCAGCCGGAAGGCGGAGACCAGTTTATGGAGAGCTCGTAAAGGCCTGGGGAGAGGCGCCCGTGCCAGCTTCCATTGCCGGAAATGATGGGAATGCCGTCAAGGTAAAGCCCGTGCCTTCCTCCCTGCAACGAGAAGCTCACCTGCCCTCCGCCGCAGTAAACGAGCCTCGAGGCGAAAATCGATGAACCGTTCGCGCCTGAGGGAAAGGGAAAGCCCCTCCCGTACCAGCCCAAGGAGAAGTTCATCTCCTCCATCTGAAAGAAGCCCTCCGCCCTTGGAGGGTTTCCCGCGTACTCCACGAAGTCCCAGGGCTCAAGGGAAGTTGGCGTGAAGAGGTTTCCAAGGGCCGTCACGACGCCATCACCCCTAACTGCCGCCTGCTGGCCGGGAAGCAGGGTGATGGGGCCCACCCTATGGTAAGAAAACGGGTCGAAGGTTACCGAGTAGACCAAGGTGACGGGAAAGGGCCCCTGGTTCAGGGCGTAAAGCGTGCCGTTGACCTCCGTGAGCGCCAGCTCTTCTTCGCCCCTTTCTCTCATGGCGTTCAGCGCCCTCTCCTGCGACCTAAGGTCTAGCACGTAACCGGAGTAGACGCTGGAATAAGCGTAGAGCGCAAGCAAGAATGCCAAGAGAAAAAGAAACGCTCCGAGCACCGAAGAAAGCCCCCGCACCGCTCATCCCTCTTGCCTAAGCGTGTAGAGCGTCGCCGAGAAGCCGCCGTCGGCGGCCGTCCTCACCGCGAAGCGGTGCTCCCCCAAGGACAGTAGGGCCTCCTCGTCAAGCGGCTTGAANNAGGGCCCTCGCCGTGGTTGGGCTCACCGCGAAGGCCACCACGGTGTCCGAGAAGGACAGGGGGTTGGTGCCTCCCGCGAACTGCTCCAGCGACTGCGACGCCATGGTCACGAAAATCCTCCTCTTCCTGAGAGAGGCCATGGCGATTTCCAGCTCCGCCCACGAGAACCTGTGCGCCTCATCCACGTAAACGAAGAAGTCGCTGCTGCCCCTTCTAGCCATGCCCTGCGCGTAAACTTGGCCGAGCAGCAGAGAGCCGATGAATGAGGAAAGGTCGGACCCAAGCCCTCCCTCGTCAAGCGACGCCACGATCCTCTTCCCTTTGTCCATGAGCTGGATGAGGGGGATGGTGCTGCCCTCCAGAAAGAGGCGGGCGCGCCCATCGGACACGAGCTTGTCAAGCTTGTTGAGAACGGCCGACTCCGATCCCCTCTCCAGCTTTGGGTAGACCTCATCCCAGAAGCGCTTTAGGTCGCCTTCGAGGCCATCAACTGAAGGCTCCTCAAGGAAGTCCCTTAGGTCGAAAAGGCTTTTGACCGAGGGCACCCTCATGGCGTTTCTCATGATCATCTCGAGCCTTGGCCCCCAGTCGCCTCCGTAGTACCTCCTGAGGGAGTCAAGGAGAAACGAGGAACGGGGCCATCCAAGGGGAAGGGGATCCAGAGAAACCCCATCGCTGGGAAGAACGACGTCCGCTCCGAGCCTCCTGACCACGATGTCCGCGAGGTCGCCGTGGGGATCTATCAGCATGAACCCCTCTCCTTTTTCCGCGTTGCCCATGATCAAGGTGAAGAGAAGAGAAGACTTCCCCTGGCCCGGCTCCCCGAAAACGGCCACGTGCCTCCTGTGAGACCTGGGCAAACCCCAGCCGTTTCCAGCCTCGTCAAAGCCCAAGAAGTCGACGACCTCGCGGGGAAACCGTGATCACCTGGCTTGCCTGCGCCGACCCTCCGCTAGGAGAGGAGGCGTTCACCACGAGAAGGAAGGAAGACCCATCGGCCTCCTGCGGCCCGGCCCATATGTTGGACGCCTGCTGCCCAGGGGCCACGGTCACGCCCCAAGAGAACTTGCCCACTCCTTCTAAGGAAACCCCTTGGACAGTTAATGATGAGGTTCCCACGTTCTTGACCGTGACCGAAAGGAAGGAGCCGGCGCTCGTGTCGGAGTACGTGGCCGAAACTATCTGGAGCTGGTCCTGCTGGCTCAGGGAGGAAAAAAGCCCGTAAAACGTGTGCCAGAGCATGGCGCCAGCGGTAACCGTTAAAACCAGCACTATTATTGTTCCCAAAACAGATGAAAGTCCTTTTCTCATGAAAGAGATGAACCTCAAGGCCTTATTTGGGCTAACGCTCTCTCGCCCCATAAGCCAATCTGCAAGTGCTTTACATGGAGTGCTTTGTTGACCAACTTCCGCAGAACCTGATAAACGGGATAGCTTCCCTGATCTACCTTGCTCAGGTGATAGGCGTGTCGTTCGCCGTCATGGCGATAATTTACTCGGCCATCAAGATGATGATGGCCGACAGCCCGATGGAGGCCAGACAGGAGAGGAAGTCCCTCATCGAGGCCATAGTCGCCCTCATAGCCATAGCCCTCGCGGTTCCCATAACGAACTGGCTTTTGACTGCCTTCGGCGCTAACGTGCAGCTGCCTCGAGGTGATGCGGTTGTTTCCCGTGGTGCCCGCCAACTCCGCCCCCAGCAACATGACGGTCCCCAACCCGCGCGCCGCCACAAACGCCTCGGTGCCTGTGGTAACGGTGAGGGTGAAGGGACCCGTGACCGTGAACGCGGGCTGGATTATATCCCAGGTTCTGTCCGCCATATCGGGCTTCCTCGGAAGCGTGCTCCAAGGCATAGGGGACAAGCTTGCCTGGTTTGCCCTGTACGTTCCTACTCCATCGTCCATCCCTGTGATGTCGGCTATATACAAAGCCCTCCTTTTGCCCTGCCTTCTCCTGTTCGCCCTAGCGCTGGTTATCGAGGTAACGCTTGCGCTGGCCGGGCACGCGCAGCTCAATCCCGCGGATCCGGTGTTGGCGCTGCTCGCCATGGTGTTTGGGCTTGATGCCTACACGCTTGCGGCCCAGCTCTTCTCATCGCTGGCCTACTACGTGCTCAACGCCAACCTGGGGGGAGGAAACGCCGCTCAGGTGCTCACCGTTCTTTCCGCGGCGGCAGCGGCGCTTCCAGAGCTCAACCTCGTGTTCTTCGCGGCCGTGATAGAGTACGCGGTGGTGGGAGTCTTCAGGATACTCGCGACAGCCACCTTGGCGTGCTCCATTCCCATCATAGCGCTCCTCTGGCTAATCCCGCCCACCAGGGGACTCGCCCGCGATTTCCTGGAGGGACTGGTGCTCTTGCTCCTCCTCTCTCCCATGTCATCGATATTTCTGGCCATAGGGATGGGATCTGCCCTTAACGCGCTTCACGGAGGCAACCCCTTCCTTGACTTCGCCCTTGCCACCGGAACCCTGGTTGGATCCACCGTGCTTCCCGCCGTCATAATAAGGGGAGGAAGGGGCGCCATGGAGGCCGGGAGGTCGGCCGTCAGAAGGAGGGGAACCGCTTGAGCGAGGGAAGGCAAGTCGAGGTGCACGCGCTGCGCCGGGGATTTGTGCTGGACATGCCCATGTTCGACTTCGTCATCATCTCCATGTCCCCGGTCCAGCTCTCGCTCGTTGGAGTCTGCGCGGCGCTTGCCATTCGCCTCCACGCCATTTTTCCCTTGATGGCGGCGATCCCCGCTTCCAGGTTCAAGCTCGAGCACGTCGAGGCCCTCAAGGAGGTCATTAAGAAAAGCGAAAAAGAGGAAAGGCGCAGCGCGACGGAGAAAGACAAAGGAAAAGACAAGGAGAAGGTTCTGAAGGTCGTGGGGACACTGCGCTCACAGGACGGGACCCCGCTGCCCTTCCACAGGTTCACGGTCTACGACGGCAGCAGGGAGGTAGGGATTGGCATCACCGACGCGGGTGGACGCTACGCTTTCTACTGCTCAGCGCGCGCTGAAAGGCTGAGGGTCTCTCCCGATGCGGGTGACTCGCTTGGCCGAGTACGAGATCAGGCCCCTTCCCTACTACCTCCTCGATGATGATGAGAGAAAGAGAGCGGAGAACGCCTTCGTTTCCATGGCAAGGCAGCTGGAAGCCCTAACCATAAGGGTTTCGCGCGACGAGGATGGATCGCATCGCTTCACCCTGGTGACCGATGAAGAGAGAGCAGAGGAGATAATGGACTCGCTGGGCATGGAGCACTCGAAGATGGTGTCCGTTAATCAGGCCAGAGAAAAGGAGAGAGAGGAGAAGCCAAGGCAACCCAAGCGCTTCTTAGACCGCATGCCCCGCGCCGCAAAGACAGGGCTCATGGCCCAAGCCATTAACTTGGGAATGCAGGTGGAGATGAGGATAAGGCTGGAGGAAGACCTGGGGTGGCTTGAGAGAAGGTACAGGGTGCTGCGCGCCATAGGAAACGCCAGGAAGGAATACGAGGACGCGGCCTACATGCTTGAGAAAGAGGAGTCGGAGGGAGTGTTTGACGTTATAGTCGCGGTTTCGGGAGACGGAAAGAGGATGAGGGCGTGGGCAAAGTCCTACGGCGTTAGGCTGGCCCGGCTCCAGGGCAGCTTGGTCATGGCTGGCTCATCCCTTGCCGTCCTATTTCCCTTCTCATCGTATGAGGTCAACGAGGTGGGAGGGATTAGGCTTGGACAGAACCCCATAACAGGGTCGCAGGTCGTTTACGATTTCTTCTCCAGGAGGAACTACAACGTGCCAGTAATCGGGCCCTCGGGGACGGGAAAGTCCGCCCTGCTGAAGATCATCGCCCACAGGCTGAGCTCCATGCTTTCCACGCTGCAGGGATCGCAGCTGATAGTGCTTGACCCCGAGGGAGAGTACAAGGCGTTGGCAAAGGCCATCGGTGCCCAGATCGTTGACCTGGGAAAGTTTGGCCTCGACCCCTTTTCATCGCTTCCGCCAGGAGATGCCTGCGATCTGCTGTCCTCAACGCTTGAGCTTGACCGCCCTGAAAAGCGCCTCCTGCAGGCGGTAGCCGCGGGGCGCAGGTCCACAAGGGAGCTGCTGGAGGCCCTGAGGGGCATGCCTTCCTCTGAGGCGAGGCAGCTCTCGCTTGCCCTCACCTCGCTGCTGGAGGGGCCCTTTGCGTCGGCTTTCGAGGGACCGCCCGCTTCGATACCGGACAGGGCAATAGTGGGATTTCCCGTCGAGCAAAGGATGAAGGAGTTCTTGGCTCCCCTTGTAGTGCCCGTGATCTGGGAAGAGCTAAAGCGCAGGCCAGCCGACGTGCCAAAGGTCCTCGTGATCGATGAGGGATGGCTCTTCCTTAATCGCTCGCCTTCCGCTCTGGAAAGCATGATACGCTTGGGCAGAAAGCTGAACCTCCTGGTGTTCTTTGCCTCGCAGAGGCCCACGGACTTCACTTCAACTTCAGCCGGGCGCGCGCTCATGGAAAACAGCAGCACCAAGATCCTCCTGAAGCAGGACGACGACGCGATGCCCGAGCTGTCGTCGCTCCTCAGGCTTGGGGAAAGGGAGCAGCAGTTCCTTAGGTCAATGCCGCCTCCGAGGAGCAGGGGATACTCGCAGGCCCTAATCATTGACGAGTGGAGGCACTTGCCGGTTAACGTGATACCGGATCGGGAGGAGCTGGCCCTAATTTGATGGAGCTTCTGGCGCTTAGGGAGCTGACGCAGGAGGAGCTGGAGGCTCTCGCGATGAAGCTGAGGGATTCGGAGCTCGTAATATTTTTCAGCGAGGGAGTCAAGAGGGTGTTTTTAGGGAGCAAGGCCTCCTTGTCGGTGCCGCTTGCCTCGCTGGTGGAAGTGCGGGAAAGCGAGCTTCCCTGGCTTTCGCTGCCCGTTAGCGCGGGCGTTGGGCTCTCCTTGCCGTATCCCATACCGCTCTTTGAGCTCGGCGACGGGCGCAGAAATACGCTGCGCGAGTCCTTTGCAAGGTGCGCCCTGGCCTTCAATGAGACTGGGCTGAGGCTGAGGCTGACTGAGGCAAGCAATGGCGATGGGCTCAGAGTGATGGAGTTCCTCGAGAGACGCTGGAGGAAGGGGATCTTCTTCAACGGCTGGAGGAAGGACTATGAAGAGTACCTGGAAGGCGCTAGGAGGAAGGCAAGCCAGCTGCTCCTAAGGGCCTCTATTGGCGCGATTGGCGAGGAAGGACGCTCCAAGGAAATGCTGTCATGCCTTTCATCAGGCCTCCACAACAAGCTTGTGATTGGCGGAAAAAGCGCGGTGTTTTGCGTAGAGGAAGTTGCCGAGCTCATAAGGCCGCAGCCAAGGCCCTGTTCCGTGTGCACTTCTAAGGTGCTGAAAAGGGCTCCC
>DAYW01000036.1:149-503 GCA_002507085.1 archaeon UBA168 | reverse complement strand
AGGTACTTCACGTCGTCGGGGGTAAGGTTAACAGACAGCGATCCCACCGCCTCCTCAAGGTGCTCCACGCTCGATGTGCCTATTATTGGGGCCGTGACGCCCTTCGCGAAAAGCCATGCCAGGGCAACCTGGGTAGGAGTGGCGCCCTCCCTCTTCGCCACCTCCANNTACTATCTCGGCGTTCTCAGGAGGGGGCACGTAGATGCCGTATCCATAGTACCCGCTGTTGGGCTGCAGCCTCCCGCTTTCGTCCGGCCTTACGACGATCTTGCCATCCCTTAGGTACCTTCCAGTTAGCACCCCGGCGGCGTTGGGGCTATATGGGATTAGCGCTATGCCGTGTTCCCTGCAGAA
>DAYW01000036.1:0-144 GCA_002507085.1 archaeon UBA168 | reverse complement strand
TCCCTTTCCCCTTCCCTGTAGAGGAGGTTGTAGAGGTCCTGCATGCTCACGAACTTCTCGTACCCCTTCATCTCGCTTGTGAAGTAGGCGGTGGCGAACTGGTAGGCCCGCATTGCGGAAGCGCCTATGTACCTCACCTTTCCC
>DAYW01000011.1 GCA_002507085.1 archaeon UBA168 | reverse complement strand
TAGGTCGTGGGTTCGAATCCCACCGGCCCGACTGACCTTGTGCCCTCGCTCCATAACGCTTTATTTCTACCTATAATTCAGCATGGGCCTGTGGCCTAACCTGGATAGGGCGGCAGAACCTGGCCGAACCCCCTAAACAGGATTAGTGAGGAAAGCTGTAGATTGTGGGTTCAAATCCCACCAGGCCCGCTTTATCGGCTTCTGCGCCTTACTATGCGCTGCAATGCGAAAAGGCGCCGCTTTTCCATCTTCCAAGCCGAGTTTGGGTTTTGCATCATAATAATGGCAAATGCGTGGTTTTTCGTGGCTGCCTGAAAAGGGGTCAGGATCCTAAAAACTCAAAAGCGTTTCGCCGCCAAGCGGTTTGCCACATGGGTGCTCCGGTTTGTGTTAATAACGCGCAAACTCCTTAAGAGACGTCTGAGGGCATAAAGAGCGTTCGCGATGCATAATTGCACCCGAGAAAAAGGCTCAGGGCTGGGCCGACCTTTTCCTCAATTGTGCATTTTATGGCGAAAGGTAAAAAAGCGCTTTGTGTCTAAAAGATGGACCCGTAGCCCAGCCAGGATAGGGCGGCGGCCCTCTAAGCCGCAGATCCGGAGTTCAAATCTCCGCGGGTCCGCCTGATCACTTTCAGAACGCTCATCAACGTTTAAAAGCCAATTTAAGTGTTTGTTGTGCCAACCGACGACATAGTTAAACGCGTATTTTCATCAACGGACTTTCTGCTAAAGGTGCGCCAGGAAAGGCTGGAGGAGCTGTCAAGGTATGCGGAGAAGTTGCGCTTCGCCTTTATCAAGCGCACAATAGCAGATGCCAAGCCGCTCAGCTACATGGCCATAGACGGCACGGAGAGCGTTGATAGCCGGTACGACCTGCTGGTGTTCTACGCCGGGGCCTTTGGGTATGCCGGCAGGCTGGAAAGAAACGCCTCGGGGGCGCTGGTCATGTCTGAGGAGACGTCGGTAAACCTTCCCACAGAGGTCTCGATGGCAATACCCATGCATGAGGGAGATGTGGCTGATGTGACCAGCAAGGCCGATGGGTCCCCCGCAGACGTCCCACCGCTGCTCATGGAGCTGAGTGAGCTTGCGCTAGCTCGCGCAGCCGTAAGAACCGGTGACGTGGGAATTCTTCTTCTTGACAGGTCGCTTTCCATGGAGTACTCGCACCTTTCAACCGATGTTGAGAACTTTCTGAGAGGGCATCAATCGCTCTTCTTTGATGATGGCACGATAGGGATCGCCCTTAACTCAATCCCCTCACGCGGGGCTACGCAGACGATCGGACCCCAGCTCGCATGGCAGGTCATGAATGAGTTTGGCAGGCATGGAGGTTCGTGGTCAGAGGTTTCTTCAGCGCTGGGCCTCAGTAATCCCGACCTTGCCCGCGAAGCGCTTTCGTGGCTGGAAAGCGCCTCTGCCATGAGCCTTGCGGGAAAAATCAGCTCTGAGGATCTTTTGGTGGGATTTGAGGACAGGCTGGAAACAGGCCTTGACAAAGCGCTTAACAGAGTCCTGTTTAACCCCGAAGACCATCCGCTCTGGAAGGATGGAAAATGGGTTAAAGAGGGCGACATAAAGTTGCTATCGCTTCTCACGTTGCGCTCTCTCCTTAAGCTTGCCCTCGAAAAGAACACCCTGTTGATCGGCATAACTAAGGAGTCTTCCTCCTCCGACTTCATCGATGGCGCTTTCAAGGCGCTTGTTCTTAAAAGGGGCATTTCCGAGTACTCGCCTAACATGGGGACAGATTTGGCTTATTTGTCAACGGTTTCTGACATGCTCGGAGTGCAACCTCCTTGGAGATCCCTTGAGTTCGACGCGCGCTTTCATGGGGAGAGCGTTCCCGCCAGGGTTTTCGCTAGGGGATACGTGAAGCTGGCCTCTTCCTCGCTGGGCAGGGTTTTTGGATACGATAGGCCGTTCTACTCCATCCCGCCGAGTGATGACTGGGTTGAAGGCGGCAGCGACTGGGAAGGGGATGGCTATTCTGATCTTGTGCTTACTTACCTTGAGCCCATGGCAAAGGAGGCAATACCAGAGGCCCTTGGGTACAACTACCCGCTTTTCTTGGCTGACAAAAAAGCCAAGACCATGCAGGCCGAGGCCAGAAGGGCTTACCTCTCGGCAATAGACCTGGAGCTGAGCAGGGCTGGCCTGCCTCCTGGCGCGGGAAAGTACAGGGATATGAGGAAGTACTACGAACAGATGAGGAGGAGATCCGTTGTTTGACGACATAGGAGGGAAGTTCAGCTGCAGGCTCAGGGAGCAGGTCTCCGTCAACAGAAGCACCGCTGACGGGCATGGCATAATAACGTTTAAGCTTGTGAAGCTCGAGGCAGAATATGATCCGGAAGTCGCCAAAAGGCTGACCGTGGGCCGCCTTCTTGCCCTTCAAAACGTGAAGACCAAGGACGGTTATTATTCCGTTTACGAGCTGGCTGACAGGAACCTCATGCACTACTCGATGCTTACGCTTGACCTCTCGCAGCCTGCTCCTGTCAGGCGGGAGTTCATGGATCTGATAGAGAAGGACTGGGAGGGCGGAAGCAAGAGCACCTGGATAGAGATGGTGGCGGCGCCAACAGGATACCTGATGAAGCTTGAAGGCGAGCCCAAGTACGTCAAGGGCGAGGAGCCTTTGCTCGTGGGATCAGCCGCCCAGCTGCTAGACGATGAAGCCCTTCGCTCGTTTTTCTGCTATAGCGGCAGCGACAGCGCCCTTGGAAACCTCATGATAGAGGGGCAGAAACCGATACCTCTCACGGTTAACATGGAGAACCTAGTTCATTACCACGCGGGGGTGTTTGGGTATACGGGGGCTGGAAAGTCAAACCTCATGGCCATGATGATCAGGAAAGCGCTGGAGACGATGCCTGACCTAAAGGTCGTCATAGTTGACGTGTCATCAGAGTACGCCATGTCCCTCCTCGACGTCCTTTACGATGATGGGCGCGTGATAATGGCGAACCGGTTGAGGGGAGGCGACCCAAAGGAGCAGAGCTTCGACTTCATGCACAGGCACGTCATGCCCGCCTCCCTGGCCTCTCTGAGCGACCTCGCGAGGCAAGCGGTGTACCGGCTCATCGTTGATGAAAGGGTCAAGGAAATCGAGCTGCCAAACCCCGACGTGGAAAGCGCCATGCGCATGACCACTTATGGGGGCCTGTTGGAAGTGCTAGGAGACATGAGCAATGACAAGTACACGCCTGCACAGCAGAAGGTGGTGCTGCCTGTCCTGATAAACATGATAAGGGCGAGGGCCGAGGAAAGAAAGGCCGAGCTTGGTTTTGACGGCGAAGCAGAGGACATGGAGATATACGGTGATAAGAAGCTTGCAAACGAGTTTGAGGCAGAGCTTGACAAGGCCCAGATCAGGGAGAGCAGCGCGCTAAGGGCCATGGCCGCGTCGCTGAAAAGCGTGGTCGACATGGTTAGGACGAAGAGGACGGGATATACTTTGGAAAGGAGCTTGGCGGAGATAACGTCGCCCGGCTCGCCCAGGCTTTTCGTTTTTGACATTGCTGACACGCGCAGGGCCAGGTGGCTCTCCAGCTACTTAGTTGACAGCTTGATGAAGAAGAGGCGCAGCGAGTACAGCGACAACCCGAAGATACTCCTGGTCTTCGACGAGGCCCAGGAGTTCATACCCTATGAGAGCAAGAGGGAGGACTACACCGACATGTCCACGCAGGCGGTTGAAACGCTGCTCAGGCATGGAAGGAAGTACTACCTGAGCGGCTGGATAGCCGCTCAAAGGATAGCGCGCCTTAACACCAACGTGCTGCAGCAGCTTCACAGCTACTTCGTGGGGACCATGCCGAGGCCATATGACAGGCAGGTCATATCGGACACTTTCGCCATAGATGACGTCTTTCTCGACCGCACCTTGAACTTCAACAACGGAGATTGGTTCATGGCCAGTTTCAAGGCAACCAACACGCAAAACGTGCCGGTGTTCTTCCATGCTCAGAACAACGAGGAAATACTGGTCAGGAGGATTGAGGAGATAGCGAAAAACATGTGAGTCTTTTATCATTGTCAGGGAAAAAGTTAAATCCGAATAATTTTGCTATTGCACATAATGTCGGTTACCTTTGATGATTACATAAGGCGCATGCTTAGGGCCATCGAGGACATAGGTTTATTCGACAAGGAGTTGCTGGCAGAGAAGCTGGGCATGAACAAGGAACAGGTAGAGCTCGCCTTAAGGGAGTACTTCTTTGGGAAGAGCTTTGCCGTTAGGGCTTATCCAAATTACTCAAGGCTGGGGCTCAGATATGCTGTGGCCTTCCTTGACTTTTCCTTTAAGTGGATAGACAAGGCTCCTGGGTTTTTGGACGCGATGGCAAAGGACGGCTTTCTTGTCACCTGGCTTAAGCCGTTTGGGGGCTATACCTATGTTACGCATCACGCCGTTCCGCCCTCTTTTGTAAGCGATTACAAGAGGTTCTTTGACCATCTCACGGACTTGGGGCTGTTGAGTGGATACAGGTTCTACGAGATAGATTCTGAACCGGAGGCTTTCGCTTACGACCCCGTGGTGTTCGATTACAGAAGAGGAGAGTGGAAGGAACGCGCGGAGAATCTGAGAGTTGAGCGCAAGCTCAAGGAAAGCACCGAAGGGGCCTTTTCGCAGCTGGATGAAACCGACCTGTTGATAATAGATCAACTGGAGAGGACCTCTTTGCAGAGCTTAGAAGCAATGAGCAAGGCGTTGGGTCTATCGCTGCATGACGTAAAATCACATCTTGAAGAGCATGTTGTTAAAGGTGGGTTGATAAAAAAGTACATAATAGATATATTCACGACGCAAATGCTGAGCCCGGAGACAGCCGTGCTCGCGGGCTTTTGCGAGGGTATAAGTGGCGAGG
>DAYW01000003.1:5214-5963 GCA_002507085.1 archaeon UBA168 | reverse complement strand
CTCCTTGGTCACGGCGTACTCCCCGTTGCCAGGGGCCTTGGGAACCCTGCCGTTAAGGAAGTAGTACCTCACTCCCTCGGGAGGATAGGCCCTTCTTAGGGAAGCGGCTGTTCTCGGTTGGCCTATAAGAGGGTGGGCTGGCGATGCAAGCAAACAGGTTATTTCCATCTTTGACGGCCTACTACATCTGTAGTAGGCAAGCCTTTTTAAGCGCTGCGCCCCTTATGCATATGAAGAGGCAGCGCGGGCTTGCGACCCTCGAGTACGACGTGCTGAGCGTTATATGGAGATCCGGTGAGGTTACGGTCTCAAAGGTCAGAGACGAGCTTGAAGCAGAGGGAAAGCCGCTTGCGCTTACCACGGTTTCCACTGTTTTAGACAGGCTATACAGGAAGGGGCTGGTCAAGCGGCGCCTTTCCGAATCCAAGGGCACACCTAGGTACATATATTCGGCGGGGGTCACAAAGGAGGATTATGAGCGCGGAGTGGTTTCCGACCTTCTCGACAGGCTTCTTGATAAGATGGCTGAGCCAACCATATCAAGGCTTATGGAGCTCATGGCCGAGGACGAAAGGGATAGGGAGCTCTTGTCCAAGTACCTTGAAAAGCTGAAGAGGGACAAGAAGTGATAATTCACTACAGGTTTCAGGGCCACGAGTTCCCCCTCGTCTTCCAGAACCCGTACCTTGCGCGCATAATTTGGCACATGATGGTTGATGAGCACCTGCTTGTCCTCAGCCTTTTTCTCT
>DAYW01000003.1:4451-5201 GCA_002507085.1 archaeon UBA168 | reverse complement strand
AAAGGCCATATTCTTGGGGATGGCGCTTTCGGCGATCCCGCTTTTCCTCTCTCCCCTTATGCCGGTTCTTCTTGGAGGAAGGATAATACTGCTCATCAGGGTCGCACTATCTCACAGTCTGAGGTTTGACAGGATTGTCTTTGGACACGTGAGTTACTCGATAATCCACTGGACCAGATGGGATCCCGAGGCTTNNTGGCTGCTTGGAGCGGCGCTCGTCATGCTGGTTATTCACGCGATCGCGTCGTCTTCGAAGGCAAGAAGACAAACGCTGAAGGCGCCCAAATGGGTCCAAGCAGAGGTTCAGAAGCTTTCGTCAATGGTGGGCATCAAAGCTCCTGAAGTCCTCATGATTGACAGCGGAGAGCCCAACGCCTTTGCCCCGTTCTCTCTGTTTGGAAGCAAGATAGTGATATCGGTAGGCCTTCTCGAAACGCTTAGCAGGGACGAGCTACGCGCGGTTTTGGCCCATGAGATATCTCACGTTAGCCACAGGGACCCTCTAAAGAGGCTCATGAGCAGATCCCTTAGGATTGCCATGCTGGCCAACCCGCTTCCCCACTTTATGGAGCCATGGCTATCGAGAAGCGAGGAATACGCTGCTGACAGGGAGGCGGCCCTGTTAACGAGCCCAGGTTGCATGATAAGCGCTCTGCTCAAGCTTTCTGGCGTGCTAGCCACGGGCGAGCAGGTGGCCTTGCCCATGATGCCGATTCCTGCCCTTATTGAAAGTCCATCCATCTTAAGGAT
>DAYW01000003.1:0-4390 GCA_002507085.1 archaeon UBA168 | reverse complement strand
TAAGACCAGAAATGGCCACCGATAGGAGTTACGTTAGGGCAACTTTTCTCATGCGTTTCTTGAGCTTGGCCGCCACGACCGCCATACCAATAATGCTGAGGTCAAACCACTTCACGGCCGCCCAGATCGGGGTCTTCTCGGCTGCCATATGGCTCGGTTCTGGCATGGGAACGCTGCTGAGCATGATGAGGCCCATCTCGCTTTGGAAAGCATCGCTTCTTGGCTTTGGCCTTACGGCTTTTTCCTTTGCAGCCCTTTCCCAGATCACGTGGCTCGGCTTCTTTCTGACGCTTGGCTTCGGCCTGTCAATGGTGGAAGTACCCTCCCTGGATGCGGCCGGGCACTCAGGCAGCGCTGGGATATTCTCCTACTACGCCTCGCTTGGCTTTGCGACGCTTGTGGCATCTCTTGCCCTTCCCTTCGTCCTTTACGCGGGCAGCGTGGTAGCGTTACTCATACTCAGCGGCGCCTCGCTGTTCGGCTTTCCGACAAGCAGGACCGAGAGCGATAGAAAGCCCTTTTCCATCTCGCACTTGGTGATTTTCAGGCAAAAGTACTTGAGCCTTTTCGCCTACGGCTTCTTGGTGTACATGGCTTACAACTTCGTGACGACTTTCTTCGGCGTAAGAATGGTTGACCTCGGTTATGCTGCTTGGCTCTCGCAGGGCTCTTTCATACTTCTGTTCCTTGGTTCCTTCGTGATGAGGGTATTACACCCAGTCCAGCTCATAGACCTCAGGCGCCTGGTAACTATATCTTTGGCGTCAACGCTGGCACTCCTTTTGCCCATGCCTCTGCCCCTGTTTGGCCTTATCGGCTTGGGAGTTTCGCACGGGCTGTTTCCGGTCACGGTGTCCCTTCAAGTTGCTAGCGAGCAGTCGGCTGACTTCGCCGTCATGAACGTGATGGTGCTTTCCTCGACAGGATTCGCCAGCTTCTTGGCACCTCTCCTGGGAGGATACTCAATCGCCGGTCTTGGCTTTGAGGGGTCTTTAATGCTGTTTTCGGCGCTCCTGGTGCCGCCTCTGCTTGTGAGGAGGATAGGTCGTTGAAGAAAAGAGATGAGCAGGAGCTGTTGAGCATATTCTGCGAGCTCAAGGAAAAGCCGAGAGAATACTCATCAAGGGGAGCCCTCAACAGCCATGGCCGCCTTCTCGCGCTCAGGTTCGGGGGAATAGCGTTGAGAATGGGCCTAGTTGAGAGCTCGAGGTTTGCGCTTGGAGATGGAGACTACGAGAAGTGCATAAGAAAAATGGAGTCCGTCATGAGCTCGCTTAATCTATGCTGATCATCGTTAGGGTGGATAGCACGTCATTGTTGCCGCGTATCGTGTAAGCCACCGTGTTCTTCAGGTCTTTTTGCGTGCGATAGGACACCTTCATCAGGATATCGTAGTAGCCACCCAAGAGCAAGCTGGCCTCTCCAACGCAACCCGCTCTCTTAAGTTGATTCAAGACATCCTTCTCCTTTCCGACCTTGGTCTTAATAAGGACATAGGCGACCTTTTCTCCAGGCCTTTCCTCAAGCTTTGCTGCCATTTTCAATTATATATCGCGCAGTCGCATAAATGCTAATCGAAATCACGTTTATGATGTTGGTTTCTAGGGATATATTGGGGAAGGGAAAGCACATAAGCGCTTAACGCCTATAAGCGATGGATTTCGAGCTGAGGCCCTATCAAAAGGAGGCGGCTGAGCGCATACTCTCAGTCATAGATGAGAAGAGCGTGGCGTTTCAATCCCCCACCGGCAGCGGAAAAACTCTCATAGCGCTTGAGGTCGCTCGCCACCTGGGGCCCACATCAGTCTACTCTCGCACCTTAACGCAGTACTTCTCTTGGGAAAGGGATTGCAGGAAGGTTGGTCTCTCATTTGCGGGGCTTGCGGGGAAGGATCGCTTTTGCCTAAGGCCCAAAGTAAGAGATGGAGACCGTCTTGTTTCAGTAACGCGCTGCCCGCTTTGTCCTTTTTTCGACAAGAAGTTCAGCAGAAAACAGGTGAATGAGCTGGGGATCGTGGGCTTCCTTGAGCGGCAGAGAGCAGCCCAGAGGTGCGCTTACTCCTGGATAAAGCTTCAGAAGGCCGACGTTTACCTTTACACGTACCCGTACTACTTCTTCTACAGGAGGCTGGTCAAAGGAAACTCGTTGCACGTCTTCGACGAAGCGCACAACCTGATGCACGTTCAGGACATGGTGGACGTCAGCATAACCTCACAAAAGATAGCTAGGTTGCGCGCGACCTATGCAGGCACGGATGTTCAGGACACCGTTTACGCCGCACTGGATGCGCTCGAGAGCTGGATAGAAAAGGGCGTAAAGGAGGATCAACGGCCCCCTGACCTTGACAGCTTCCACCTTGAGGACGTCGAGGATCACCAGCTTGCGTCTTTCAAGAGGGCGCTGGAGAAGCTGGAGGATCCTTCATACAGGCTTTACGTCACACCTGAAGGCGTCATCATAAAGCTCATGGATCCTTCGTCAGTTCTTTCAAAGCTCAACGAGGACAGGTGGCTCCTCATGTCTGGCACTCTTCCCTCCAAGTCCTACATGGAAAAAGTCTGGGGCCTGAAGGACTTTGCCTTTATATCCATAAACCCCTTCACTCCCAACCTCACGTTTTACTGGAATAGAGACCTGAGCACGAAGTACAGCCTGAGAGAGAGCAACAGAGAAAGCTACGTGAAGGTCGTGTCATCGCTGAGGAGGCCTGACGGCATAACCCTTGTGCTCGTTCCTTCATATGAGGTAGCCTCTTGGTTCAGAGGGGTTGCAGACTACGTCGAGGACTCATCATCATCGGTGAGGTCGGTGCCAAGCGCGGGGCTTGTGGTGGCTGTTGCCAGGGGAAAACTGAGCGAGGGCGTGGAATTCGTCAGGGATGGAAAGAGCGTTGTGAAAAGAGTTGTAATAGTGGGCATTCCCTATCCGAACGTCGGAGACACCTACTCAAAGGACGTGCTTGAGTTCTTGACCCAAAAGATGGGCAAGAGGACCACGTGGTTCCTTCTCAAAGAAGAAGCCTCAATAATAATCAGACAGGCCATAGGAAGGGCAGTCAGGAGCGAAAGCGATAGCGCTGAGGTTTTTCTTTTGGACAGGCGGATGGAACCCTTCTTGAGGGACATGGGGCTTAGCATAAAGCAGGTTAAGATCATGCGAGGTGCAGTCCAGCAGAGATCTAGCCAGAACGCATAAAAGTCTCCGTTCTTCCCCTTCAGAGTGCGCGCAAGCCAGCGTTACTTTTTCGTGCTTCTGTCTCTGCTGGAAATGGAGAAAAGGGGAGAGATCATAAGCTCGACCAAGCTTGCCAACGCCGCAGGCCTTTCGCAGCAGGAGACGGCAAGGGTTCTGAGGCTTTTGGAATCGGAGGGCATAATTTCAAGAAGCCTCGTGAAGGGAGGACAGGAGGTCACGCTTACTGAAAGGGGAATGCGGTTCTTGGAATCGGTTCGCCTACAGCTGGAGGACCTCCTATCGCCAGAAGTAAAGAACGTTAGCTTTGAGGCGCTTGTGTCGTCGGGGCTTGGCGACGGCGCCTATTATATGTCTCTTGAAGGATACTTGACCGAGTTCGTAAAAAAGCTGGGGTTCAAGCCCTTTCCCGGAACGCTTAACCTGAAGATAGCGGGCAACTTTCCCAACAGAGACTACTTGGCTAGCATAGCCAAGTACCAGATAGCTGCCTTCGTGCACGAGGGAAGAATAATGGGAGCGCTGAAGTTCGCCAGGGCGTTGGTTTCACGCGGGGAGGAAGAGGTGCCTGGTGCCCTGATTTTTCCGGAGCGCACGCATCACCCAAATGACGTTGTTGAGTTCATTGCCCCGGTTAAGGTAAGGGATCAACTAGATCTCAAGGACGGGGACTCTGTTGTGGTTCGCGTTATCCCTCGATTTAGCCCTCGATGGTAGATATCGTCTCTAAGAGACCCGCGAACGACTCCCGAGTGCCGCGCTCTTTGTCGCCTGAGGGCGCGTAATGGGTCTCCAGCGAGGCCGTGATGCTTAAGCTCTTTAGCTCCCCGAGTTGTCCCTTGAAGTCTATGTCACCCTTTCCTATGGGCATCCAGCGGAATTCCCCATTAACGACCTTCGCGTCCTTCAGGTGGACGTGGATTACATTGTCGTGCACGTGTTTGTATCCCTCGGGATATGGCTCTTCCCTGGCGAAAAACGCGTTTCCAGGATCCCACAGCACCTTTACCCAGGGAGAGCCCAGTAGCCTTATAACGCGTGCGGTCTCCTCTCCCGTCCCCGTGTACGTGCTGTACTCGTTTTCTATGGCCAGCGTTATCCCCTGCGCGCCTGCGATCTCCGCGGCCCTCTGCAGCGCCTCAACTATGTTGGGCATGGCTTTGTCAAGGCTGCCCTGCCACCAAAACGTGAATATCC
>DAYW01000057.1:2252-3723 GCA_002507085.1 archaeon UBA168 | reverse complement strand
AGGCCTCTTCCGCGGTTTTTGGGATCAACGGCAAGATACCATATGATGCTTCCCTTGTTCAAACGAGCGAAGATCGCCATAGCCAGAACCGCTCTCTCCTTCAGCACAGCCAACCGCGGCCCGCCCCGCCTCCCAACTATCTTGTGCAGAACTTCAACCGGTATTGCAGTGGCAGAATCTCCGAAGGATTCCTCGTAGATCCGAAGTGCCTCATCCAGGTCTTCGCTGTCTTCGCCGAGCTCCCTGAACTCAACGCCCAAGGGTCTCGTCCTCTGGCATAAAAGACAGCACAAGCTCCCTTCTCCTTGGGCGCACGTCAAGCTCTATGAGGAAAACGTTCTGCCACGTTCCAAGGGCTAAGCGGCCGCCTTCAACCGGAAGGGCTAGGCTGTTGCTTAGGAGCAAGGACCTGAGGTGAGAGTGACCGTTGCCATCACCCCACGTGGAGTTATGCCTGTAGTTCGCGTTCTTTTGCACGAGGCGAGATAACATGTCTTTAACGTCCTCAAGCAGGGCGGGGTCGTCCTCATTTACAAATAATCCCGACGTTGTGCTTTTTAAGTACACAAAAAGAACGCCATTCGGAAGGCGAGCCACCCTCCTTTCAAGCTCTCCCGTCAAGTTGACTATGTCAAGCTCCCCCCTCGTCTCAACGAAGAGTCTATCCATATCTAACGACTTTCCTTCGATAAAAAGTGTGGCGGTTTACCAAGACGTGGTGTCTAAGAGAAGATCCGATTCAAATTGATCGTAGGCTCCCTTAAGCCATTACCAATGCCACGTAAATGGCATATATGGCAAGCAGTGGCAGCGCGTCAAGGCGATTGAGCTTGTGTCCCCCCCTCATAGAGGCGTGAAGCAAAAGCGGAGAGGCCAGCGCGAAAACGGCAGAGGACACCACGGGCTGGCTAATGGGCAGCGCCATGTCGCCTCCCAGCGCGGCCATCGCTCCCAATCCCAGCAGCGCCTTCGCGGTGTTTGAGCCAAGGATCGTGCTCAGGGCCATGCCGCTCTCTCCTCTCCTAGAAGAGATTATCGAAACCATGATCTCGGGCAGTTCGACGCCCAGCCCAAGTATCAAAACGCCTACCACGAACTCGGGTATTGAATACCTGTTGGCTATGTCCACGGAGGCCGTGACTGAAAACTCGGCAGACGCGTATATGAGTATAATGGACGCAAGAAGCACAGCGGTGGTCTCCGCGAGCTTCTTTGCAGAAGGCCTTAAGGGAGGATTTGCGACGTCCCTGGCCTCCCCCCTCGCCACGTAGAAAACGTAAAGCGAGTAAAGAACCACAAGGAAGAATCCCGTGTACCTATCTAGCCCGCCCGCGAACAAAAGGGAGACCGCTAATGCCGTCGAAAGCGACGAGGTAATTGCTTCCCTAGCGCTCAGGTTTCCCCTGGTATTTACGTCGCCCTTCAAGATCACAAGAAGCGAGGGAACGAAAGTGGTCACCACCACCGTGGA
>DAYW01000057.1:395-2227 GCA_002507085.1 archaeon UBA168 | reverse complement strand
GCGCCGGTTATTATCTCATCCATGGCAGTTGCCAAGGATATGAGTATGGCGCCTATGGCTTCGCTTGACCAGCCAGCGTAAGTAGCTATCTTCCGCGAAGAGTCAACAAGAAGCTCGGTCGAAACATAAAGCGTTACAAGCGATGCTACCAGCACGAGAACGCTATCCAGGGGTCCCAGTCTTACCTCCTCTCGCTGTATTTTGCGATCGCAAATTAGCTTTTCCTAAGGTGACGCGTTTAGCTTGAGCTGCCAATCAGGGCGTAGGTTACTTCTCGGTCTCGCGAGCTGCACTTGAAGCCTGAGGCTCCTGGAAATTTGCCTGAGATCCTCGGAGACATATTCCTCGATCCTCCCCTTATCCATGAGCTCCGCCATCATGGGGTCAACCGGTAGCCTTCCCAAGAAGGGAATGCCATGCCTTTTAGACTCCTCTTCGCCCTTTGGAGCGCCAAACGGGTAAACGACGTCGCCATTGGGGCACTTCATGTAGGCCATGTTTTCCACCAGACCGAGTATGGGGACGTTTACCTGCTTGGCCATGTTGACGAACTTGCTGACGACCATGTTAGCCACGTGCTGAGGCGATGTGACCACGACAACCCCGTCAACTATTATGCTTTGGAAGATCGTTATGGCCGCGTCGCTCGTCCCAGGAGGCATGTCTATTATCAGGTAGTGAAGCCTTCCCCACTTCACGTCTGAGTAAAACTGCTGAATTGCCTTGGTTATGAGCGGTCCCCTCCATATTATCGCGCCCTCGGGGTTGTCCAGTAGGAGGTTCATGGAGACCGCCTTTATGCCGTTCTTCGTGACAAAGGGAAGGAGCTTGTTTCCCTCTGCCATTGGCTCTTGCCCCTCAAGTCCTAAAGCCTCTGCCACGCTTGGGCCCGTTATGTCCGCGTCCAGCACCCCCACGTCAANNCCCTTCTCAGCTCAGAAGCCAAGGAGACGGCGACAAGCGACTTCCCCACTCCTCCCTTTCCAGATCCCACAGCTATTATCTTCATTATGTCCCCGTGGCCGTAAACGGGTATGTTGGACGCGGTGCTGTAAGTAGCGCCGTCCCCATACCTCTTTCTAACTATCTGCGTGACCTCGTCGAGCTCCTCCTTCGTCATAACCACTGTGCGAACCTCGACCTCGGACGCGCCCAGCGCTTCAAGCGCCGACCTCACGTCGTCTTCAATTGTATCCGTGAGGGGGCATGTATCGGTTGTCAGAGCGACCGTGACGCTGACCTTAGGGTGCTCTCCCTCGGATACGCTGACATCCTTTATCATCTTCAGCTCAGTCAAGCTCATGTTAAGCTCTGGATCCATTACCTTTGAGAGAGCGCGCAGGACATCATCCTTTGTGATGCTCATCTTCATCGGGTATGAGACCGTTATAGCGCTTAAGCCTATCTCAAAGACCGCCTGGCCTTGAGGTAACCATACGTCCAGGCGGTTCTCTTGTAAAGGTAGTGTATGGGAATTATGAGCGAGGCCGCGCTTCCGGTGTACTTTGCCGCCCTCAGCGCGTTTACTATGCCAGATGCCAAGGCCATGGGAGGATAGAAGCGCCAAGGGCGCACCGTATGCGGGAACCTTTCCCTCACCATGAACGCGCCGAATCCCCACCAGAAGTACTCCTTCCAAAGCCCCTTCCAGGAAGAGCGAGCGGCGTGGTAGACCCATGCGTCAGGGTTCACCGCGAAGCTCCACCCTTTTTCATGCATTGCCCTCGTTATCATGGCGTCCTCCGCGGCGATCCTAAAGCGGACATCGAACCCTCCTGCATCCATGGCGGCCTTCCTTCTGTAAAGCGTGGCTGCAGTACCCGCTGATGAAA
>DAYW01000057.1:0-385 GCA_002507085.1 archaeon UBA168 | reverse complement strand
ACCGTCCATGTGATTCCCTCCACAAAAGCCACAAGCCCTCCGTCGTATGGATAGGTAACGCCCTCCACAGCTCCCACGTTTGGGTGCTCTTCAAGGTATGCCACCTGCTTTTCTAAAAAATCCGGAGGAAGTACATGATCACCATCCACCCAAAGCACGTATTCTCCACTCGCGTGCTCCAGAAGAAGCTGCCTGGCATAGGCCAGGCCGCGTCCCTCATCAGATAAGATGAGCCTTAGGGGCCAGCGCCTGAGCTCCTCCAGAGTTCCGTCCGTGGAAAGTCCGTCGGCGGCGATGACCTCCTTTGGTTCGTAGGTTTGCGTAAAGCAGGAGCGAAGGGCTTCCCTTATGGTTTTTGCGTTGTTTTTAACGGCCAGGGCTATGG
>DAYW01000046.1:18507-19589 GCA_002507085.1 archaeon UBA168 | reverse complement strand
GAAAAGAAGCCCGTCTGATGAGCTTTCCAATTTCTTGTCCAGCTTTGTGGTGAGCACGAAGAGCAGCGTGGATCTTAGGCCCTTCATAAACCACGAAAGGG
The DNA here is from genome assembly GCA_002507085.1 of archaeon UBA168. Taxonomy (GTDB): domain Archaea; phylum Thermoproteota; class Thermoprotei_A; order Marsarchaeales; family UBA168; genus UBA168. Next base: position 19,488 of record DAYW01000046.1, on the reverse strand, counting down.
AGAGCATAATGAACCAAAAAAAACTTACAATCGACAAGTTCCTCGAAAACTTGGGGGCGTTAACTGAAAGCGTGATATCCTTGTTCGTCATACTTCCAATTACAATACTGACCATGGGGATGATCGCGGCAACCATCGGAGGAGGCTTCTTTGGACTTAATCCGACGGCGTTGATCTTGGTTACGAGCTTTGTGATAATGCCGCTTATGTTCCTGGTAGCTATGGAAAGCGTGAGCTCGATTACTCCTCGCATGTGAGAGGTCAGCGCCCCTCTTTCTCCATCATTCTAGCTATGGTCCAGCGTATCGTGGATATTATTTCTCTTGTTCTTCTTTGATCATTTATGTTTTTGATTTTTATTTGAGTTATGTTGTTATCGCTGTCGGTAAGCACCTCGTAAGCTAAGGCGCTCCCAGCCGGCAGTTGCCCCTCTTGTTCTTTTTGCTTGTCCCTCTTCTCGTAGTCTCCCAGAACTTTGTCAAGGAAGAAGGACTTGAAGGGAGGGGTATCGGGTTTAAGGGCCACTAATAGGTCTATCTTCATCTCGTTGTCGTGCTGGAATATGGCCGCGACCTTTCTATCACCTATGGATATTTGGGCTGTCGGTACCTCGTTGACCTCTTCTTTTGCAGGTGGCGCGGGTTCCGGTTTCACCTCTCTAGGAGGTGCCTTTTCGCCAGCTTCGACTGGGCTTTGCTTTGGGGCCTCGGCCTCCGCGTGGGTCTCTTCTGCTCCTGCCGACGCCTTGTGGCTTTCCATGGCGTTCACCAGCACTTTAAGTGCCTCTATTTCCTCATCAAGCTCTTCAATTCTTTTCCTTATCCATGACAAGGCCTTCTCCTGATCGCTGTTCTCCATACGGTATGAACATCACCCTAGACATAAAAAAGTTGCGTAAGTGCGGTTTGGTATCATAAATTGAGCAGCGCCACATGGCTTCAAGGAGCAAGCCCTTCATCATGAACACGCCTTTCAGACATC
>DAYW01000046.1:0-18450 GCA_002507085.1 archaeon UBA168 | reverse complement strand
TCTATGGGGATCAACTCGCCCTTGCGACTGAGTTCCTCGTATTTTTCCTGGACGCGAGCTTGAAGGTTTTCTTGCTCGGTATATTGCATGTGCTTTCTCTTGTTTACGCGAACCGCAGCAGTGTTAGCGCTGATCCTGAGAAGTATGGCTAGATCGGGTTTCACGGCAAAGTCGTTAATGCACTTCACGTAGGCCTCGTCGACTCCCATGGAGCTCTGATACGCTATGCTTGAGTGATAATAGCGATCACATATCACTATTTTGCCTGACCGCAGCGCCGGCTTTATTAACTTTTCAACGTGTTCGTAGCGATCCGCAGCAAAAAGCAGCGCTAGGAGCTTTGCCGGGATTTCTCCCTGCCCTTTAAGCAGCTTTTGTATAAGCTTGCCTGTCGGACCATTTGTTGGTTCATGCGTGAGCACGGCATCGACTCCCTCGCGAAGCAACCTCTTGTAAAGTAGCCTCGCCTGCGTGGTCTTTCCGCAGCCGTCAATGCCCTCGATGGTTACGAATAGGCCTGCCAACCCAAATAAAGGCCGCCTCGCATAAAGGCGTGTTGGTGTGTGCCGCTCTGGCTAACCCTTAAAGAGGACCCCCGTACCTTTTGAGGATGGCCAGAAAGGAGGCCGAGATCTTAAGCGTTGTAACTTATTACATGGACTTGGCAGAAAGAAACGCGAAGGATCCGATTTCAAGAGAGTATGCCAAAAAAGCCTTGCAGCTCTGCGACAGGTTTAACGTTCAAAGACCCTATTATCTCAGGCGTGAGATCTGCCCTAAGTGTGGTTCTGTACTGGTTCCCTCCGTAACGTCGCGTGTAAGGGTTAAACGCGGAAGGATCGTCACAACCTGCCTGGCCTGCGGTTACCGCGTGAGCAGAAGCTATCCGAGGGCCAAGGAGAAAAAGGATGCGGCTGGCATGCGGATCCCGGCGCGCCGATGCGATACGCCAGACCCGTCGCGCTTATAACCAAGCGCGCTGCGCTGAGCTATACGTTAAATCCGGGCTGTTGGTCCTACGCCCTCTGCCTCTTTTGGGCGTCGCTTTGCATGAAAGCTCATTTAGTAGGGGCTAAATTCCCATCGCGGTTTGGAGCGTCATCTTCAGCTGATCCATAAACTTTAATAGTGATGGCCTAATTTTCAGTGATTTAACCATGGAGTATGTGTATGCATCTCTATTGATACATCAGGCAGGTAAAGAGGTCACCGAGGACAATTTGAAAAAGGTGCTAGAGGCAGCTGGAATACAGGCTGACGANNGTCGCGGCCCTAAAAAACATAAACATCGATGAAGTGCTTAAAAATGCCACTGCGGTTGCGGCAGCGCCAGTTGCAGCTGCGCCACAGCCCAAGGCTGAGGAGGCAGCTAAGCCAGCGGAGAAGAAGGAAGAGCCGAAGGAGGAAGAGAAAGAAGAGGAAGAGGCGGCGGAAGGACTAGGCGCCCTCTTCGGATAGGCGCTGACCACGGTGAGCCCCTTTGGCGAAGAGCAAACCTCTCTCCAGGAAGACAAGGCTGGCAAAAGCTAATAGAAGAGCTGAGCCAGTGCCCGTATGGGTTGTGCAGAAGACCGCTGGGAAGGTGAGGCGTACGAGGAGGATGCGGAGCTGGAGGAGGAGTCCTCGCCTAAAGCTGTGATTTTGACTCTCCGATTTCAGAAAATCCGTTTAAACGCGCGTGTTTTTAGCAATTGTGAAAGCCGCTTTTGGTTTAGCTTTGTTGGTCTTATTCCTGGCGCTTTGCGCCACAGCCTTGGCCATAAGCGCAGAGCAGCAGGTCTACGGCATCAGCATGAACATGGAAATAAACCCTGCCTCTCAGGACTATCTCATTGATAACCTCAACGTTGCCGAGGCTAGCGGCTACCGCTACTTCATCCTCGAGATTACGACCCCGGGTGGCGATTCATCTAACATGCTTAGCATGATAAGCGCCATAAACACTTACGAAAGTGACTATAACGGCACTTTCATAGTCTATGGGCTTTCTCCAGGGGTCTTCAGCGCTGGTTCTTTGATATCGGAGGCGGCCAACTACATATACCTTCAAAATGGGTCAAGCTTTGGAGGAGCATCTCCGATTTTTTCTTCACCGGAGCCAACCTACGTGGTTCAGAAGATAATGGGGGCATATTCCGAAATGGTGTCATCAGAGGCTGCACAGCACGGCCGCAATGGAACGGCCGCAGGAATGATGGTTTCGGCCAACGTTAACCAAACGGAAGGGGGGTTAACCTACACCTGGCAACAGGCCATATCTCTGCACGTTGTAAACGGCTATGCCAGCAACTTGACTCAGCTGATATCAACGCTGAAGGCTGAGGGGATAATTCCCTCGCATGCAAGCGTAGTCATAGTAGGACCCAGCCTAGCAGATCAGTTCAGGTACGACCTGAGCAATAGCACTCTTGATGCGTTACTTCTTGACTTGGGCTTCTTCGCGATCCTCGTCGATCTTTATCATCCCACCGGAATTCTGACGGTAATTGGTCTCGTTTCTTTGGCCCTTGGCCTTTATGGTATGGGGATAGTTGGAGCGTCGCCCATAGCGATAATTCTTTTTGGCATAGCTGGTGCTTTTATGTTTCTGGAGCTTAAGGCCGGGCACGGCCTATTTGCAGCTTCAGGGGTCATAATATCGCTGGTCGCCCTACTTATGCTATATGGCGAGGTGGTAATCCCTTCCGTGCACGAATCTCCTTCGGCACCTGGATACTTCTCGAGCCAGCCAGCCTTTACCGTGATAACGGGATTAGAGTTTGGGCTTTTGGCGGCCGCGCTGGGATTTGCGGTTTTTTACCTCAGTAAGGTCAGACAGGCTCTGAGGGCTAAGCCTAAGCTTATCGATAACGAAAGGCTAATCGGGCTCACGGGAAGGGCTTCGGAGGACTTTCGGGATGGCAAGGGCACGGTAATTGTTAGCTCGGAGGAGTGGTCTGCGGTTTCCTCAGACGTCATAAAGAGCGGAGATCGGGTTAGGGTGACCGGGGTAAACGGCATAACCCTTATAGTGAAGAAGTTAAAGGAGGGTGCAGGCGGATAACAGCGTTATACTTAATAGCGTGAACAATACCTTCAGTGATTAAAATGACCCTTAACGTTGAAGACCTTTACGTATCAGCAAAAAACGGCAAGGACATACTCAACGGGGTGTCCTTCACTCTGCCAGACGGCGGGGTTCACGTTATAATGGGGCCGAACGGATCTGGCAAGTCCACACTCGCGCTGACCTTAGCTGGCTCTCCTGACTTCGTAGTGAAGTCCGGAAAAGTCGAGTTTGACGGGGTCGACCTCCTCTCTTTGGGACCTGACCAAAGAGCGAAGAAGGGCCTTTTCTTGGCATTCCAGAAGCAGGTAGAGATACCTGGGGTCCCGCTAAAGGACATGATATGGGAAGCGTACAGGGTCCGCTGGAGCGGTTCTGGTAGGCCGTCCATAATAGATTTCAGAAAGAACTTGTCAGCGACGGCCAGCACGTTGTCATTTCCTGAGACTTTCTTGGAGCGCGGAGTAAATGAAGGATTTTCGGGGGGAGAGGGAAAGAAATCCGAGGTGCTGCAGATGCTTATGCTGAAACCCAAGCTCGCCATACTCGATGAGGTGGATTCAGGTCTTGATGTCGATTCTTTAAGGGTTGTAGCGGATGCCATAAAGAGGTTTGTGGAGGATGGGCATTCTGCTCTCATAATTACTCATCACTTTGATTTGCTCAATTACATAGAGCCTGACGTCGTTTACGTTATGAAAGGCGGAAAAATAGTTGACGAGGGCGACATCACGCTAGCCAGGATAATTGAAAGAGAAGGATATTCTAGATGGGGAGGCGAGCAGGCTGGAAGGGATGACTGAACTAAAGCACCTTAACGAGGAAGTCGTTACCTCCCTCTCTAGGGAAAAGGGAGAGCCGGACTGGATGTTGAAGAAGAGGCTGTATTCCCTTTCTGTGTTTGAGAGCAAGCCCATCCCGACCTGGGGTGTCGATCTCAGTGGGCTCAAGCTGGATGATCTTGCCTATTACGTTAAGCCTGACGTGGAGAAAGTCGACAGCTTAAGCGATCTCCCGGCTGACCTTAAGAAGACGTTTGACGCTCTGGGCATACCCGAGGCCGAAAGGAACTTCTTGGCTGGAAACGGCATAATGTACCAGTCCGAGGTGATCTACGAGCGGATGAAGGATCGTCTCGCAAAGCAGGGCGTGATATTCATGAGTATGGATGAGGCCGTGAAGAAGCACCCCGACCTTGTCCAGAAGTACTTTATGACCCGTTGCGTCCCTCCCACTTATCACAAGTTTGCCGCCCTGAACGGCGCCATATGGAGCGGCGGCACTTTTCTCTACGTCCCCAAGGGCGTTAAGGTGAGCATGCCCGTTCAGGTGTATTACTTGGTTGATCATCCTTCCATGGGCCAGTTTGAGCACACGGTCATAGTGGCAGAAGATGACGCATCCGTGGAGTACATAGAGGGATGTTCAGCGCCTATGTACGTTAAAGGAGGCCTTCACGCCGGCATCATGGAGATATTCGTGGGAAAGAGGGCTCGGGTGAGGGTAACGACCATACAGAACTGGAGCAAGAACATATACAACCTTGTCACGAAGAGGGCCATAGTGGAAGAAGAGGGCAAGATGGAGTGGGTCGAGGCTTCCCTGGGAAGCAAGGTAACCATGCTTTATCCGGCAAGCGTGCTGGCTGGAAGAGGAGCTAGGGCTGAGCACTTCTACGTCTCCATGGCCGGAGACGGACAGGTCCTCGACACAGGCGCAAAAATAGTTCACGCTGCCCCCGACACGTCCGCGTACGTCCTATCGCGCAGCATAAGCAAGGGAAGCGGGAGGGCAATTTACCGCGGCCAGGTCCGCGTTAACCCGGGGGCTACTGGATGCTCAAGCTCAGTCAAGTGCGATTCCCTTCTCATAAGCGATGAGAGCTCCACCGCGACCTTCCCGACGGAGGAGGTCTACGAGCCCGACGCCGACGTTTCCCACGAGGCAACCGCGGGAAGGATAGCCGAAGAGCAGCTGTTCTACCTAATGAGCAGGGGCTTCTCTGAGGAGGAGGCAAGGGGTCTCATAGTCAGGGGATTCATGGAGCCGGTAACTAAGAAGATACCGCTGGAGTACGCCGTGGAGTTCAACAAGATAGTAGAAGCGGAGGTCAAAAACGGGGTGGCATGAATGAGCGAATACGAAGCGTTTAGGCTCATGGCTGAAAGTCGTTACAGGTCCTTATCTCCCCTGAAGTGGAAGGAGATGAAGGATGGAAGGCTGATATACAGGGAGGAGCTGAAGTACTCGGATTTCGCCATGGACTTTCCGGAGGGATTTGAGATCCCTGATGAGGGAGGATTTGAGGTAAAAGGAGAAGGAGGATTTGAGGCAACGCCGCTCCTAAGCAAGGTACATGACGATTGGGTTGCCCGGCAGCTGCAGCGCCTATCTGAGGACAAGGTCGAGCTCCTCTCGTTGGCCGGATGGAAGCACGGTTATCTCATTGAGGTCAAGAGCGGCGAGACGGCCACTCTTAAGATATCTTTGGTTGACAGGTTGCCATTCAGGCTTGTTTTTAGGGTCAGAAAGGGCGCGTCGCTCAGCGCGACCGTGGTTACTCCCTCGGGCGCGCAGCACGAGGAAAACGTGAAGCTCCTGGCATCCCGCATTGACGTTACATGTGAGCCTGGATCAAACGTTGATATCGCCTATAAGGCAGGTTCATCTCCGGTTGAATTCATAGGTTTCAGCGCGGATCTTGGGATCAGCTCGTCGTTGAAGTTGGACGCGCTACATGTGGCTGGGAGCTATGGCAGGCACTTTGGCGATGTCAACGTTGGACAGGGTGCTCGCTTAAGCGCGAGGGTCGCGGAGCTCATTCCTAAATCCTCTTTCGGAGATTCCATGTTCAACGTCAGGCATGCATCTCAATCTGAAAGCGAAGTTGAGATGAGGGCTGCGGTGCTTGGTAAGGGAGTGATAAGAGGGCTGACCAGCATACCTAAGGGCGCCGTTGGGAGCAACGCGAACTTGCAGGAAAGGGTAATAATGGTAGGCGAGGAGGCCAAAGCCATAACTTCCCCCTCGCTTGACATATACGAAAAAGAAGTGCAAGCAAGGCATGGCTCTTGGTCTGGAAGGATCGGAGATAGGGAGCTGTTTTACCTAGAGAGCAGGGGATTAAGCGAAAAAGAGGCGATCTCGCTTCTTATCAGGGGCTTCTTCTCGCCCTTCGAAAGGATCGTACCTCTTGAAGAGGTCCTAGAGGGGATCGTGCTTGGTCGAGACCTCGGAGAACGTTCAGAAGATAAGACGTGATTTTCCGATTTTCTCAAGACTTGAGAACGGGAAGAGGCTCGTTTACCTTGATAGCGCTGCCACCAGCCAGCGCCCAGTGCAGGTAATAAACGCCGTAAGGCGCTTTTACGAACAGATGAACTCAAACGTGCACAGGGGCCTTTACGAGATGAGCGAGGAGGCAACACAGGCATACGAGGACGCCAGGTCAAACATAGCCTCTTTTATCGGTGCTAAACCGGAGGAGCTGGTTTTTACCAGAAACGCCACTGAAGCCCTGAACTTGGTCGCTTACTCATGGGGAAGGGCCAACGTTAGGGAGGGCGATGTAATAGTGACGACGGAAATGGAACATCACAGCAACTTCTTGCCGTGGAAGCTGCTGGCCACGGAGAAGAACGCCAAGTTGGAAGTTGTGAAGATTACCGATGAGGGCTTGCTGGACGAGGACTCTCTGGATGAGAAGCTCAAGTTAGGGCCAAAGATTGTTGCATTTACTCATGCTTCCAACGTGCTTGGAACGATTAACGACGCAAAGGGCATTGCCAAAAGGGTAAAGGACGCGGGTGCCATCTGCGTTTTGGATGGTGCGCAGAGCGTTCCTCACATGCCGGTCAGCGTTAAAGAGATAGGCTGTGATTTCATGGCTTTTTCAGGGCACAAGATGCTGGGACCCATGGGGATAGGCGGTCTTTATGGTAGATATGAGTTACTCGAAGCGATGCCTCCGTTTTTAACGGGAGGCGAGATGATCAAAGAAGTTCACATAGGAGAGGTTAACTGGAACGATGTCCCGTATAAGTTCGAAGCAGGCACGCCAAACGTTGAGGGAGCCATAGGATTATCTGAAGCCGTCAACTACCTGAGAAGCTTGGGCATGGACTGGGTTAGGTCTCATGAGAAGGAGCTGACGGCCTACGCTCTTTCGCTTATGGTAAAGGAGAGCTCGGTTCAGGTTTACGGTCCTCTTGACGTGGAAAAGCGGGGAGGCGTCATCTCCTTCAACGTTGATGGCGTGCACGCTCACGACGTTGCGCAGATTCTCGATACCGAGGGGATCGCCATAAGGTCAGGTCACCACTGCGCGATGCCAGTCATGGATAGGTACGGGATACCGGCTGCCGCCAGGGCCAGCTTCTATATATACAACGACAAAGAGGACGTAGAGGCTCTGATTAAGGGCATAGAGAAGGTCAAGAGGGTGTTCTCCGTTGAGTGACGACCTTTACAGGGAGCTGATACTTGACCACTACAGGCATCCAAGCAACTTCGGGCACCTTAAGGCTCCAACGGGAAAGTATCGTGATTCAAACAGCAACTGCGGTGACGTAATACAGATGGAGGTCCGCGTTGAGAACGGAAAAATCGAAGACGTCATGTTTACGGGAGTGGGGTGCGCCGTTTGCATAGCGTCAGCGTCCCTTTTAACGGAAAACGTGAAGGGGAAAAACGTTGAAAAGGTGCTTGAGATGGGCGAGCCCGATGTGCTTGCTCTCCTGGGCCTTAAGAGCATAACACCGGAAAGGGCAAAATGCGCGATGTTGCCGCTTAAGGTGCTTAAGATGAGCTTGCTGCAAGAGCAAAAGCAAGCTTAAGGGTTGCCGTCTTGTAGGTTTATGGACGCCATAGATCCCTCCGAATTTGAGCTTAAGACGCTTAAGGAAAGGGGGTTTGTTAGGAAGAAGTGCAAGGTTTGTGGGACGTACTTCTGGACAAAGGACCCGAAAAGGGAAACATGTGGCGAAGCGCCTTGTGATCCTTATACATTCATGGGAGGCAAAAAGTTCAACAGGTCCATGAACGTTAGGGAGACTAGGCAGTACTTCTTGAAGTTCTTTGCAGACAGGGGGCACACGGTCATAGCACCTAGGCCTGTGGTTGCCCGCTGGCGGGACGACCTTTACCTGACCAGCGCCAGCATAGTGCTATTTCAACCATACGTAACAACGGGTCTAATACCCCCTCCTGCGAATCCGCTTGTTGTCTCGCAGCCATGCATAAGGTTTGTCGACGTCGATCGCGTTGGATTGACCGCTGGCAGGCACCTCACGATTTTCGAGATGGGAGGAGCCCACGCCTTCAACCGTCAAGGCGATTGGAAGTACTGGAAGGATGAAACCGTGGCGTACGGCTTGGACTTCTTGGAGTCCTTGGGAGTTAGTGAAGACGAGATAACGCTTAAGGAGGACTTCTGGGAAGGTGGGGGAAACGCGGGTCCTGCTTTTGAAGTGATTTACGGCGGTTTGGAGCTGGAAACACTTGTCTTCATGAAGTTCGTGGAGTCAAATGGAAAGTACGTTGAGATGCCCATGAAGATCGTAGACACTGGGTATGGAATAGAGCGGTTCTCGTGGGTATCTCAGGGCACGCCTACGGCGTTTGAGGCCATATTCCCGAACCTGATAAGGGTGTTCGCTGACAAGGCAGGCCTTACGTTGCCACCAAGCGAAACTCTTACGAGGATGACACAGGCCTCCATTTACGGATTGGGGGATCCCTCGGTAGCTGACTCGCTTATGGCCAAGGCCATGGGCCTGAGCAGCGAAGAGTACGCAAGGCAGATAAAGCCCTATCAGTACCTCGGTGGGCTTCTGGATCACACGAAGACCATAGCTTTCCTGCTGTCTGACGGCGTTATTCCATCAAATGCTGGAGAGGGATACCTTGCCCGCCTGATATTGAGAAGGGCGCTAAGGCTGAAGATGCTGCTGTCGATGGAAGTTCCTCTGGAGGAGCTCGTGGCGTTGCAGATCAAGGAGTGGTCTCCAGATTTCCCGAACCTCGTGAAGGAGCAGGACCGCGTACTCGAGCTAGTAAGCATGGAGGAACAAAAGTACGACGATGCTTTGAAGAAGGGACTGGGCGTGCTCGAGAGAAAGATCGCAAGCATTGGCACAGTAAATGAGGACACCTTGATGAAGCTTTATGACTCATATGGCGTCCCGATTGAGCTGATAACCAAGGCCCTTTCGGAGAAGGGAGTGCAGGTAAGCGTGCCCGCGGACTTTTACTCAAGGCTTGCTGCCATTCACGCCTCTGCTCCCAAGGGAAGGCTTGGCGAGAAGACCAAGAGGACGGTACCGCATGAAGATGCGTTCGCGGGTATGGCGGAAACAAGGCCTCTATATTACGAGAGGGACGATCCAGAGTTCAGCTGCAGGGTTGAGCGTTATGAGAGGTTTCCTGATGGAGAGTTCATCGTTCTTGATCAAACGGCTTTCTATCCAGAAGGCGGTGGGCAGCCTTCTGACACCGGAGAACTCGTATGGGACGGAGGAAAGGCAAGGGTAATCAGGGTTTACAAGACGTCCTCGGGGACGATCGTGCATGAGGTGACGGTAAGCGGCATCCCTCCAGCACCCGGTGCTTCAGCAAAAGGCCTCGTGGACTGGGAAAGGAGAAAGCAACTTATGCGGGGGCACACGGGCACTCACCTCTTGCTTGCTGCCGCGAGGAGGGTGCTGGGCGATCACGTCTGGCAGATGGGGGCGCAGAAAGGAGAAGAAATCAACAGGCTCGACCTTCTTCACTATAAGCCCATCTCGAGGGAGCAGATAAATGAAATAGAGCGCCTGGCCAACGGCTGGATAATGGATAACATAGTGGTGGAGAAGCTTGAGCTAGAGCGCGACATAGCGGAGACGGCCTATGGATATCAGATATACCAGGGCGGTGTCGTGCCGGGCAAAAGGCTGAGGATAGTGAGAATTGACGACGTTGACGCGGAAGCGTGCGGAGGGACGCACGTTAAGAGAACAGGAGACATAGGGCTACTTAAGGTGCGCTCCGTTAACAGGATACAGGAGTCGGTCTTCAGATTTGAGTTCTCGGTCGGTTTTGCGGCGCTTAAGTACGTCCAGGATAACGAGGAAGCGTTATCAAGGGCAGCTCAGATGGTTGAGGGTAACACCGAAAGCCTGTTTGAGAAGCTGGGCAAGCTCACCGAGGAGCTGCACAACGACAGGGAGCAAATAAAATCCCTAAAGAGCTCGCTGGCAAGGGAATACGCGAGCGGAGCCGAGGAGATCAGCGTGCGTGGCTTCAAGGCCAAACTGATAAGGCTGAAAGATGACCTTGAACCGAGGGACGTTGCCGTGGAGGCAACAAGTGCGTCCGAAGTTGCCATAGTGCTGAGCTCGGACCGCAGGAAAGTGGCTTTGGCCGCTAGGCTTGGAGGCCCTGCCTCAGTTGACTTCGCCTTAGGGCCGCTTAGGAAGGCGGGAGGAAGAGGAGGAGGAAGCGCAAAGCTTTTGGAGTTCGTCTTCGAAAAGCCGGTCGACGATGAGCTTTTACGCTCCATAGTCGAGAGCTAGTACCGGTGCTTGAATTATGGCCGTGCCAGATTACGAGATCAAGTGGTCTCAGCGCTTTGTTGAGGAGCACGCTTATGAAGCGGATCCCGATGAAAGGCCGAAGTTCTTCGCTACCTTTCCGTTTCCCTACATGGATGGACCGCTTCACGTGGGGCATGGCTACACCGTGGGCAGACTGGATGCGCTTGCGAGGTACAAGCGGGCTCGTGGTTACAACGTGCTTTTTCCGTGGGCCTGGCATTGGACTGGGCAGCCCATAGCCGGGGAAGCAAAGAGGATAGCCGAGGGCGACCCTAAGGCCATAAACCCGCTGGTTGAGATAGCCGGCGTAAGCATGGATGAGATTAAGAAGTTTACCGATCCAGTCTATTTGGCAAAGTACTTCACGAAGCAGGGCAAGCAGACGCTGATCAAGTACGGGGTATCAATAGATTGGAGAAGGGAGTTCTTCACCACTTCATATAATCCCGGGTTTAGCGCCTTCGTTACTTGGCAATATAACACGCTTAGGAAGTTGGGCTACGTAGTGAAGGGGACGCATCCGGTGGTTTGGTGCCCTCGGGACCTTAGCCCAGTGGGAGATCACGACAGGCTGCAGGGAGAGGGAGTATCCCCCGAGGAGATGACCGCGGTTAAGTTTGAGCTGACTTCAGGCAAGTTCAAGGGAGCGTATCTGGTTGCGGTCACGTTCCGTCCCGAAACGCTCTACGGTGTAACAAATGTGTGGCTTTCGCCAACGATCGACTACGCTGAGGTGGAGGTATCAGGAGAGCGCTGGATTGTAGGCAGGGGCGCTGTTCAGAAGCTTCTTGATCAGGGCTTTTCCGCCACGGTTTTGACAACTATTCGGGGTGATCAGCTGATAGGCGAGAGCGTTAGGGTACCTCTGACGGCGAGCGTGGTCCCTGTTCTTCCCGCCACTTTCATTGATCCGGAGTTCGGGACTGCCGTCGTGTTCAGCGTTCCTGCTCACGCACCCTTCGACTACCTCGCACTGAAGGACTTAGGAATGCCGCGCCAGCCAATCTCGGTAATAAGGGTCGAGGGATATGGCAATTACCCTGCTGTGGAAGAGTGCGAGAAGCAGGGCATAAAGGGACAATCAGACCCAAGGGCTGAGGAAGCAACGAAAAAAATCTACTCCCTTGAGCTTAGGAAAGGAGTGATGGCCGTGGGTGACGTCGCTGGAATAAAGGTTTCAGAAGCGCGCAGGATCGTGTCGGACAAGCTGAAAAGCGCGGGCCTTGGATTCTTGTTCTACGAGCTTCCCGAGAAGGTGGTTTGCAGGTGCGGCACCACATGCGACGTCAAGATCCTTCAAGACCAGTGGTTCCTCAAGTACTCGGATCCCGAGCTAAAGGCAAGGGCCCGCAAGGCAATAGAAAACATGAAGTTTTATCCATCGGCAGCAAGACAGGCCTTTTTGGACGTTCTTGAATGGGTAGGCGACAAGCCCTGTGCCAGGAGGAGCGGACTTGGTACTCCTTTGCCGTGGGACTCGAGCTGGCTGGTTGAAACCCTAAGTGACTCAACGATTTACATGGCCTACTATACCATATCAAAGTACGTCAACGCCGGGCTTGTTAAGCCTGAATCCATGACCACTGAGTTCTTTGATTACGTTCTTCTCGGTAAAGGGGACGTCTCTCGCGTCTCCTCGGCTACTCATGTGCCCGCTCTGCTGCTAGATCAAATCAAGCATGAGTTTGACTACTGGTACCCTGTAGATCTTAGAGCGTCTGGCAAGGACCTGGTGTCAAATCACTTGATCTTTTTCATCCTTCAGCACGTGGCCGTATTTCCGGAGAACAAGTGGCCCAAAGCAATTGCCGTAAATGGCTTCGCCTCGATTGAGGGCAACAAGATGTCGAAGTCGAAAGGGTTGTTCGTTACGCTTGACAAGGCAATAGAAAGAAGGGGAAGTGACGCGGTGAGGCTGGCCCTTATAAATTCAGCTGAGGGCATGGATGATCCAGACTTCAAGTGGGCTGATGTGGACGCCATGGCTGAAAAAGTCGAGTCGTTCCTGAGCTTGGTTAAGCAAGTAACGTCAGACCATGACGGAAAGCCCGATGAAATGGACCTTTGGATCGAGGCAAAGTTCAACAAGACGCTGGAACAGGTTATCTCTGCCATGGAGGAATACAGGACTAGAACAGCCCTTAACTACGCTCTGTTCGAGTTCTGGCTCGACTTTAGGTGGTACGTTAGGAGAAGGGTAAGCAAGGGGCTGACACCGTACTCAGAAGCGGCCTTTGAGGTCTTGAAAAGATGGACGAGGATCCTTGAACCATTTATGCCCTATGCTTCAGAGGAAGCCTGGGAGGTGATGGGCGAAAAAGGGCGCGTCGGTTCCCAGCCCTGGCCCCAGCCATTTGCCGTTTCGGATGAGCAAGTGGTGTTAGCTAAAGAGGAGTACATGCAGCGCCTTTTCGAAAACGCCAAGGAAGTGATGAGCCTATGGGCAAAAAGAGGTAGCAAGGCCAGCTCTTTGGTCATACATCAGGGCGAGTCTGTGAGGCCCATGTTAGACATAATGGCGGGGCGCCTTGGCGCTGACGTGCTCCCTAAGGAGGAGCGCTCGCTTTACAAGAAGCTTGTTAATGCGGCGTCGCAGTTGGGTCCTAACGAGAAGACCGCGATGGAGAAGCTGGCGTTACAAGAGGACACGCTAGTAAGCGAGGCAGCAGCGTTTCTCTCATCAGAGCTGGGAATACCGGTTGTGGTGGGCCAGAAAGGCAAGTTTAGGGTTGGCGACAAGGAGTACGTCCCCATTCCTTTAAAGCCACTCTTCGAGGTCATCTGATGCAAGGGCTTGGGTGGCTTTTTATCATGACGAAATAACGCGTTCGAAGGCTTTATGTGATATTCATGGCGTTTACACCTCTCCTGGCGGCTTAAGAAAAAGATGAACGTGCAAGTTTTTCGCTATACCAAGTGTGGATTAGTGCAGCTTAAAATTAACGGCGGGAAAGGGATCATGCATTTGCTCGCTGGGCCCTCATTAGAGCAGGGAGATGACTTACGTTGTTGATGAACCTATTACCTTGCATATCCACGCGATCGACGGAACCATCACATCCGGGTGCTCAGATTGCACTGACGCCATGTCAGATAAGCCTGTCAGAACGGCAAATGACGGTATTGAAGCCGCGCGTGCAGCTCTTACATCTATATCCATATCCCCAACGTAGATCGTGTTATCGGGCTCGCAACCCATCTGCTTCATCAGCTTCAAGAGCATGTCGGGATATGGTTTTTTCCTTTCTACATCATCTCCTGAGATCCCGATTATTCCCATTTGCCCAAATTCATATTTGTTCATGAAGTAGTCTAATATTATCCTTGGCGCGTTCGTTGCAACGCCGATCTTGAATCCCTGTGCTTTTAGCCGCTTAACGCATTCGATCGCACCAGGAAAGAGGCTGGCAAACTTCTCTATGTAGTAGTACCTGTAGCTGTAGTTCATCCACTCGATCCACTGTTTTTCTTGCTCGGCATCTACGTCATCGAAAACCTGTTGGAAAATGTCATGGTAGGTCTTTCCGACGAGCTTTGCTGCGTCTGTCTTGCTAATCCCAATTACGTGATTTATGGCGAAAAAGTCCTCAAGTTGCGCTATAAAGGCCTTCTTTGAGTCAAGAAGGGTTCCGTCCATGTCAAATATTATCGCCTTGAAGCTACTAACATCTGCTTTTTTGTGCAAGGGAGATTAAATCCCCTTGCGCCAAACATAAGCATTGCGCGCTTACTTCGCGGCCTTGTTGCCCGATTCTCCAACGACTATGTATAGTATGTTGTTTCCCCTTATGAGTATTTTACCAAATGAGACAAGCGCATTACCGTTTTCGTCTACCTGAGTCGACTCGTCCAGTACGATGTTCATAGTAGGATCGTAGTTGTTAAGTATACCCCTGTACTCCTCACCGTCCTTTAGCTTAACCGTAACGGGCGCGTTGAGTGCCTTCTTCAAGAGCCTGAGCGGCGTTTCAACGTTATTGCGATTTTGTTGATTCCTTTCCGGTTCCTCATCCCTTATCCTTCTGGATATCAAGCATTACACCTTTTTAACTAAAAGTCGGGAGTTTATAAAGATATCAGCGGGCAAGGCCGAATTGGATTATAGCCTCATAGCTTCATGAGGTACCTTTCTGGTCATTGCGCATCCTTATGTTTTCCACGATCTTGCTTGAGCTTGTTATGAGCCCAGGTGAGATGAAGCGCTCCTTGAACTTTATCACTTTTGTGTTGCAGCCGTAGCTCCTGAGCTTCAGCTCGAGCTCATGCTCATCGTATGGTTGGTCAGGACCCAGTACAAAGAGGTCGGGTTTGAGGTCGGCCACGGTCTTGACGGGGTCGCCATCCAGCGATCCCAAGATGGCCTTCTTCACTGGTTTCAGGGCGGACACCACGATAAGCCTTTGCTGCTCTGGCAAGATTGGAGCGTGGCCTTTTGCCCTTGCGGCGTTTGCGTCCCTCGAAACTATGACCGTAAGGTCACCTAGGGATGCGGCAAACTCGAGGAGCTTAATGTGCCCTGGATGTAGGATGTCCCAAGTGCCGGCAACCACCACGCTTCTTTCTTGAAGCAGGTCCGTCTTCCAGCTCCCGGTGACCGTCCCATTCTCCCTTAACCCGTCTATGATTCCCTCAGCATACGACGAGCACACTATCGAAGATATGTAGTCACCCTTGGCTAGGTAATATTCGGAATCGCTGAGGTATTGCTTTGCCAGCTCGATCGGCTTAATTGGCTGTAGTGTAAAAATTATGCCCTTTAAGTTCCTTATGTACTTCTCAGCCCTGTCTCTGATGGCTTCCTCGTCCATACGGACTTCGTTAGAAGGGCTATTTAGCCTAGCGGACAACTAGACCCTTGTTGCTGCGTGGCGTTTTCAGCGTTGCGGGCTTAGTCTGTCTGCAGAGCTCCTTAAATTATAAGCTTGGCGTAAATTTGCTTTTAAGGCAAGGTTTATATGGCGCTAAGTCTCGATTTGACGAGATGTTTGCCGCGGTGCTCTCAGAAAACTTCGAACTGCTGATTGGCGCGGCGATATTCGCCGTATCATTTCCTCTTGGAGTGCTCTTCACGCTCATCGATAGGAAAAAGATGCTAATGGACTTTTACTTCTCGACTTATCTTTTTAATGTCGCAAGGGCCATCAGAGGTGGCTCTCCGCTTGTTAAGGCGTTCGTGGTAGCTTCGGAAGGCGAGTACGGGCCCTTGAAGCCAGTGCTGAAGGCTTTCGTTTCCAGGCTCACCCTTGGCGTTCCGCTCCAAAATGCTCTTTCCTCTTTGTCTTCCGCGCTGAAGAGCAAAATATCCAACTATTCCATAGCCTCTATAAAGGATCTTCTTAACTTGACGCCCGAAATGCATACCTTCCTTGACGAGCTCGGCACCTTTCAGGCCCAATACGTTGAGCTTCAGAAAAGGAGGGAATCTGAAACGAGAATTCACGTTATAATAATATACGTGGCCTTCTTTACGTTTCTGTTAGCAGTTGGGGCGACAATAAAAATAACCCCCTATACTACAAGCACTATCCCATTGTTTTCTCAAAAGTCCAGCCTCTCTCCATCGCTCTTCAGGAGCGTGAGCTACTACGTTGCCCTTTCTGAAAGCGTGTTTCTGGGTTTGTTGGCGGGGGAGATAAACAAGGGAAAAGCCGTGTCGGGCCTTCTGCACATGGCCGTTATGGTGCTGGCGCTCATAGTTTTCTCGTACCTGTTCCTGTTCTGACTCGGATTCAAGCTGCGCTCGGTGCTATCCTTTTATTCTATGTCTTCTAATCAAAATGTGATGTGTTATGTCCGTCCCTCTGAACGCGGCAGATGCGATTAAGCTATCCATAAAGATTTTGCAGGATATAAGTAACGATATTCACGTCCCGAAGAACATTAGGCGCGCGGTTCTAGATGCAATTGAATACCTGCAGGACACATCGGTAAGCCCAGGTGTGAGGGCGGCCAACGCTCTTAGCATCCTTGACGAAATATCTCAGGATCCTAACATGCCCACGAGGACTAGGGTGCAGTTCTGGAACGTCGCAAGCATGCTTGAGAAAGTTAAGGATTGATGGTTACTTTTCCTCTATGTGAATGGTAGTGTTTTTCTGCCTCGAGGACAGGTTGTAAAGCAGGGCTTTGAGTTGTTCATCGCTAACGCGGCTTATCCTCCCTTGCTGGTAAAGCGCTATGAGTTGGTTCTCTATAAGTTCCGTGAAGTCTGGCTTAACTATTCTTAGATTATCAAGTCTGGCTCTTGCATCGGGTTCAAGTATCTCTCTTAATATGTTGCGCCTTTCTTCCTGTATCTGCTTTTCTTGGGTTTTTTTGCTGTAATAGGAAGAGCTCAGATCTTCGAGCCTCCTTCTTTTGAGCTCGTTTAGCTCTTCATCATCTTCAGCCATGGCTATCACCTCGGAAGGCCCAGTTGTATACTTCCAACCTCGGCTCTTCTTTCTTTATTTCTTCTACAACTTCCTTAGCCACGTCGTTTAGCAGGGCTTCTGCGGTTGGGGTAAGGACCTTTGCGTTGCCGCTTATGGCTATTAGTCCTGCTTGCTCGAGCTGGTCTATTATGGTTCTTATTACTTTTCTAGACCCTCTTACGACGTGGTGGGGCTTCGCCCTGCTTATTATCCTGCCACCGTACATGCTCGAGAGCCGGCTTACGCCTAATGTTGGTTCTTGCGATAGCTTAACGAGCACTGATGCTGCGCGCTTATACCACCACTCCGGGTCTTGGGGCAATGACTGCTTGAAGGTCGCGGTTTTAGCGTAGTTCGCCCATGCTGGCTGTGTTATCTGCTCAAATGACTTCAATCTTACAGCTAGAGGGCCAACCAGATATTGGGATGACACTGCCCTATAGTTCAGCTTCTCCAATCTATTTCAATAAGGTGCTTTGCTTTTAACTTTGTCGTTATGCCGAGAGCCTCTGGAGTTGTGGGCAAAGCTTAACAGAAGGTTGCCGGGATTAAGCGTCCCCGATGATGAGCGTCGGAAAACAGGAGTTCATGACTTATCAGAGTTAGCCTGAGGGGATTCTAAACGATACACGTAAGCTCTTCCCCTTTTGCCAACTACCGTTATAACCCCTGCGTGTCTCAATATGTAGCATGCCCTTGATCCGGTGACCGGCGCCATGGAGTTCACCTTTGATAGCTGAAAGCTCGTGAAATCGCCGGAGGGAAGAGCAACAAGCCTCAGCAAGTCCTCGCCTTTTTTTAGAGAAATGGTTTTTATGGTTTCCAAGGGGATCGTGTCTCTTTTGAATTTTCCCTTTGGCATAACGTATTTTCTTCCTCTTTTAATCCTTGACCAGGTCCTTTTTTCCTTAAGATACATGAGCAGGACTTCGAGTCCATCCGCTGGAAAAAGCCCTGCAAGTCCTGCCAGTTCTCTGAAGACCTTAGCCGTCTGTTTTTTGTAGACGGTCCCGCTCGGCGTTTCCAGCACTGCCTGTATCGGTATGACTAGCTTTACGCTGTAACCCATATTCAGAAGGGCCCTTATCTTCGTCTTCAGCCTATAGACTCCGCTGAGCTGTATCTCTATTGCCTCATTTCCTTTTAGCACGTCGATGCGAAAGCTTCCCACGCACGCCTCTTTCGTCCCTCCCTCCCTCGAAAAAAATCTTGAAGGGATTCATGAAGAGTGCTCTTAGCTTTTTGGCGCAATCGAGGGCCCCGCGTACGGAATTCCGGTGTCGTCCTCTATTTTGAGCAACCTGTTGTACTTTGCTACCCTTTCTCCTCTAGCCGGCGCTCCGGTCTTTATTTGCCCAGTTCCTAGGCCCACGGCTAAGTCGGCGATGAAGTCATCGGTGGTCTCGCCACTTCTATG
>DAYW01000044.1:2536-5226 GCA_002507085.1 archaeon UBA168 | reverse complement strand
GCTTTGTTGAATATCTCCCTCAGCCTTTCCTCGGATTCCCCGTAGAACTTGCTCATGATCTCGGGCCCATTGATCGTGAAGAAGTTGGAGTTTGTCTCATTAGCTATGGCGCGCGCCAGCAGCGTNNGGGCCGTAAAGCAGAATGCCCTTTGGAGGGTCGATTCCCAAGTGCTTGAAGAGCTCTGGATGCTTTAGCGGGAGCTCTACGATCTCCCTGACCTTCTGCTTGGCGTCTTCCATGTCGCCGATGTCCTCGTAAGTTATCATCGGCGCAGCGGCCGACGGCATCGACACGGCCTCGGATGATATCATTATCTCAGTGGAGTCCACGACTATGCCGCCGTTGGCTGGGATGGCGGCCGTAGCGTAAAGCCTTATGGCCTGACCCATGACGGGTACTATAACAAGGTTACCGGGCGCCACAGGCTTGCCCTGCAGCGTTGCANNAAGCGCCCTGAAGTCCGCGCCGAAGGCTATCTGCTCCGTTGGGGCGAGAGAGAGCCTTGTCAACGGCCTAAGCTCAACGCGCTTCACCTCGACTAGGTCGCCTATTGAAGTGCCGGCGTTTTCCCTTATTATGCCATCTATCCTGATTATGTCGGTTCCTTCATCTTGAGGAGCCGCAGGCCACACTGTTGCGTAGGCCGTCTTGTTTCCCTTTATGGAGACGTAGTCTCCTACCCTTGCGCCCAAGGCAGCCATGGTCTTCGAACTGATCCTGGCTATCATGCGTCCAACGTCGCGCGCCATGGCCTCCTGGACTGTTAGAAGCACGCTTTTTTCGCTCATAAGTAAAATTGCCGGTGGCGAATAAGCTTTAACGCGTGTGGCGGCTTGCCGGCAAAGCTTATGTTCTCATGCACCCCTTAACTGCAGTGGACGCGCTTACGAAGTTCTACGCGGGAACAACGGGGTGCGCGGTAAGCATGGGTTTTCTGGTGTTTGCCGGCATAATCCTAGGCAGGGAGCTCGCCGTTAGGATCTGTTGCGATAAGGCCCTCACCTCCCTCTTCGTGGTCGGCGGGGCTTTCCTCGGGTTCATCGCTGGCCTTGTGCTCACCATCGCGGTGGCCGAACTCCTCAAACCTAAAGGCAAGCCTAGTGGAGCGGGCGAAAACAAGGAAGGCAGTGTGTGATAGGCCGAGGTTCTCGGGCCTTGTGGCGTTTTCGGCGACCTTGATCTTTCTCTCTAGGATCTCAAGGGCTTGGACGTCTACGAAGCCGGCCTCCCTTAATGCAAGCACCGTTTTCTCCACTTGGTTGTACGTCGGGCAAAGGCAGGCGCAAATTGAAGAGGGCTTCATGGCCGACTTTACCCACCGGACCAATTCCCACGGCGAGGGGACGTCAAGCATAACCGCGTCAACCGGATCCTCAGCGTACGTGCTCACGTCACCTACCCTCAGCTCCACGTTGGCTAAGCCCAGCATTTCAAGGTTCTTCTTGGCGGTGTTTATGGCCTCTTCTCTGATGTCATAGCTGATGACCTTTCCTTCAGCACCGACGGCGCGCGCCAGCGCTGCGGTGAGTGCCCCCGATCCAACCCCCCCTTCAAGTACGGTGAAGCCGGGCGCCACGTCGAGGTAGCCTATTATTATCGCGGCGTCTTTTGGGTAGATTATCTGAGAGGCTCTTGAGAACTTCCTTATGAAATCCCTCATGGTTGGCCGCAGCAAGGCGAACTCAACTCCTCCTGATGTCTTTACCGTGTCGCCGAACTCCTTGCCAATTACGTCGGTTCCAACGATAAAGCCCTTGTGGGTGTGAAACTTAAGCTCTGGCGAAGCCCTTACCACAAATCTGATCCTGTCGTTGAGGTAAAGTAGCACCCAATCGCCGTCAGAGATCAACTTGGGAATTAGATCGGGGAATTAATAAGCGCCGCTGCTTTAAAGAGGCATATGAGAGCGTCTTTCAATATGACATGAGCTTGCAAAAATACCCTTATAAAAACCCGGCAGTTCGATCAGGGTATGCATGAAAAAGGCCATAAGTAAGCTCATGGCTTCCCTCATAGCCCTTCTCGTTATTATAGCAGCAGGGGCGTCCGTTTATTTCTACACGGCGCGTGGCCGTGGGGTTACGCTGACCGTGGTGGTCGT
The DNA here is from genome assembly GCA_002507085.1 of archaeon UBA168. GTDB lineage: Archaea > Thermoproteota > Thermoprotei_A > Marsarchaeales > UBA168 > UBA168. The sequence goes on along the minus strand of DAYW01000044.1, from coordinate 3,124 downwards.
CGGCGGCTGGAACCAGCAAACTGTTGAGATGGCAGCGCAGCAATACGAAAAGCTGAATCCAAACGTTCACTTCAACTTCGTTGTGACCACTTTTTCGAACGTAGAGGAAAAGGAGATCGTTGCCGAGAGCCAGGGTAACTCCTCGAGCTACGACATATTCACATGGAGCCCAACGATGTCAGGCGCGCTTGCTCCGTACGTTTATCCCTTGAACTCGCTGATAAACAGCAGCCACTACAACGTCTCGGACCTGTCGCCCGCCCTGCTCTCCTTCGGAGGGGAGTACTACAACCAAAGCGCGGGCAAGACCGAGATAATAGGGCTTCCCATAGATACGAGCCTTTTGGTGCTTTTTTACAGAACTGACATATTCAACAACGCGACTTACGCGAAGGAGTTCCAGGCTGAGTACGGTGTTCCGTTTAATCCGAACGACTGGACGAACTGGACAGAAGTGATCTGGGCAGACAAGTTCGTGACGTCCCATAACATAACCAAGTACGGCATGATAATCGACGATAACGTGGCTCACGGCCTTATTGACACTTTTCCCGCCGTGTTTTACTGGTGGTACGCGAGAAATTCCAC
>DAYW01000044.1:0-2507 GCA_002507085.1 archaeon UBA168 | reverse complement strand
TCGCTTCAGCCCTCGTTTGCGGGACCTGATGGGGTTGAGGCCGTTGATACGATCAAGGAACTGGTGAGCTATGAGCCATCGCCCGACGTTTTAACCGTTGATTACTCGCACCTTCAATCGCTCTTTGGAACGGGCGAGTACGCGATGGACCTGGCTTGGTCAGGCTTTTACGACAACTTCAACAACCCATCTGAATACCCGGTCATAGCTGGAAAGGTGGGCATGGCCTTGTTGCCAGGTGGATACTCCGATACCGGGGGATCGTTTCTGGGAATAGCTAAGTACTCGAAGCACAAAGCCCAGGCTTGGGCCTTTTTGGAGTTTCTAACCAGCGATAAGGAGGCGGCCAAGCTCTACTATGAGGGAGGATTCCCTCCAAGCGAGCTGGGGGCCATTTCCATAATTTCGTCCAACGCCACGCACGCCGCTGAGTTTGGCTTCTACGTTAGGGCCGTTTCCACGGCTTATGCCAACCCGCCAACGCTGCCCATAACGTCTACAAAGCTCATGCCGGTGATCAATAACGCGGTATACCAGTGCATAACCGGTAAAGGGCAGCCTTACCCGCTGCTTGCGCAGGCCGCAAGCCAGTGGGAACAGGCGATGCAATCTTAAAGGGGGATTTTTTTGTCCAAGATAAGGCAGCCAGAGAGGTTCGCCCCGCTTCTGCTGGCCCTTCCCTTCGTGATTTACCTTGTGATCTTCACGTTATATCCCATAGCCCAGTCGATCCTGTTCTCCTTCTCCAAGATAAGCCCGTTCTTTGGCTTTGAGGGGATTGTGGGACTGAAGAACTTCATGGAGATGGTAAGCGACCCCTTCTTCAAGGAGATCTTCGTGAACACTTTGATATTCGTGACCGTGGTGACGGTTGCCGATGTGGGGATGGGACTGCTTTTATCCCTTGCGGTCGAAAGGATAAGGAGGGGGAAGACGCTGGTAACGGCCCTTTTGGTCTCCCCCATGTTGCTTCCCGCGGTGGTCGCGGCGGTGGTTTGGGAGGTAATTTATGATCCTTTCGTAGGCCCGCTTGACTTCCTGCTCAGGCTTCTGGGAATGGGCACAATTGGTTGGCTTTCAAATCCGTCCTACGAGCTTTGGGCGCTTTCCCTTGTGGTGATATGGCAAACGGTTCCCTTTTCCTTCCTGCTCATCCTTGCCGGATTGCAGTCGGTTCCGCCGCAGTTAAGGGAAGCGGCCGACGTTGACGGATTCTCAACGTGGCAAAGGCTAACGCAGGTGACCTTACCCATGATAAAGCCAGCCATAATAGTCACGGTTTTGATGAGCATGATCACCGCCTTCAGGACCTTTGACGTGGTTTTCGTGTTCAACTCGGGCGGCTTCAATCCCTACAACGCGGTCTTGGCCTACTACGCCTACTCCAACGCCTTCGTGAGGGGTTATCAGGGAGAGGCCATGGCCATGGTTACAGTGCTTGCGGTCATTTCCACGGTTTTATCGCTGTTCTTCATACGCGCCGTGGGTTTAAGGGAAAGGCTTGGACTGGGCGGGCCAAGCTCAAGCTCGGGGACAAAGCAGGCCCGGTATGCCCTCCCGCGCTTCGACTTCAACATCCCATCAAAGCTCTCGCTCGCGTTGGCGTACGTGGTCTTGGCAGCGCTTGGGACCTTTTCCTTTTTCCCCATACTTTGGACCGTTATCACGTCGCTTCATGCCTCCGGCGTTGTCGTCACAATGCTTCCCACCAGGCCCCTTCTTGGCCTTAGAAACTACGTGACAGCTCTCGAGCAGGGGGCACCTTACCTAGTAAGCAGCTTTGTAATAGCGCCGGTCGTGGCCGCCGTTACAATTCTCATAGCGGCCCCCGCAGCGTACGCCATAGCCAGGTATAAGCTCGCGGGGACAAAGCTGCTCTCCTGGGCGCTTTACCTTTACACAGTGCCGTCGATAATTTACCTAGTGCCCCTTTACTCGCTTATGGCGAAGCTCAACCTGCTTAACACGTGGTGGGCGCTCATGCTGATCTATCCGGTCTTTACGCTTCCGCTTTCTGTGTGGATACTGGTCGGTTTTTACAACGATCTGCCAAAGGAAATAGACGAGGCTGCCCAAGTCGACGGAAAGTCGAGGATAAGCTCGTTTTTCGACGTGGTTCTTCCCATAATCAGGCCAGCGCTGGCCGTCGCGGCCTTCTTCGCCATAATTGCCAGCTACAGCGAGTTTATGTTCGCGGTCACCATTGGATCATCCGCTTACGCGTTTAACTTTCCGCCCACTGGGACGGAAACTGCGACGGTTTTCGTGGCCGAGGGCCTCAGCTTTGGAAGCGGTCAGGTAACGAACTACGCCCTGCTCAGCGCCGCCGGCATAATAGTTGCGCTTCCCGTCATAGTGATTTCGGTAGTTCTTCAAAAGTACATAATAAAAGGGCTCTGGTTTGGATCGGTTAAGGGGTAGCTCGTCCTGATGGCTCGCGGCGGCCATATCCTTTTCCCATTCTTGAAGAGGAGAAGCTTCGACGGGTTTACAGATATCCTAAGCTC
>DAYW01000039.1:4492-4912 GCA_002507085.1 archaeon UBA168 | reverse complement strand
GGCTGCCGCCTTTGTCCACTCGGCCACCCCGGCAGTAGAAGGTTAAAATGCAAATTTAACCTTTTTCTTTCGCACGTCTTGCTGAATATTGGATATGCCTCGCAGCATGCTGATGGTTTTCAAGAATTATGACCGCAAATATTTTTTGCGACATATGCGTTCCCTTGGAGGTGTCCGTACAAGCCGCTGACCCATTTCAATTACAGAAAATTATTCAACGAAAGCACATTCTCCCCCACTAAGGAGGGCCCAAACTTTCGAAAAATTGTGCAGGGACCTTTGAATTCGGGCTCTAAGGGTTACCAATTTTTGCGCTTCAAAAGTTTGACCAATAACTCAGTCGCCTTTGCTCCGCATCAGCTTAACGTAAGCAATCAAGTAGCCAATCGAGCACAGCATCGCAATCGCGAACCAATAACG
>DAYW01000039.1:4318-4439 GCA_002507085.1 archaeon UBA168 | reverse complement strand
CTATTTGGGCGGCATCCCCGGCTAGGCTAGCCGCTGTATATTGAATTACACTCATCTTAAGCGTCCCAGCGGCCAACGATGTGGCATCCCCAAGTTCCAAGAAAAAAGTCGACATGAAAAC
>DAYW01000039.1:0-4262 GCA_002507085.1 archaeon UBA168 | reverse complement strand
AACCTTAAAGTGCGCCAGCACTCTCTGCAATATCGAACGAGCTACGAACCTGCCGCTAAGGTACTCAACCTCGTCAAGAAAAAGGGCAGAGGCAGTCATCGTGAGGAAGGCAAGACGCAAGTTGAAGTCACCTATGTAGCACAAATAGCCGTAGAAAGGCACCAAGACGTAAACTGGGATTCCAGAGAAGTCAAAGATGAAGAACATCCCAACGTAGCCGGTTGAGCTAAGGAAGGAGAGGGCGCTCTTTTGCCGAGATACGTACATCGATATATCGATGAAATGAAAATACCCGTTAAGCAGTCCAACAACAGATGCAACTAGCCCTATCACTGACATCACAAATGCGTAGTGGAGATACTTCGAAACGTAACCCTCACCGTTCTCAGAAGGCGTTCTTGTCCGCCTCACGATAAAGATCAAGGAGCTTTAAGATCGTCGCTGCCAGTAGAGATCATCGCTTTTCCTAACCCCGCGATCGCCCGTTGCACTGAGTATCCATCAGCATCTGCGCACAGCAGGCCCAATGCCACATAAGCCGCTTTTCGGCCAATGCCTTCCGATGGACCAACCAACGAAAGGGTTAAAGGGCTGACTCTTTATTTATTGAAAGTTGGCTAATTCACCAAACGGTCTCTTCGCAGCCAGGAAGCTCGTAAGGAACAGGAGGCATTTCCTCTGGAGCAAGGAGAGGGTGCAGCGCAGGCTAAGCGGCCTTCGCTACAAGACCGACCCGCTCGGAGGCTCTCCTCAGGCCAGAGGAATAGTGCTTGAAAAAGTAGGTGTCGAGTCCAGGCAGCCCAACTCGGCGGTGAGAAAATGCGTAAGGGTTCAGCTCATAAAGAACGGAAAACAGATAACGGCTTTCGTCCCCTGGGACGGAAGCCTTAACGTGATAGATGAGCATGACGAGGTCATAGTTGAGGGAATAGGAGGATCAAGCGGAAGATCCATGGGGGACTTGCCAGGCGTTAGGTGGCGCGTCTCCAAGGTCAACGGTATAGATCTCTGGCAGCTCCTCATAGGAAAGAAGAAGAAGCCCGTGAGGTGACTCGAATGAGCGAACAAAAGCAAGAAGCATCCTTTGCTGTTCCAAAGCTCTTTGGAAAGTGGGACGTCGTTGGCATAGACGTGAAGAACAAGGGGCTCGCCAGGTACCTGAACTTGTCCCCCATATACATACCTCACAGTTATGGGCGCCACTCTTCCTCCAGGTTCGGAAAGGAAAACGTTCACGTCGTTGAGCGCTTAATAAACGACATGATGCGCCACGGGCGCATGGGAGGAAGAAAGGAGATAGCGATGGCCATAGTTTACCAGGCTTTCAACATAATCGAGGCAAAAACCGGCAAAAACCCGATCGAGGTACTTGTAAGGGCCATAGAGAACGCTGCAATCCTCGAAGGCACCACGAGGATAATCCACGGTGGCATAAGGTACAGGGTCGCAGTGGACGTGTCTCCAATGAGGCAGCTTGACCTCGCTCTAAGGAACATAACTGAGGGCGCGAGGGAGGCCGCTAAGTCCAGTCCTAAGCCCATAGACGAGTGCCTTGCAGACGAAATAATAGCTGCATCCGAAAACGACGCCAGGAGCTTCGCCATAAGGGCAAAGCACGAGGAAGAACAAATAGCGATGGCCGCAAGGTAAACGGTTTTCAATGGCTGCCCAAATCTTATATCCTTGCAAAAGGGAAGTTTATGAGCTCTCCTTTCGGGGCCTTCAAGAATCAGGTGTTAGACTATCTTGAAAGCCTTGGAATAAAGGGACAGGAACAACGTCTTGAGGTCCCTCCAAACATAAACCTTGGACATCTAGCGCTTCCCCTTTTCGAGTTCAAGGACAAGAAGTTAGAACTAGTCCCTCCAACTGGGCTCATAGCTGATGTTGCAATAAAAAACGGCTATCTCAACTTCAAGGCCGACATTCCCGCCCTAGGCCTTCTCCTCCACCAGCAAATCAATGAAAAAGGAGAGGAATATGCGTCCCTNNAAAGGAGAGGAATATGCCTCCCTCAAGATCACCGGAAAAAAAATCATAATCGAGCACACTTCGGCAAATCCGCTGCATCCAATGCACATAGGCCACGCCAGGAACGCCTTCCTTGGCGATTCCATGGCAAGGCTCATGAGGGCAAGGGGGCATGACGTGTCAACTCATTTCTACGTCGACGACATGGGCCTTCAGGTTATGATAGCGTCCATAGGATATAGGGCCGCGCCCCCCATGCCAAAAGGCATAAAGCCTGATCATTGGGTGGGTTTTGTTTACGCTGTATCAAACATAATGTACGAGCTGGCTGGGGTAAGCGCGAAGCTAAAAGAGGCCGGAGACGATTACAAGTCGCTGGTGGAAAAGCAGGACGAGCTCGCAGGGTACGCTGAAACGCTGAGGGAAAAGCTGCCAAACGAGTTTGATGAAATAACCTCGCAGCTTTCAAAGTTAAGCGCCGACGAATGGGAAAAGGAGATCTCCCGCATGCTAAAAGGCATGGAAAGCGGAGACCCAGAGGTAAAAAAGACCGTTAGAGGCCTTGTGGAAACCGCGCTTTCCGGATTCAGGGAGACCCTTGGCGGAGCGGGAATAGGCTTTGACCAATGGGACTGGGAGAGCGACCTCGCAAGCGGCGAGGACATGACGGCGCTGATAGCTGCGCTGCGCTCCTCTCCGTTTGCCATAACCCACAAAGGAGTCCTTGCGATAGACTGCAAGGCAGTTATGGAGGCTAGGTCTGTTAAATCAGACTCGTCCATAAGGGAGGTGCCGCCGCTGGTCCTCTTGAGGAGCGATGGCACAACCCTGTATCAAACAAGGGACATCCTCTACTCCATAAGGAAGCTGTCGCAGGCGGATGAGGTTTACAACGTGGTCGGCTCGGAACAAAGCACGGCACAACTCCAGGTCAAGCTAGCGCTTTACGCCATAAACCACCCAAAAGCGCCCTTCATTCATCACGTGCCCTATGAAATGGTCAGGTTGCCCGGAAGGAGGATGGCTGGCCGCTATGGGTCTTACGTCACCCTGGATGAGGTGATCTCCTCAGCCATAGCGTTGGCCGAAAAGGAGATAAAGGAGAGGAACCCAGACCTTGACGGCGAAACTCTAAGGAAGTCGTCTGAGGCCATAGGGATAGGGGCAGTTAAGTACGCGCTTCTGTCGGTTAGCTCGCAGAAGGTGGTCGAGTTTCAGCTCGAGCGCGCCTTGAACTTTGAGGAAAACTCAGCTCCATTTATACAGTACGCCGCCGTGAGGGCCAGAAGCCTTCTCAACATGGCCGAGAAGCGGGGCATAGCAGAAAGCGAAAGACCCGACTTTCACAAGCTCACCGATGCGGATGAGCAAAGGCTGGTTTTGCTGTGCTCGATGCTTCCCGATACAGCTGCCTATGCTTCAGATACCCTCCACGTTGAGGCGCTGGCCACGCGGCTAATGGACATAGCAAACGCCTTCAACTCATACTACGCCCGCGTGCCCATACTGAGCGCGGAGCTGGAAACCGCCCAGGCAAGGTTGGCGCTTGCGAGGATTACAAGCATATCCATAAGGTCAGGCCTGAAGCTTCTAGGCATAGACGTGCCAGAGAAGATGTAGACAAAGACACGCGCAGTTTGCACAACTCTTATAAAGAAAATGCCTGATTTAAACCGGCTTGCCGGCGTCTCCTAGTGGTCGATGGAGGTGGCCTGGAGAGCTTTTCCTAGCCAGCCACTGGCCCGCAAGGGCCTCGTGGGTTCAAATCCCACCGCCGGCGTCCAAAAAAATCACGATTTGTACGTGTAGTTTGAGTAGTACATGAGGTTGTAGCGATAGCCCACAAACGGGTTGACGACGATCCCTTGCAGGTACGGCTGCTTAAGCCAGTAAGAGTAAGGCGTTGGCAGCCACATGTAAGGAGCCTGATCGTATATTATGGAGTAGGCCTTTGCCACGCCTTCTCTTTGCAACGTGCTGTTCGTTTCCCAGGGTAACGTTTCGTATATGGCTTGGAGCGCGGTGTTGTTCATCCACGCTAGATTGCCAGCTAGGCCGCCGAACTCGGCGTCGGTTTGAGCCATGAGCTGCTGGTATATTGGATCAGGCCAATCAGGTCCCCATGCAAGAAGCACCAGCGCCGGCTCGCCGCTAGCCGTCATCCAGGTATCTGTTAGCGCTGGAGAGACAGGGTAAAGTGAGGTGCTTATGCCTATCTGCGACAGGTCCTTCTGTATTATCTCGAACTCCGTCTCCACGCTAGGCGTGACTGGTGATATCGTGTAGATCAC
>DAYW01000006.1:1626-6756 GCA_002507085.1 archaeon UBA168 | reverse complement strand
CTGCCTGGCCTGGGCCAAGGAGGTTATCACGTCCTGGTAAAGCGAGGGAGCGCTGGAGCCCATGGGCATCGACCTGTCAAGAACTCCAACTCCCTTAACGCCGGCAAGGGCGTCCACGACCTGGGACCTCGGGAAGGGCCTGAACAGCCTTATCCTCAGCACCCCTACCTTCATTCCAGCGGCCCTAAGCCTGTCAGCCTCTTCCTTTGCCGTGCCGCTCACCGATCCCATGGTCACAAGGACGTANNTCGGCGTCCTCCGTCTTGTACTTCTCGATCATGCTGTAGGAGCGGCCGAAGTGCGCCGCGAAGTCCTTGTCCATCTCGTCTATCACTGGAAGTGACTGCTCGATGGCCCTTTCCTGCCTGTACTTTATCTCGAAGTAGTAATCCGGAGGAGCAAGGGTACCCATGGATACCGGCTTNNGAGCCTCACCGTCGGCTTCCTCCTGGGCAGGTACTTGTCAACGTCCTCCTGGAAGGGAAGCGTTATGGGCTCGTACTCATGGCTCAATATGTAACCGTCAAGGCCAACCATGACGGGCAACGACACCCTTGGGTCCTCCGCTATCTTGAATGCCTCAAGCGTCGTGTCGAAGGCCTCCTGAACGGTCTCGGCGTAAAGCTGTATCCATCCTGACTCTCTCTCCGCCATGGCGTCGCTCAGGTCGTTCCATATGTTGATAGGAGCAGAAAGCGCCCTGTTGGCCACCGCCATAACGATCGGCAGCCTCAGGGACGAGGCTATGTAAACCACCTCATGCATGAGGGCGAGGCCTTGGGAGGCGGTGCTTGTGAACACGCGCGCCCCTGCCGCGGAAGCCCCGAGCGCGGCGCTCATGGCCGAGTGCTCCGACTCGACCGGTATGAACTTCGCCTTGAGCTCCCCGTTGGCTATCATGTGCTCCAAGGTCTCAACTATTATGGTCTGAGGCGTTATCGGGTAGGCCGACACCACGTCTATGTTGGCCATCTTAGCCGCTTCGGCTACGGCCTGGTCACCGCTGAGTATGGTCTTCGTGCCCCTCTTCTCATCAAGCACTGTGGTAGACATATCACTTCTCCTCCTCCACGTGAGTTATGGCCTTTACGGGGCACTCGTTCTCGCAAACGAGGCACCCCTTGCAGAAGTCGTAGTCTATGTCGTACTCGTAGTTGTGCTTTCCTACCTGAACGTCCTTCCTGGTTATAACCGAGTCCGGGCACACCAGCAGGCATATCCTGCAGTCGATGCACTTGGCCTGATCTATTATGGGCCTATACGTCCTCCAGCCTCCCGTCTTGTTGAGGACGATCGAGTTCGGCGGGTTTAGAACGGTCCCCGCCTCGGTTACCTCCTGCCAAGTGGGAAGTTGATTCGACATTTACTCAATCACCTTCACTTGCTCGTACCCAGCTTTTACAGCTTCCGCATTGGGCTCAGCCACATTGGGGAACCTCGCCTTTACCTGGTCGATTATGGAATCCAACTTGACGCCGTCAATGAAGCGAGCAGCTGCTCCAAGCATCGTCGTGTTCGTTATGTTGGCCTTCAAGTACTTCAGCGCGATCGATGTGGCATCGACCACGGCAACCTTACCTTGGAACCCAGTGGCCCTCCTTATCTCGTCGATGCTCCTGGTGGTGTTTATGACCATAAGGCCATCCGACTTCAAGCCCGCCGCGGGCTTAACAGCAAAGAGAAGAGTCGGATCGAGAACTATAACCATGTCCGGCTCGTAAACTTGGTTCCTGTTCCTTATGAACTGCTTATCAATCCTGGTAAAAGCCAGGACGGGGGCGCCCGTCCTCTCTGCGCCAAAGCTCGGAAAAGCCTGAGCGTAAAGGCCGTTGGATACTGCGGCCTTCGCGAGCAACTCGGCTGCGGTTACTGCCCCTTGCCCACCTCTTCCGTGCCATCTTATCTCTATCATAGAAACCTACATATGGTGGCGAATAAGTTTAACCCTTTGTTGTGGCAAAAATCAGGTTTTTATGCCAACCCTAATGGCAATCTACGTTGTTATGAAAAGGCGTTCATGCCTGTGCGGCCCGCCTCACCGTCACGCGCTGACCCTTGTAGTATCCCTCTTCCATGAGCTTTTGCGAGAGCCTCACGTAGCCCTTTCCCTCGTCCTCATGCTTTGCGCTGGCCACTTTCGCCTTCTTGCTAACCCTGACTATTCCCCAGGTGGAGCTCTCTATAATCACGTCATCTCCTGGCTTAACTCCGAGCGTATTCCTCTGTATGGTATCAAGAGCTATAAGAAAATCCCCGTTTACTTCTGGCCCCAGCGGCGCGCCAATAAGTACCCTTATCTCATCCGCCCGCTGCGTGGTCTCCGCCAGCCCGACGCCCATGATCTTGTCCTTCTCCTCAAAGAGGTCAACGATTATGTCGGCGATCCTGTCCCACGCGCTCCACGCGGCCGTGTTTATCACCACGTCGTAAATCGTGGGATCGTCAGCGTTTACCTTGCTCTCCCTTTCGGCCACCGACCTCCGCGCTTCGTCATCCGCCCTCACTGCCTCTTCTGCCTCCTCTCTCGATATCCTCCTGTAATCGGCGACGTGAAGAACCCTTATGTCGTAAGGCGCCACGAGACGAACCTTCAGCGTGGCCGGCTCGAGCAAAAACAGAAAAGCCGCCCTTCCCTCAACTATGACGTTCTGAACCCTCATCCTATCCCTTATGACGGACGCCACTATCTGGTTGACGTCTATCTCACCTGAGGACGCCTCAGCGCTTATCTCGGCCATGCTCCTCTCGCTGGAAACGACCATCGTCTTGATTGCCTGCTCGTAGTTCCAAACCTCGTAGTTGAGCCTCTTAGCCAGCGCCTCCCCGATCTCCGTCGCTCCGGCTCCCAGGTCAGCTGCCAAAAGAATAACTTTTCCCAATTCACCTGATATGCGAGCATAACTTATAAACCTTTTCACTTTAGTTTAAATTTAGACTATGTGCCGCCTTTACGGACACGCGTCATGAAAGCCGTAAAAGAACCTGCATAATGGATAATCGTGAAGGCGAGATTCGGCACGGCAGGTATACCAAGCGAGTACAAAGGAAAGACCTCAGGCGTGGCGGCCTTCGTCGCTTCATTAGGGCTTGACGCCTTCGAGTATGAGGCTGTCAGAGGAGTGAGGATAAGCGATGAAGAGGCAAAAACGCTCGGCGAACAGGCCAGAAAGCACGGCGTGAAGCTCAGCATGCACGCCCCTTACTACGTGAACCTTGGCTCGAGCGATCCCAAGATCTGGCAGGAAAGCCTTCAGCGTGTGCGGCAGGCGCTGCACGCCACCGAAGTAGCTGGCGGCGAAGTAGTCGTTGTACATCCCGGATACTACGGGAGCTCGCCCAATGAGGCCATAGCAAACGTAATTAAGGCGATCTCTTCCCTGCAAGGCCAAGGGCATGTCAAGCTGGGCCTCGAAACCATGGGCAGGCTTTCACAAATAGGGTCACTGGAAGAGGTTGCCGACTTCTGCACCTCCTTTCCCTCTTTCGTGATTCCAGTCATAGATTGGGCTCATCTGGAGGCGCGCTCTCTCGGCCATATGAGGAGCAAAGAAGATGTGGAAAGGGTTCTTGACTACCTTGACAGGAGACTGGGCGATCGTGAAATGACAGAGCTGCACTGTCACTTTAGCAAGATGGAGTTTTCGTCCAGAGGTGAGCTTAGGCATCACAACTTAGACGAGGAGGGGTTTTACCCCGACTTTTCGGTTGTGGCCGAGGTTTTTGTCAAACGGGGACATCCATCCCCGACTTTCATTGCGGAGACCAGCAACACGGCCAAGGACGCGCTTACTATGAAGGAAACGTTCTCTCGTCTGCTTGATGCTACTCGAACTCAATAGTACCCGGTGGCTTAGGGGTTATGTCAAAGTACACGTCAAGCTGGCCCAGCTTCTTGCTCAGCGACTCGCATATATTGTTCAAAGCCTGCGGAGGCAGATAATAGGGCTCGGCAGCTATCAAGTCGTAAGTTTGCATTGCCCTTATCGCGATTGCTTTTTTGCTATCTGCCTTTTTAACCTTGAGAAGTATCCTGCCCACGCTGGGGTCGGCAGAAAGCATCTTCTCGCGCACGGCCATGCTTAGCCTCTTGTTAGGAAGGATCAGGTTTCCTTCCTCGTCAGAGGCCTCAATGACTACCACCTTTCCGTAGTTGCCGTCGCTCCCGTCAACGCTCTTAGAAAGCGTGTTCACAGAAACAAATGAGGCGCCGTAAAGGTTGAAGACCGGTGTGACCGCTTCCTCGTATACGGGCACCATGCGGTCCTGCCTGAACTCTTGGTCCAGCACCACCGGGAAAAGAACTGGAACATAACGCTGATCAACCAAGGCGCATTCATCAACCTCAGCCGTGGCCTCCTTCACGGTATTCAGCTTCTCCTCGTCTATCAGCCCATGAGAGCGCAGCGAGAGGCCAGCGGATGGAACATGATACCTGCCGTCAGGGCTTATCTCATCAAAGGACTTGGCCATCCTGTACATGTCCATGTAGTTCATTCCCAAGAAAGGCTGAATCACGTTGGCTTTCCTCGTCGAGCCGTTGTACGAACGACCAGCCCAAAATATGTCGCGTTGCCCTGCCTGCCTTGCCACCTTGACGACCTCCGCGCTTATGACGCTTTCGACAATTGACACCTTGTGCTTTGCCAGCGCACGGCCCTTGAGCTTCTTCTTTATCGTTTCTCTGGCATCTGCAACTATGAACTCCGCCTTTGCCTTCTCCGCGATCTCTCTTGCGGCCTCCTTTTCCTCTGCCTTTCTCATGAGGCCAGTATCAACATATACCGCCCTTGCCTTATGCCCAGTTCTTGAAGCCATGAAAAGGAGGAGCGTGCTTGCAAGACCTCCTGAGAAAGCCACAAATACATCCTTTTGCTTCTCCAGCAGGCCCCGCAGGCGATCTTCTCCGCTACTCATATAGCTACGTATTTAATCCAGCGGCTTTTACGCTTTGCTTCATAAGCGGAAGAATGAAGCCGAGTAATCAGTTCAACCAACGTAGGCTATTTCGCCCTTTTGGGCAAAGATTGCCTCTTAAGCGACGATGTTCATCCCTGAGGACGCAAAAAAGCTGCCGCCGAGCTTTAGCGCACGATTGAGGCTGCGCACTCGCTGGTTGAGCTTACCCAGCGA
>DAYW01000006.1:0-1564 GCA_002507085.1 archaeon UBA168 | reverse complement strand
GCCTGCCCCCATAAGGTTAAATGCAGATGCAGCTAAAAATTATGAGGGTTGCTGAAATAGTGCATTTTGATGCCGCAAAGAAGATATCAAGCCAGCTAGTGGCCGACGATATACCTCCAACGATCAACGAGAACGGCTTCATAGAAAAGGGAGGATTTTACATCTCTCTGAAGGACGCCAAGGGCACCAGGGTAGTTTTAAAGCTGAACGACATGGAGGCTGTCGACCTTGCGGAAAGGCTTCTGCAAACGTATCGCGAACACATAAACAAGGAATACGCTCTTGCCCAGAAGAGGAGGAGCGCATCTGAAGGCTAACGAATATAGCGATAAAACGGATACGCTTATATTATCTTAGAAGATAATACCCGCAGGTAGGTAGGTTTGAACGAGAACGCTGTTTTGCTTGCGGTGCACTCCGAACTACCTGTAAAAAATAAGTGGAGGTGAAATAAGTGTCGTACGGAGAGAATGCCGGTAGCTTCTTCCAAAAGCCAGTCGAAGAGGGCAAAGAATACGACGTGCAGATCACGGATACCAGCAGGAGAGGGGAAGGAGTAGCCAAGATACAGCGCTTCGTCATATTCGTCCCTGGAACAAAACAGGGCGATAACGTCAGAATAAAGATAACAAAGGTCACACCGAGATACGCTACCGGTGTTGTAGTGAAAGAAGAAGGGAACGAAGAGAAAGAGGAGTGAAAGACAGGCTTAATAAGCAGGCCGGAGAGAACCATAGCCTCGGTGAATTCAGATGGCTAACAAATCTTCAACAGAAAGTGAAGGAACGAAGGCTGAGGCTCAGAAAGCCAAAGCGCCAGGAGAAGAGAACGTCATCTACGTGGGTTCCAAACCACCCATGAGCTATGTGATGGCATGCCTCGTACAGCTGAACGGAGGAGCTCCCTCCGTTACGCTAAAGGCAAGGGGAAGGGCGATAAGCGGAGCCGTCGACGTCGCAGAGATGCTGAGAAACAGATTCATGAAGGACGCGTTGAAAGTCAAGAGCATCAACATCAGCACAGAGCAGCTAGAAGCAGAAGGTGGCAGGATGAAGAACGTCTCCGCCATTGAAATAGTGCTGGAAAAAAAATAAAGAAAGCGAAACAATCTAGGTAGGCGCTTCAAAGTTATAATTTTTATTAGATCTTTAATTATTAGCAAGTCTGCAAAGCTCTTGTGAGCTAGAATCCAGGCCCAGGAAGTCGCCGCTTCCTCGTAATGAATTGCTTGAGACTACCTGTGTTTAGCTGCTAGCAGCTATCGCGAAGATTCAAAAAAGAAGCGCGCCATTGGCGGAATTCGCTCTAGAAATCCACGATAGTCATCAGGTAGCACTTAGCACAAAAAAGCATGCAAATGACGGTGCAATGGCACGTTCAGCCAAGGCCAGCTAGATCGCAGTCCCAGTTAGTCCTTTTAAATTGATGCGCCACTATTTTATGTATGCCGATAGATGGCCTGTCTTGCAGGTAGCCCTCGACATGGTCTCCGCAGATAGAGCTCTTGAAGTAGCCTCCCAAGCATCAGAGGCAGGTGCACAGTGGCTTGAAGCCGGCAGTCCCC
>DAYW01000015.1:13817-13989 GCA_002507085.1 archaeon UBA168 | reverse complement strand
TATGACGTCATCGTGATGGAAGTGGGTCGGCCACACTTTAGTGGCCAAGAAAACGCCTATTCCCTCCGCCCGAATCCTGGAAAGCGCCCTTCCCACAAGCGGTTCCGTGTGGTATATCTCCGCCGTGTCTATGAAGTTGGCTCCCGCCTTGACCCCCGCCACAAGCGAATCC
>DAYW01000015.1:12034-13806 GCA_002507085.1 archaeon UBA168 | reverse complement strand
TGCCACGTCCCAAGCCCAATTGCGGGAAGCCTTTCCTTTGTTTTTCCCAGTTCCTTTTCCATCATGGCTCAATCCAGCGGTAAAAATTTAAGGCTGTTTTAAGCGGTTTCCAGCTTTGCCTTAACTGATGACACAAGCTGGCCTATTATCTCATCTGCTACCTTCTTGAAGTTATCCTCTCCCATCAGCTTCAGTATCATTCCCGCGTTCACGTCCGCGTTCCAGTCAATGCCCGTCTTGCCAGCAGCCTCCGATACGGCCATCTTGAGATCTATGCTTACCTTCATGCCCATGGACCTTCCCTCTCCATGTATGCTTACGGAGTCGCCGGCCACCTCGCTCTTGAAGTTCATCTTTATGCCCACGTTTGCCAAGTTGGCCAGCAACCCCTTCCTCATATCGGCCGGGAGCTCAACTTTGAACTTCGCGGTGAACTCCTGTGGGCTCTTCTTTTCAAACTCCTGCACGTTAGGCAGGCAGGTCGAAAACTGGTCCGGATCCGTTATGAAGGCTAGCACCTTTGACTTTGGAGCGTTCAGCTCTATCCTCCCGTTCATGTTCGTCATATCACATCACCCCAGGCTTGAAAGGGCCTTGAGGGCGGCCTCCTGAACCGATTCCGAGATGGTGGCGTGTTCAAAGTTTGAAAGGGCAAGATCTGTCACCGTGGCCTTCATCCTCATGGCGAGGACTATCTCGTGAATTACCTCGGCCGCGTGCGATCCCAGCACGCCCCCACCTATTACATACCCTTTCTGGTCGGCCACTATCTTCACCAGGCCCTCGGGCCGCCCTTCCACTATGGCTTTTTCATTTGCCGCCAAATAAGCGGTCCCCACAACCGGATTTATGCCGGCCCTTTTTGCTCCGTCCTCCGTGAGCCCCACGCCCTCGAGCTCGGGAATCGTTGCGCAGCCGCGAGGGAACTGGTTGTAGTCCATCGCGATGTGCCTTCCTGCCATGTTAAGCGCTACGACCCTCCCCATGTGCATTGCAGACGCCGCGCCCATGTGAGTCGTGACGTCTCCAACCGCGTAAAGCCATGGAAGGTTTGTGCGCCCCGTCTCGTCAACTTTTATGAACCCGAGCTCAGTCTCAACTCCGAGCTCCTCTGCCCCTGTGCCCTGAACGTTGGGCATCCAGCCGTAGGAGACCAAAAGGGCGTCAAACTCTGCGTCCTTCTCCTCATCGTTTTGGGCGTAAATCACCCTGTTGCCTCTTACCTCCTTTGGCTCTATGGCCATGTTGAACTCGAACCCTCTCTTGCTTAGGCTTTCCCTGAGGGAAGCCGTAAGTTCCGCATCTTCCCAGGGCAATATCTCATCGTTTTCATCCAAGAACTTGACGCTCGCCCCAGCGGACGCGAGGATCTGGGACAGCTCGAGGATATCTGAAGAGGGCTCTCCCCCTTCTAGGACGACAACCTTCTGGGGGAGCTCCTGCAGGTCCCAGAAGTTCTCCCTGGTTATTACCTTAGCTGGGTCCAGCCCATCCACGTCAGGCATCATGGGCGTCGCTCCAGTGGCCAAAACCACGTTCTCAGAGTGCAGGGTCTCACCATTTACCTGTACCCCTTTTTCGACGAGCTTGCCCTCGCCGTTTATCACGTCGACGCTCAGACTTTGAAGCACGTAGCTCGCTGTTTCCGAAGTCTTTTTAGCTATATCTCTGGCCCTCTGCATGTTTGCCTTGAAATCAACGGATATGCTGCCGTTGAACACCCCTAATTCGGCGGAGTAGAAGGTCTCCGCGGCAGCCAGCGCCGCGTCAGC
>DAYW01000015.1:10953-11899 GCA_002507085.1 archaeon UBA168 | reverse complement strand
TCCTCAGAATTTAAAGCTTTTTGTTATCAAAGAGAATTGATTTGGAGTCGGTGTACTTATATGTACAAATAGTCTTATTAATGTCAATATCGATACATAGCGGCTTTAAAATGGAAAATAAGGTCACGTTAAGGAAGGACGCCATAGGGTTCGCGGAAGTGCTTTTTCAGGGCATAGCTGCGGTGGCTCCAGCCGGGGCAGCCGTGGCTACCATGACCGGGGCCGCGGCCTTTGCGCTGGGCTCCCTTCCTCTAAGCGCGCTGTTGGCATTCCTCCTCGTGCTATTGAACGCAACCATCATCAGCCGCGTGTCAAAGCGCGTGGCCAGCGCAGGGGGATACTACGCCTACGTCAAGGCGGGATACGGAAAGAGGCTGGGCGTTTTCACCGGCATGATGTACGTTTTTTACCAAATCATGGCGATATCCTTCGTGGGCCTGAGCATGTCGGTTTTCGTCCCGGCAATGCTTTCTCAGGTTTTCAACGTTAACATACCCTCCTACCTCTGGTTCCTTCTCCTTTTGGCAACGCTGGGGCTTGCCTTTTCGCTTTCCTATGCAGGCATACGGGAGTCAACTAGGTTTTCTTTTATCATGGCGGCAATAGAGATGACCACCGTGGTGATCTTAGGTGCGGCGCTAATACTGATGAGCAAAAACAACACGCTCGCGGTTTTCACCCCAAATTACGCCAGCGGAGGGCTATCTGGGATAGCTCTCGGAATGCTTTTCATGTACACGGCATTCGCCGGCTTTGGCAACTCAACCCCACTTGGCGAGGAAGCCAGAAACCCAAAGTCAAGCATCAGCAAGGCCCTCATATTTACAGCGCTCATTTTGGGCGCGTTCTTCATTTTCTCCGCTTACGCCTTTACCGTCGCGTGGGGTCCATCCCAAATGGGCACCTACGCGTCCGCTCTCGTCCCAGGTGTATCGCTTATTTACGA
>DAYW01000015.1:9944-10931 GCA_002507085.1 archaeon UBA168 | reverse complement strand
CTTCACCGGAGCCGTCGTTTTGACCAACAGCACGTCAAGGGTTATGTTTGACATGGGAAGGGATGGGATATTGCCGGCCCCGGTATCCAGCGTTCACGGCAAAAGGCTTACCCCGCATGTGGCCGCCTTTATCACTTTCTTTGCGGCCCTGATCATAGCCTCCCTTTCGACGATCTTGCTGGGCGGTTTTAACGCCTTTCTTTTCACCGCCACCGCTGCCACCCTTGGAACTCTGCTAGTTCACGTCCTGATAAACGCATCGATGCCAAGCGCCATAAAGAACTCCGGTGACAAGTACACCGCGGTGGACGTGCTGCTCGTCGCGGCAGCCGTGATAGCTTTGGCTTTCGTATTTTACGGCACTTTCCTTTCAATAAGCTCTCCAGTGATAATCGGCACGGTAGTCTTCGCTGCTTTCGTGATCGCAAGCGCTGTGATGGCCACATTTAGGGCAAAGTGAGAGTCCCAGTTGTCCCTGAGGAGCTTTTTTTATGAATATGAGCGCGCAAACCCTTCAGACGTAATCAGGATCGATGAGGTCGATCCAAACTACGAACCGACGGCGTACTACTACGCGCTTCAGGAAAGAAATCCCCTCATATTTTTTGAAAGCGTCAAAGGCTACGAGGACTTCAGCATGATCACAAACGCGCTGGGAAGCGAGAAAAGGCTGGCCTTTGCGCTGGGAGCAGAGCAAGGCACTTCCCCATTTGATAGGTGGAATCTCATAACAAAAAGCAGGGGAAACCCGCACATGTCAGAGGACGCGCCCGTCAAAGAGGTCGTCGTCAAGGAAGACAACGTTGATCTCTTTCGCCTTCCTGTTCCTGTTCACTTCAGGCAAGACGGAGCGAGAAAAGGATTTCAAAGGTACATTACGGGGGGAATCGTTGCCGCCAGAGATCCAGAAAGGAAGAAGGTCATTGACCTGAGTTTCACAAGGATACAGCTTATCGGGAAGGACAGGTACGCATTTGACTGCGGCTC
>DAYW01000015.1:9373-9885 GCA_002507085.1 archaeon UBA168 | reverse complement strand
CTCCTGTACCTTCTGGCTGCGTCTTTCACAGAGAACGAGTACGAAAAGGCGGCAAGCGTCCTGCCGCTGAAGTTGACGGAAGGGGTTGAGAACGACATACCCATCCCCGCTGACGCGGAGATTGCCCTCGAAGCTGAGGTGGTCCCCGAGAGCTTTGATGAGGGACCTTTCAGCGAGTACACGGGCTACGTTGGGCTTGACTCCACGAAGAACGTCGCGCGCGTTAAGTCAATCCTCAGGAGAAAGCGCCCAATATACTACGACGTTCAGCCCTCAAACTCCAACGAGCACGTCAACATGTTCTCGTTCCCAAGGCACGTGGCTGTGCAAACAGCGGTGAACTCACTCATGCCTCCAGGGCACGCTTACAAGCTTCTCTGGCCTCAGCGCGCCTCGAACTACATGGTTTTGGGATACGTCGATCCCCCTGAACCTGGCTTGGCGAAGCAGCTGGGACTGCTCTTGCTTGCTTCCGATCCCCTCTTCTCGAAGCTGGCCCTCGTTAACGAGGG
>DAYW01000015.1:8197-9355 GCA_002507085.1 archaeon UBA168 | reverse complement strand
GCCAAAGAGGATTCAGGTCATAGAAGGACTTTACTCCATAGGTTCCAACCCAACCTCAACAGAAGGAGCGTCTGCCAAGCTCATAGCAGTCGCCTCAGGCAACGCCTCTTTTTCCGTGTTGCAAGGTGGCTCTTCTGTTAGGCTCATGAAAGGCGAACAAGTGCTTTTGGCCATAGATAGGGCAAGGACCTCGCTAGGTACCGTAAACGTCAGGTTTCCAGACGACGTCGAGAGAATAGATGAGAACACCCTTGCGTGGGTCCTTGCCACGAGGGTAAAGCCAGATGAGGACGTCCGCATAACAAAAGACGGTATTGACATAGACGCGACGAGGGCGGTTGGAGACGTTCCTAGGCTTCCCCCAGATGTGATGAGCAGGGTAAGAGCGCGGCTTTCACTGCGCTCTTAAAAAATAAAAAATCAGCGAAGTCTTTGACCGTAAAGCCCGGACAAGCCCGCTGCCATGGCAACGCCCATCAAAGCTATTCCCGCTGCCTCAACGTAAGGCGTCAGCGTTATGAAGAACACCGCAAGACCTATGAGGCCTAGTACCATCCCTGAGAGCGATAGCCAGTAAACCAGGCGCCTTACCCGCGACTCCTCAGGAAGCTTCCAGTCCAAGTAGATGGTGATCGCAGCGAGCACGGGCAGGAAGAAGAATGGAAACATGAGGTGCCCGCTCATGAAGGCGTCGTCGTGCATGTAGCCGGGTCCTCCGCTCGGAGGCACGCCCGGAGATCCGAAGCCGTAGTAGCTCTCGTTGAACTCGATGTAGTAGCCAATCCCTATGAGGGCCACCATCGCAAAGACCCAGGTGAGCACAGAGGCAATTCTTACAGAGCTCTTCTTCACGAAGGGCCAGAGCCCCACCAAGGATATCAGCGCCCCCCAACCCACGATCCCCGTTTGGCTGTCGTCCAGGGCAAGGCCATTCATGCCTCCCGGTCCGAAGGGCGCTATCGCGGGTATGGAGTAAGTTCCCAAGCCAGATATGAGGTACAGATAGCTCATGCTTATGACGCCGAAGGTGGAAACAAGCATCCCTAGGTTTACCAGCTTCCTCTTTCCAGGATCCAGCTTCTCGTAATGAACCAGAAGAGCCGTGAGAGCGACGATTCCACCCATGACCGCGGGAAGCATTTCATGTGAGTGGGATGT
>DAYW01000015.1:533-8089 GCA_002507085.1 archaeon UBA168 | reverse complement strand
ACCGAGGCCACAAAAAGCAGCACATATGCGCCGAAGATTTGCTTGAACCTTTCCCTTTCCTTAAAGGGGAAAATCAGCAGAGCAACGTCAAAGATCACCGCGAGGAGCATGACCCAGGCATCCCTTACGCCCTCAGAGACGGTACCCACGGGGGAGCCAACAAAGGCTATCCCCAAAAGGGTGGTCACCATCACTGGATAGGCGCTCAGATTGAGGGCAGCCCTTACTCTGCCCCCGAGCCCTACCGCAGCAGCCGCGACGATCATCAGAAAAAGCGTAAACGGTATCATAACCGCGTGATACCACTCCACCGTCCCAAAGGAGAAATCACCTAACGGGAACCAGTTAGTCAGGAAGGCAGAGGCCAAAAGCACGAGGAGCATGTAGGTTACAAGAGAGATGGCGTTAAAACGGTCGTCTATCCAAATAGACCCATTTTTCTCCAACTTCGCTTATTTATCCGTATTCATATTTATGCATTGCGAAATCAGCGATGATTCACATTGCATGAATTTTTACGGGTGCGCCCGGCTCTTGGGCCACGGCCACTAATCCCCTCCCATCGAAGCCTGCCAGCGAACCTCTGAGCAGCCTCAAAGGCAAAAAGGATCGAGAAGACTACCTCCAGCCCTGCTTTGAGTACTTGACGGCTAAATCCGCCATGACGTCTGCAACGTCCTCGGCAAGATCGCTAACCAGCTCGTAGTGCTCGTACAGGTCCTTGTACTTTATGATGGTTATGGCATCGTTTTGGCTAAATACATCAGCCAGCGCAGTCCTGAGCAGGTCATCTGCCTCGTTTTCTATCTCGTGTATCCTCCTTATTATTTCCTCCAGCTCCTTCGTTTCACCGTGCACCAAATCCCTGAGGTGATCAACTCCCGCCCTCAGGAGCGACGACAGTTCCACGATCCCCTTCGCGAACTCCTTTGTGGTGTCGTTCGGCGCAGCCTGATAAAGCATGAACCTGTAAGCGGTCGCCTGCTCGGCGTCCAGCACGTCGTCCAGCTTCTCGGTGAGCTGCGCTATGTCCATGTGATCCATGAAGGATATGTTTCTCAGGTTCAGGGACACAAATATCTCGTGCACCGTATCATCTCCCTCGTGTTCCCAGAACCTGATCTCATCGGTTGCCTCCTTTGCATCTATTTCACCTGAGGACTCCTTTTGAAGGACGCTTGCCCCGTTCTTTATGTCTTCAAGGAGCCTGTCGAAGAGCGACACAAGCGAAGTCTGCAGCAATATCAGCTCGTTCTCCATGGAAGTTTCCTCAAGGCTCTTGCCCTTTGTTTCTGGCAGGAGGGCTACCGTCACTANNAGCTACCGTTACAATGGCTCCCACGAGAGCAAGCGATCCGAGAAATATCATGAGGTTATACGGGCCCCACTCGAAAAGGAGGACCGGAAATACGAAGGTGGATATGGCGGCGCCAAGCTTTCCGCTGCTGGCAGCTATGCCGTGACCGGTTGACCTGAACTCCGTTGGGAAAAGCTCCGTTGGGTAAACAAAAGTGGTGGTGTTGGGGCCGTAGTTAGAGAAGAAGAACGTGAGGGAGTATATGAAGAGGAACGCCGTCCCCTCGAGCTCCTTACCCACAAAGCCTAACACCAGGAACAGGAAGCCCATAAGCGCAAACCCGATGGTCTGCATGGCCTTCCTTCCCTCGATGTCCATCAACATGACGGCAACCCAGTAACCGGGAAAGGCAGCCAGGCCAAAGGTGAGGGCGCTTATCTCTATCTTCGAAAGCGTCCCCGTGAAGCCAAGCGCTCCCGCCAAGGATGGCAGAAAGATACCCGTTCCGTAGTAGGAGGCATCAAGAAGGAACCACGCGACAGATACGCCAACTATGTACGGCATGAAAAGGCCTATGTACCTTCTCATGTCTATTTTCGCGCTTTGTCCCGAGCTAACAGTGACCTGCTTCTTCGTTACCTGACTCACCGTGTTGGCCGCCTCTTCTACCCTGCCCGCCGCTATGTCGAACCTCGGCGTCTCGGGTATCTTTCTCCTGAGGTATATCACAGAGAGAGCGGGGATCGCCCCGAAGCCAAGCATAAGCCTCCATATGAGATCGGCCTTGAGCGAGAAGGACATGAGCCCAAAGGCGACGGCTATGCCGGCCAGTATGCCAAATCCCTGCATGGCAAAAACCATGGCCGTGAGCTGACCCCTGTTCCTCCTTCCAGAGTACTCAGCCATCACGGTCGCGCTGGTGGGGTAATCCCCTCCTATCCCAAATCCCATTACGCCGCGCATCAGCAACAAGATGTTGTACGTGGGAGAAAGCGCAGAGCCTATGGCGCCCAGGGAAAGTATAAGCATCTCAAGGCCGTAGACGTACTTCCTTCCAAACAGGTCGCCCAACCTCCCGAAGAGCAACGGACCCAGAAAAGCGCCGAAAAGCGAGGCGCTGGTCAGCATGCCTTCTTGGGCATCGCTTAGATGGTACACCTGCGTTAAAAATATGAGAGCCACGCTGATGATCCAGAGGTCATAGGCATCCGTGAAAAAGCCCATGCCGGACGTGACCCATACCTTGAGGTGGAAGCCTTTGGTCGAGAGCTCATCAAGCGGCCTCAGCACGCTCGTCTTCTCCATAAGAACGCCGTCGGAGCCCTTAATTGCCTTTCGGTTTGAACAAAAATTCACTTGCTTTGGCTGGAAGCGCACTTGCCGATCGCCCTTAAGAGCTCGATCGTTATGCCTATGCCCTTCTGCACATCTGGATCGCCCATGGCCTTCATGAGCCCGCCCAGTCCCAGCGGCTTNNGCGCTCTTTGCCACGCACCCTCCTACCTGCGCTATGGTTGTCTTGAGGTTTATGACGTCTTCGGCGCTGAGCTGGCGCGCTGCACCAAGGCTTCCGTCCAGAAGGACCGCGAGCAGGCGATAAAGGGCGGGCTCCTGGAAAAGGTACTGCAGCAGCTCATCCATCTTCTTGACGGCCGTCACAGCCACATCAAGCGTGCCGCTTTTCTCGAGCTCGATAAGGTCTGCGAATAGCGCTCTCAGGTCCTCGTCGGATATTTCGGGCGCCTCCATGATCCTGACCTCCTGTGGTTCTTTTTCGTTTTTCTCTTTTGACATCGCAATCACCTACATAGAAGTTAACAGGAAGCTCCTATAAAACATGTCCTTCACGTACTTGCCCAACGGCGACGTGAGGACGCTGTAGCAGCTTCCGATCCACTTCAAGGCGCCGTTCTCCTCCTTCACATCGCAGTTTATGACCAGCCCCAAGTCCCCGTAATCCATGGCACACACCATGGCACTTATCTGACCTGGGTCCACTGGCTCCCCCAAGATCTCCCCGCTTATGACGGATGAGCTGGCCAGCGAGGTGAAGTGAACGGGAACGCCGGCCGTCGGCAAGCCGAGGACCGGCATGCTGTGTTCCCCTGGAAGGAAGACGTCGTCGTACTTCGTGCTTCTGCCGGTAAGGGCATCGGCATCAGTCCAATCTCCCATAGGGGTGCTCTTGACGAGCGGCGTCCCAATGAACGGCGAGGGAACCTTTATGGGAGGCACGGTAACTAGGAAGTCGTACGGAAACTCCTCTCCTTCCATGACCACGACCTTCCTCGCGTCATCGACCTTGACCGGCTTTTTGCCGCCCACGTACGTTATGCCGCGCTTCTGGAACTGCTCGTTCGTTATCCTGACGGCTTCCGGGCCCAATGGCTCAATGGGGTTCTTGAAGGGGTGGATCAGCGTTATGCTGGACTTGTCCCTTATCCCTCTTCTCCTGAATATGACGTCCAGCTGGTTGGCGATCTCAAAGGGATAAATCCCGCACCTGTACATGGGACTTGGAGTGAATATGACAACCTTCCCTCCGTTAAAAGATGAGAGGGCATCCCTCATCTTCAGGCTGCCTTCCAGCGTGAAGTTATGGTATCCGCTGGCCAAGTTGTAGGTGTCGAAGTCAAGCTCCGAGCCCAGGCTCGCAAGCAGGTAATCGTATTGGACGTCGCCGGAGTCCGTTACGACCTTGCGGTTGTCTGGATCGAAGCTTTTTATCCTTGCTTTCATGAACTTGACGCCCCTCTCCTCCAATTTGGAAAGAGGTAATGAGATCTCCTCAGGCTGCATGTCACCCAAGGCCACGTTGGTAAAATACGGAGGAAAGACGTACTTCTCGTTGTCGCTGATCAGCACTAGGTTCGCCTTTCCCTTTAGCCTTTCGGACAAGCGCTTGGCTGCCACAACGCCTCCTACCCCGCCGCCTGCGATAACTACCGTCTTCATGCCATCATCTTTGGCGGTCCCTTTTACGGTTATGGTGAGCTGGCGCTCAGAAGCCCTCATAAGTTGCCCTTATAACGGCGTCATTATATGATACCATGACGAAAGTAGTTTTCCTGATAACAAGCGGAAAGGACGACCCGGAAAAGTTCTCCCTTGGATTNNCGCTGAAAGGTCATTCGATGCAAAAAGGTACGAGGACGTAAAGGTTCTTTTCTTTGGCCCGAGCGAAAGCTACATCGCGGAGGCCCAAGACAAGGAGCTCGAGGCTGTTAACCGTTTGATAAAGAAGGGAGTTATAGACTCAGCCTGCGTCTTCGTGGCAAACCAGTCAGGAGCGGCGAAGAGGCTAACAGAGATAGGTGTGCAACTTCATCCCATAGGGGAAAGGTTGTCCTACTACGTAAATCAGGGCTACCTTCCAATCACCTTTTAAGCGAGGACAGATCCTTTTTTCATGCAGGCATTTAGCCCTTACAGGGCCTTTGATCACGTTTACAACATATCGAAGTTTCACAGGATACAGGGATCACAAGGCCTTCTGGACGCCGCGAACTACATATACGATCACCTCAACGTAAGGGAAAAGGAAATGATATTCTACAACTACGATGGGGAAAGTACCTATGGGAACTTCGTGGCCCCCATGGGCTGGGATCCCATAAGAGGAGAACTGCAGGTTGAGGGCGAGAAGCTCATAGGGTTTGACGACGTGCCCCTGTTCATATCGGGGCACTCTCCATCAGCTGACGTGGAGGGAGTGGTCACGGATGATCTGGAGGCCTCAGATGGAAAGGTGCTTTTAACGTCCGCTCGCGACGCAAAAAGGGAGTACCTCAAGGCCGTGAAGCGCGGCGCGGTGGCGGTCATATTTTACAGCGACACCTTACCAGAAACCGCAGTTCCCTATCGCGGCCTCTTTCTGACCAAGAAGGAGCTATCCTACTCCCTGCCGGCAGTGGCCATCCCGAGGAACCTCGTCGAGAAGGTAAAGGGACAGAGGGTAAGGATAAACGTGGAAACGAGGTCGGAGCCAAAGAAGATGCCAGTGATTTACGCCCGCACAGGATCGAAGTTCCTCGTGAGCTCGCACATGTGTCATCCGTTCCCTGGGGCAAACGACAACGCTTCAGGGGCCGGCCTCTCGCTCGAGCTTGCTAACGCGGGAGCAAAGGCAGACTTTCTTTGGATTCCCGAGCACTATGGATCGCTTGCCTTCTTCTCGAATCACGACGTGAGCTACGAGTTTGGCCTTAACCTTGACATGGTCGGGGAGAACCAGGCCATAACGGGTTCCACCCTCCAGATATCGTACACTCCTTATTCTCAGAAGTCGCCTTACGAGGAGCTCGTAAAAGAGCTGGTAAGGGACCTAGATAACTCGGCCATAAGATACGAGTTCGTCGATTATGACATAGGAAGCGACCACGCCGTCCTCGTGCAGAACGGCATCCCCGCCATGGACTTCACGAATTGGCCCGACCGTTACTACCACTCTTCTGAGGACTTCGCCGACAAGGTCTCCACCGACATGCTTTCCTTCGTGGGTCGCGTGGTGATGGCCTTTCTCTCCCACGAGACGCCCATATACCTGGAGGAGGCCTGGAGGGCAAAGTACAAGGCCTACCTTCTGGCCAAGTTCGGCCGCGAGGACGCAGAAAAGCTTGGAGCGCTGAGGAAAGCGAAGTACAGGAACTTCCTCCCAACGGCTTCGCCTTACATAACCCCCGAAAACGCCGATGCTTTTCCGGACGTGTGGGGAAAGGGAGCGGCGTACGCCGAGTACGACAACCTGTCGACGCAGCTTGGAGAGGAAGATGCCCTTCGGATAGCCGCAAAGGCCTACAACGTTAAGCCGGAGGAACTCTCATCCCTTAAGGAGTACTTCCGCCGAAGCTCATCCTGAGCCCAGAGTCTTTTTAGCCTTCTTTGAAGTACGCCACGAGCATGCCAAAGTATGACGGAAGGCCGTAAGCAAGAAAAGTTGGCCTCATGGGCTTAACGCTCAGTATCCCAAGCATGACCATGAACTGCCAGAAGCTGTCAGGCTTCGCCGCCTCCACAAGGCTGTCGTCAATTCCAGCTAAGAGCTCCAGTTTGTTTTCCCTGAAGGCCCTGATCACGAGGTCGTCATAAACCTTGGCCGCAGGGCTGAACCCATACGGCCCATCCGCCCTGTGGGCGTGGGCGTTGTCTGCGCTCACGATTATGCCGACGGCCTTCTGCGCGCTTGTGCACTCCTCACCCACTGCTCTTCCAAACGAGAGAAGCGCCTTCCTCTCCACCTCCCTTGCGGGACCTACTACGACGACTTTTTCCCCGTGATACAGAAAAGACAGGGGTATGGATGTCCCCCAGTCCAAAGGCAGCGATGATAGGGGTCCTTCCAACGCGCCATAGTTAACCTCGACTACCGGCACGTCCAGCGATCTGGCCTTCTTGGATATGGCGTGCGCGAGGTCGAGGTCAGTTTTAACCGTGACGGCCTTTCCCCCGATCGTTCCCTGAAGGTTCTCGCAGGTCAGCACCGCAAAGTGATCAGGAATCCTGACGTTGTGCGGCGTGAGCACAACCCACGTGTCCACACGCACGCTCTGCCTTTCCCTTACAACCGCGTTCATGGCCTCATTGAGCTTGACGCTTTCGGCATCGCTTGGACTGAGCAGTTCGTCGCCGTGCGGCGACACCGCCATGAACGTTATCATAGGTAGAGGCCGCCTTCATATAAACGCGTTTCTAAATTTCCGTGGCCTTTAAATGCGAATTAGCGTGTTACATATGAGAAAGAAAGTAGTGATCGCAGGAGCAATCGCCCTCGTGATAGGAGTGGNNTTAAATGCGAACTGGCGCATTACGTATGAGAAAGAAAGTAGTGATCGCAGGAGCCATCGCCCTGGTCATCGGAGTGGTGCTTTTCCTCGTGAGCCCCTACATGTTTAACGCCACGCTTTCGCTCGACTCCTTGCTGCCCTTCAAGCAGGAGCAGAGCCTCAACCCAGGGGAGAACTTCACCATTGCAGAAGTCCCGCCTGGAAAGCTCGCGACGGCCCTCTACAACGACTCCGCAGGACTTCCGCTGTTAATAAACGCCACAGGCGGACAGATCTCGTCGGAGGACCTGAACGGGACGTTTGCGGCGGAGTGCTACAACACCGGCAGCAGCACGGTGGCCCTTTATCTTGTGAATAACATGACAGCGGCTACCGACGTTCATTATTCCACGTTGACTACATCCCTTACGGGCATGATAGTTGCTGTGGCGGCAATGATAGCCGGGATCTTTCTGGCCATAGGAGGGGCGATAACG
>DAYW01000015.1:0-506 GCA_002507085.1 archaeon UBA168 | reverse complement strand
CAGACAGCTCCACAACAACGAAGCCCTCAGCTCCCTCCAGCTTTTTGGCGCTTGTGAACTCGTAATTTGACGGAAGCGCTCCCTCCAACAGAAAGAGGGGATTTGCCTTGACGAAAACGATGTTAGCCCCGTCGAGATCCCCTTCGTAAAGCCCTTTGCAGTAGTGCTCGGGATACCATATCCAGTTGTCAAGGTACGCGCTTGTACCCGGCTTAGGTTTCACGTTCCTCAAGGGCGGAACTGCTTCAGAGCCGTGGTTGTAGTAAACCCTTGAAATAACGCGAAAGCCCAAGGACTCAAAAAGCGAGCGCGACGCGGTGTTTTCCTCGCTTATGAGCGCTCTGTGCACGCTTCTGCCCGTCAGTTTCATGGCCTGCTCCACCATGTACCGTCCGATCCCCTTGCGCCTCTCGGTCTTTCTCACTCTTAGTCCTTGAATCCAAGCGTAGTCTGGTAAGACCTTTAGGTGTACTATTCCAACGATGCGAGAGCCCTCGACGGCCTTC